>NZ_JAOPWR010000375.1 GCF_025965585.1 Pseudonocardia sp.
ACCGCGCAGCCCTGGTGCGGGCAGACCGTGGAGAAACCGGCGAACTTCCCGGCGGTGGCCTGGGTGACCACCACGCCCGCGGAGGAGTAGATCTTGGCGCTGCCCACGGGCACGTCGGACGTCGGGCCGAGGGTGGTGCCGGCAGCGGCGACCGTCGTCGGGGTGTCGGACTGGCCGGCGGGCACGCCCGTGGCGCATCCCGCGACGGCGACCCCCGCGCCCAGGGCGACGGCACCGCCGACGACCACGGTGCGCCTGCTCAGCCCGGGCGCGGGTAGGGGTGCGGGCTCGGCGGTCAACATTGTCTCCTGACGTCGTGGGGGTCGACGGCGTCAACGGTGCCACATCCCTTGTGGGTCCTTCACGGGGTCCGGCTGCGCGCTGGCTACCGTGGAGGCATGCGTCGACCCGCGGTGCCCTACCTCGAAGCGGTGGCCGGTGGAGTGTGGTGGCTCATCGGGGCCGCCGCGCTGTCGGCAGGCCCGGGCACGGTCGTCCTGGCCGCGGGCCTGGGCGTTACCGGCGCGATCGTGGTCGCCCTGCGCCGCCGCCACGGCTCCGGGGAGCCGTTGCCGCCCGGTGGCCGCACGAAGCTCCTGCAGGTGGTGATCGGCGCGATCGTGCTCATCACCATCGCGAGCACGCTGCTCGGCATGGTGTCGTTCGGGGAGCTGTCGGTGCCGCTGGCCTGCGCGATCGTCGGCGGTGCGCTGTTCCCGCTGGCGTCGCTGCTCGACGAGCGGTCGCTGCTGGCCGCGGGCGGTGCGCTGCTCGTCCTCGGGGCGGTCGGGGCGTTGCTGGCGCTCGACTCGGGCGGCCTGTACCCGCAGGGCCTGGTCGGGCTGGTGGCCGGTGGGGTGCTGTGGCTGGCCGCGGCCATGCGCACCGGGCTGATCGCGGAGGCGCAGGGCCGCGTGCGCCGCTGAGTGGCACACTTGAGGGGTCATGACTTCCCTCCCGCTCGTCTTCGACGCGCCCAGGCGCGCGCTTCCGCCCCGCCATCTCGCCGATCTCGACCCGTCGCAGCGCCGGGAGGTGGCCGGTGAGCTCGGCCTGCCCGCGTTCCGGATCGACCAGCTGGCCCGCCAGTACTTCGGCCGCTTCACCGCCGACATCGACGCGATGACCGACCTGCCCGCCGCCGCGCGGGAGATGCTGCGCACGCTGCTGCCCGCGCTCGTCACACCGGTGCTGGAGCAGGAGTGCGACGGCGGCGCCACCCGCAAGACGCTGTGGAAGGGCCACGACGGCACGCGCGCCGAGTCGGTGCTGATGGGCTACCCCGACCGCGCCACCGTCTGCGTGTCCAGCCAGGCCGGCTGCGGCATGGCGTGCCCGTTCTGCGCCACCGGCCAGGGCGGTCTGGAGCGCAACCTGTCCACCGCCGAGATCGTCGAGCAGGTGCGGCAGGCCGCGGCCGCCGCCCGCGACGGCGCCCTCGGTGGCGGCCCCGCCCGGCTGTCCAACGTCGTGTTCATGGGCATGGGCGAGCCGCTGGCCAACTACAAGCGCGTGGTGGCGGCCGTCCGGCGCATCACCTCGCCCGCCCCGGACGGGCTGGGCATCTCCGCGCGCGGCGTCACCGTGTCCACGGTGGGGCTCGTGCCCGCGATCGACAAGCTCACCGCCGAGGGTCTGCCCGTCACGCTCGCGGTGTCGCTGCACACCCCCGACGACGAGCTGCGCGACACGCTCGTGCCCGTCAACAACCGGTGGAAGGTCGACGAGGTGCTCGACGCCGCGCGCCGCTACGCGATGGCCACCGGGCGCCGCGTGTCGATCGAGTACGCGCTGATCCGCGACGTCAACGACCACTCGTGGCGCGCCGACCTGCTGGGCAAGAAGCTCGCGCAGCGGATCGGCAAGCACCGCGTGCACGTCAACCTGATCCCGCTCAACCCCACACCCGGCAGCGAGTGGGACGCCTCCCCGCGCCCGGTGCAGGACGAGTTCGTCCGCCGGGTCCAGGCAGCCGGGGTGGCGTGCACGGTGCGCGACACCCGCGGCCGCGAGATCGCCGCCGCGTGCGGGCAGCTGGCGGCGTCGCAGAGCTGATCTGCGCGCGACTTTGCGTCCTCGCACCCTCCGTGGACGGTGCGAGGACGCGAAACGGCGCGCGGATCGGGGGCTACTCGAGCCCCAGCACCGCGGCCAGGTCGAAGTCCACCGCCACCTCGAGCTGCTCGTACGTGCACGAGGACGGCTCGCGGTCCGGGCGCCAGCGCACGAACTGCGCCGTGTGCCGGAACCGCACGCCCTCCATGTAGTCGTAGCGCACCTCCACCACCCGCTCGGGGCGCAGCGGCACGAACGACAGGTCCTTGCCGGAGTTCCAGCGGCTGGTCTCGGACTTGCGCGGGGTGCGCTCGCCCTCCTCCTGCCTCGCCCACGCCCACGGGTGGTCGTCGAACGTGGTGACGAGCGGCTGCAGCTCCTCGAACAGCTCCCTGCGCAGCGCCATGGGGAACGCACCGATCACGCCGACGGACGCGAGCACGCCGCGGCCGTCGAACAGGCCCAACAGCAACGAGCCGATCGCGTCGGGCCCGGACTTGTGCACGCGGTAGCCCGCCACCACGCAGTCGCAGGTGCGCTCGTGCTTGATCTTCGTCATCACGCGCTTGTCGGGCTGGTAGGTGCCGTCGGGCTCCTTCGCGATGAGCCCGTCGAGGCCGGCGCCCTCGAACCGGTCGAACCACACCTGCCCGAGCGCGTGGTCGTCCGTGATCGGCGTGATGTGAACGGGTGGCGCGGCCTTCGCCAGTGCCTCCTCCAGCATCGCGCGGCGTTCGCTGAACGGGCGGTCGGTGAGGTCCTCGTCGCCGAGCGCCAGGAGGTCGAAGGCCACGAAGCTGGCCGGCGTCTGTGCCGCCAGCAGCTTCACGCGGCTCGCGGCCGGGTGGACCCGCTGCTGCAGCACCTCGAACTCCAGCGAGTTGTGCTCGCGGTCGAGCACCACGATCTCGCCGTCGATCACCGCCCGCTCGGGGAAGTTGGCCAGGACGGCCTCGACGACCTCGGGGAAGTAGCGGGTCATCGGCTTCTCGTTGCGGCTGCCGATCTCCACCTCGTCGCCGTCGCGGAAGATGATCGAGCGGAAGCCGTCCCACTTGGGCTCGTAGAGCTGCCCCTCCGGGATGGCGGGCCGGGCCTTGGCGAGCATCGGCTTGACGGGAGGCATCACGGGCAGGTCCACGTGGCTCATCCTGCCGGGCCGCGCAAGCACCGGCCCGACCTCGCAGCACGCAGCGCGTCCTCGCGGCGTGCCGACGGCCTGCGAGGCCGGGCCCGTAGCCTCGTCCCGTGGCCCGCTTCTCCGCCGCCGATCTCGAGGCCGCGCGTTCCCGTACGATCGACGACGTCCTCCCCGGCCCGGACGACCCGCCGCTGCGCGTGCTCTTCTGCGGCATCAACCCGGGGCTCGTCTCGGCGGCCACCGGTCACCACTTCGGGCGGCCGGGGAACCGGTTCTGGCCGGTGCTGCACGGCGCCGGGTTCACCCCGCGCCTGCTGCTTCCCGCCGAGCAGGACGAGCTGCGCGGGCTCGGGCTGGGCATCACCAACATGGTCGCGCGGGCCTCGGCCCGGGCCGAGGAGCTCAGCGCGGACGAGATCGTCGCCGGTGGGGTGCGGTTGCGCGGCGTCGTGGAGCAGGTGCGGCCGGCGTGGCTCGCCGTCGTCGGGATCACGGCGTACCGCACGGCGTTCGCGGTGCCGAAGGCCGGTGTCGGGCCGCAGGAGGAGCGGCTGGGGAAGGCCCGCGTGTGGGTGCTGCCCAACCCGAGCGGCCTCAACGCCCACTGGCAGCTGCCGGACATGGTCGAGGAGTTCGGGCGCCTCCGGGCGGCGGCCGACGGCTGACCGTCCCCGCCACCGGTGTCGACCCGGCCGCCGTTCCGTGTCGACTCGCGGGTGGGTCAGTCGAGCTCCTGCGCCTCCGGTTCGGGGGGCTCCTCGGCGCCGTCGTGGGCGTCGCGGTCGGCCCACTCCAGCAGCTCGTCGATCGGGAAGACCGCGTCGTCGATGCCCGCGTGAAGGTCGCCCAGCTCGGCGAACCGGCCGGGGACCGTGGCGATCGTGAAGTCGCCCGGGTCGGCGTCGTCGATCTCGTCCCAGCGGATCGGGGTGGACACCACGGCCTCGGCCACCCCGCGCACCGAGTAGGCGGCGGCGATGGTGTGGTCGCGGGCGTTCTGGTTGTAGTCCACGAAGACCGACGCGGGGTCGCGGTCCTTGCGCCACCACGTCAGGTCGACGAGGTCGCAGCGGCGGCCCACCTCGCGGGCGAACGCGTGGGCGGCGCGGCGGACGTCGGCGAAGCCGTGGTCGGGCGGGATGCGCACGTAGACGTGCATGCCCTTGCCGCCCGAGGTCTTGGGGAAGCCGGTGGCCCCCAGCTCGTCGAGCACCTCGTGGACGACGTGCGCCACGCGCCGGATGTCCGCATAGGACGCCCCGGGCATCGGGTCGAGGTCGATGCGCCACTCGTCGGGGAACTCGACGTTGGTTCTCCGCGAGTTCCACGGGTGGAACTCCACCGTGGACATCTGCACCGCCCACACCACGTCGGCCGGGTGCTGGACGCACAGCTCGTCGGCGGTGCGGTTCCACCGCGGGAAGTGCACGCGCACGGTCTCGACCCAGTCGGGGGCGCCGCGCGGCAGCCGCTTCTGGTGCACCTTCTCCCCGGTGACGCCGGTGGGGAAGCGGTGCAGCATGCAGGGCCGGTCGCGCAGTGCGCGCACGATGCCGTCGGACACGGCGATGTAGTACCGGGCGAGATCCAGCTTGGTCTCGCCCCTGGCCGGGAAGTAGACGCGGTCCGGACTGGTCAACCGGACCGTGCGGTCACCGACCTCGAGCTCGACCGGCGAGCCCGCCCCGGACGCGGCCATGCGCGGCTCAGCGCCGCCAGGCGTTGCGCTTCTTGCGGATCTGCAGGGCCATCCCGATCAGGACCACCAGGATGACGCCGCCGAGCCAGAGGTCCTGAGTGCGGCTCTGGTACGGGCCGATGAAGAACACCGCGCACAGGATGATGGTGACGATGCCACCGGCGATCGTCCCCTTGGGGAAACCACCGTGCCATCCCCACTCGGCGGACGGCTCGTCCTGGGGGCCGACCTCGGAACGCTGCTCCAGCTCACGGGAGTTACTCGCCACGCCCGTATCGTCGCACAACACGTGTGCGGGGATGATGGGGAGTGATGACTGGTACTCGATCCGTGCTCGTGCTGGGCTCCACCGGCTCTGTGGGCACGCAGGCGCTCGACCTGATCTCCGAGAACCCCGGGTCGTTCACCGTGGCGGGCATCGCCGCGGGCGGTGGCGACGTCATGCTGCTGGCCCGCCAGATCCGTGAGCACGACGTGCGCCGGGTCGCCGTCGCCGACGTGAACTCGGCGGGGGCGCTGCGCCGGATGCTGCCCGGCATGGGCCTGCGCGGGGTCGAGGTGCTGTCCGGTCCGGGTGCCGCCACCGAGCTGACGGCCACCGCGGGCGCCGACACCGTCCTCAACGGCATCACCGGGTCGGTGGGCCTCGGGCCGACGCTGGCGGCGCTGGAGTCGGGGGCCGTGCTGGCCCTGGCCAACAAGGAGTCACTGGTGGCCGGCGGACCGCTGGTGCTGGGCGCGGCTGCCCCCGGGCAGCTCGTCCCGGTCGACTCCGAGCATTCCGCGCTCGCCCAGTGCCTGCGCGGCGGGCGGGCCGAGGAGGTCGACCGGCTCGTCGTCACGGCGTCGGGCGGGCCGTTCCGCGGCCGCAGGCGCGGGGACCTGGCGGGCGTCACGGTGGAGCAGGCCCTGGCCCACCCCACCTGGGCCATGGGCCCCGTCATCACCATCAACTCGGCCACGCTGATCAACAAGGGCCTCGAGGTGATCGAGGCGCACCTGCTGTTCGGCATCCCCTACGACCGCATCGACGTCACGGTGCACCCGCAGTCGATCGTGCACTCGATGGTGACGTTCACCGACGGGTCCACCCTCGCGCAGGCCAGCCCGCCGGACATGAAGCTGCCCATCGGGCTCGCGCTGGCCTGGCCCGACCGGCTGCCCGGCGCGGCCACCCCGTGCCGCTGGGACGCTGCGCAGACCTGGACGTTCGAGCCGCTCGACGAGGACACCTTCGTCGGCGTGCGGCTGGCCCGCGAGGCCGGCACGGCGGGAGGCTGCCTGCCGGCCGTGCTCAACGCCGCCAACGAGGAGGCCGTGGCCGCGTTCGTGGCCGGCGTGATCTCGTTCACCGGCATCACCGATCTGCTGCAGCGTGTGCTCGACGTCGCCGACGAGTGGTCGGCGGATCCCGCTACCGTGGCTGACGTACACGCCGCCGAGGAATGGGCGCGCGCTCGGGCCCGAGCGCTGAGCGACCGATCTGGAGTCTCCACATGATGACGGTCCTGGGGATCGTGCTGTTCTTCCTGGGCATCCTCTTCTCGGTCTTCTGGCACGAGCTCGGGCACTTCACCACCGCGCGATGGTTCGGCATCAAGGTGCCGGAATTCTTCGTCGGCTTCGGGAAGACGGTCTGGTCGCGCAAGCGCGGCGATACCGAGTTCGGGCTCAAGGCGATCCCGCTCGGCGGTTACATCCGCATGATCGGGATGATCCCGCCGGCCAAGGGCGAGCTGTTGGGCAGCAGCCGCCGCACCGGCCCGTTCCAGGGCCTCATCGACGACGTGCGCAAGCAGTCGGCCGACGAGGTCGCGCCCGAGGACGCCGACCGCCAGTTCTGGATGCGCGCACCGTGGAAGCGCGTGATCGTGATGTTCGCGGGCCCGTTCATGAATCTGGTGCTCGCGGTGGTGCTGTTCGGGATCCAGCTCATGGGCATCGGCGTGATCGCGGCGTCCACCACCGTCAGCGCGGTGAGCGCCTGCGTCGTGCCGGCCACCGCCACCACGCTGGCCTGCCCGCCGGGCGCCCCCGCCACGCCCGCCGCCCGGGCCGGGTTCCGGGCGGGTGACCGGATCGTCGCCTTCCAGGGTGTGCCCTACGGCCCGGACGACTGGGACAAGCTGCAGGGCGCCATCCGCGGGGCCACGGGCACCGTCACGGTCACTGTGGACCGCGGTGGGCAGCAGCTCCAGCTCACCCCCACGTTGATCACCACCGAGCTGCCCGCCCTGGACGCCAATGGCGACGGCACCGGCGCCCTCGTGCACGCGAGCTTCCTCGGCCTGAGCCCGGTGGAGGGCTACCAGCGGCAGAGCGTCGGCGCGGTCGTCGACCAGATCGGCAACGTGGTCGGGCGCACCGGGCAGGCCATCATCCAGCTGCCGCAGCGGGTGCCCGCGCTGTTCGGCTCGGTGTTCCTCGGCGAGAAGCGTGACGTCAACGGGCCGGTGGGCATCGTCGGGGCCTCGCGCATCGGCGGCGAGGTGCTCGCGCTGGACGCCCCGCCCGCCGCGGAGCTGTCGGTGTTCCTGCAGCTGCTCGCGGCGGTCAACATCTCGCTGTTCCTGTTCAACCTGCTGCCGATCCCGCCGCTGGACGGCGGCCAGATCTTCCCGGCGCTCTGGGAGGCGGCCCGCAGGCGCGTCGCGCGGCTGCGCGGCAGGCCGGACCCGGGGCCGGTGGACGTCGCGAAGCTGATGCCCGTGTCCTACGTCGTGGCGATCGTGTTCATCGCCTGGAGCGGCCTGCTGTTCGTCGCCGACATCATCAATCCGGTCACGCTGCCCTCGTGACGGCTGCCCCCTTCCCGACCCTGCCGTGCCCCGACGGGCGCCCGCTCGCGGTCTTCGACATCGACGGCGTGCTGGCCGACGTCCGCCACCGCCTGCACCACCTCGAGGCGCGCCCGCAGCGGTGGGAGCGGTTCTTCTCCGCCGCCGACCGCGACCCGCTGCTGCCCGACGGTGCCGAGCGGCTGCGGGCCGCGCTCGTCGACCACGACGTGATCTACCTCATGGGGCGTCCCGAGCGGAACCGCAGGCTCACCGAAGGTTGGCTGCGCCGCCACGGCCTGCCGACGCAGCCCCTGCTGATGCGCGAGGACGACGACTACCGCCCGGCCCGCTGGATGAAGCGCGAGGTGCTGCGCACGCTGGCTGCCACCCGCGACATCGTCAGCGTGCTGGACGACGACCCGGCCGTGGTGCAGGTCCTGGAGGCCGACGGCTGGCCCGTCGAGCTGGCCACCTGGCTGCCTCACTCGTCCACGCTGCGCCGGGCCCAGGAGGACACCGGCCGCACGTGAGGCACCCACACGGGGAGTCGTAGCCGAGGTCTCAAGGCGCGCGCCGGCGGGGCGGAGGATAGTAGGGGTGTGAGCGTCTCCCTGGGCATGCCGGTTCCTCCCGCTCCGACCCTGGCACCCCGCCGGAAGACCCGGCAGCTCCAGGTCGGTCCCGTGGGCGTCGGATCCGAGCACCCCATCTCCGTCCAGTCCATGACCACCACGCTGACCTCGGATGTCAACGCGACGTTGCAGCAGATCGCCGAGCTGACCGCCGCGGGCTGCGACATCGTGCGCGTCGCCTGCCCCAGCCAGGACGATGCCGACGCGCTGCCGGCGATCGCGGCGAAGTCGCAGATCCCGGTGATCGCAGACATCCACTTCCAGCCCAAGTACGTGTTCGCCGCCATCGAGGCCGGCTGCGCCGCGGTGCGGGTGAACCCCGGCAACATCCGCAAGTTCGACGACCAGGTCAAGGAGATCGCGCGGGCCGCTAAGGACCACGGCACCCCGATCCGGATCGGCGTCAACGCGGGCTCGCTCGACAAGCGCCTGCTGGAGAAGTACGGCAAGGCCACGCCCGAGGCGCTGGCCGAGTCGGCCATGTGGGAGGCGGGCCTGTTCGCCGAGCACGACTTCCACGACATCAAGATCTCGGTCAAGCACAACGACCCGGTTGTGATGATCCGCGCCTACGAGATTCTCGCCGAGCAGTGCGATTACCCGCTGCATCTCGGCGTCACCGAGGCCGGGCCGGCGTTCCAGGGCACCATCAAGTCGGCCGTGGCGTTCGGCGCGCTGCTGCGCCAGGGCATCGGCGACACCATCCGCGTCTCGCTGTCGGCGCCTCCCGTCGAGGAGGTCAAGGTCGGCGCGCAGATCCTGCAGTCGCTCAACCTGCGGCCGCGCAAGCTGGAGATCGTGTCCTGCCCGTCGTGCGGGCGCGCCCAGGTCGACGTCTACAAGCTCGCCGACGAGGTCACCGCGGGCCTCACCGGCATGGAGGTGCCGCTGCGCGTGGCCGTCATGGGCTGCGTCGTCAACGGTCCGGGGGAGGCCCGCGAGGCCGACCTCGGTGTCGCCTCCGGAAACGGCAAGGGCCAGATCTTCGTCAGGGGCGAGGTCATCAAGACCGTTCCCGAGCACGCGATCGTCGAGACGCTGATCGAGGAGGCGATGAAGATCGCCGAGTCGATGGAGGGCGCCGAGGGCGAGCCGCAGGTGACGGTGGGCTGACCGGTCGGGGAATCGGACAGCACGGCACGTACAGCACCGTTTCCGACAGCGAGGTCTCGGATGGACACCGACGCGCATCCCGTCGTTTCCGCGGCGGCGGGGGTGTGGCACCGTAGAAGGGTGCTTCGTGTCGCCGGAGCGCGGCTCCTCGACGACCGGGACCGCGCCGGAGTGCGCGCAGCCCTGGACAGCGATCCGGTGGCCGCCTGCATGGTCGCCGCCCGTGTCGAGATCGCGGGCCTGGATCCGTGGCGCCTCGGCGGTGAGGTCTGGGCGGTCGGGTCGCGACTCGACGGCCTCTGCTTCTCCGGTGCCAACCTCGTACCGCTGCGCGGCGACCGGCAGGCCCTGCGCAGCTTCGCCGAGCGCGCCCGCCGGCACGGCAGGGGGTGCTCCTCGGTGGTCGGCCGCGCGGAGCTCGTGCTGCCGCTGTGGGAGGACCTCTCCGGGCACTGGACGCCCGCGCGCGAGGTCCGCTCCGACCAGCCGCTGATGGTGCTCGCCGGGCCGCCCGCGGTGGTGCCCGACCCGTTCGTGCGCCCCGTGCGTCCCGCGGAGCTCGACCGCTACCTCCCCGCCGCCGTCGCGATGTTCACCGAGGAGGTGGGCGTCGACCCGCGGGCGGGCGACGGCGGAGCCGGCTACCGCTCCCGCGTGGCCGAGCTCGTCGCGGCGGGCCGGGCGTTCGCCCGCTTCGAGGGCGACGAGGTGGTGTTCAAGGCCGAGATCGGCGCGCTGTCGTCGCAGGTCGGGCAGATCCAGGGCGTCTGGGTGAACCCGGTGTGGCGGGGCCACGGGCTCGGCACGGCCGGCACCGCCGCCGTCGCCGAGCGGCTGGCGGCCATCGGCCGCATCTCCAGCCTCTACGTCAACGGCTTCAACCACGTGGCGCGCTCGGCGTACAAGCGGATCGGCTTCACCCAGGTCGGGAGCTTCGCCACCGTCCTGTTCTGATCGTCCTCGTGCCAGGCGCGCCGTCCGCGGTCCACGATCAGAACGGCCCCGGTGGGCATACTCGGGCCGTGTTCCCGGTGCGTCGCCTGCTGGCCCTGCTCGCCGCGCTCGTCCTGACGGCCGGGGTCGCCGGATGCGGCCTCTTCGGCGACAGCGGGCCGGAGGACGCCGCCGCGGCCTTCCTCACGGCGTGGTCGGGGGGGAACCTCGCGGGCGCCGCGGCCGCCACCGACGACCCGCAGGCCGCCACCGGCGTACTCACCGCGAGCCGCGACGCACTGAAGCCGGTGTCGCTCACCACCGAGATCGCGCAGGTTCGCTCGGCCACCGCCCGCGCCACCGCGTCGGTCAACGTGACCTGGGACCTGGGCAAGGGCCGTGTCTGGACCTACCTCGACCAGCTCGATCTCCTGCCCGCGCCCGACTCCGAGAACGGCTGGCTGGTCCGCTGGGCCCCGACCGTGGTGCACCCCCAGCTCGCCGCCCGGCAGCGGCTGTCGCTGCAGACCGAGTCGCCGCAGCCCGCGCCCGTCGTCGACCGGGCAGGGGTGCCGCTGCTCGCCGCCACGTCCGTGGTGAACGTCCTGCTCGACCGGAGGACCGCGGGCAACCTCCCCGCCGTCGCCGGCGCACTGGCGAAGGCGCTGTCGCCGCTCGAGCCGTCCATCACCGTGCAGTCGATCACCGACGGCGCCGCGCGCACCCCCGACGGGCAGGCCTACAGCGTGGCCGTGCTGCGTGACACCGACTACCAGAGCGTCAAGCCCGCGATCTACAACATGCCCGGCGTCCGGTTCGCCAGCTCGCAGCGACTGCTCGCGCCCGACGCCCGCTTCGCCCGTCAGGTGCTGGGGGGCGTCCGGACCGCGGTGGAGGCCCAGCTCGACGGCGTCGACGGATGGTCGGTCGTCGCCGTCGACGACGCCGGCAACCCCGTCACCACGCTGACGGAGAAGGCTCCGACGCCCGGCAGCACCGTCACGATCGGGATGGACCGCGCCGTCCAGACCGCCGCCGAGGACGCCGTCGAGCCGCTGCCGCAGCAGACGATGATCGTGGCCGTCGCCCCGTCGACGGGCGACCTGCTCGCCGTCGCGCAGAACGATGCCGCCGACGCCGCGGGGCCGCTGGCGCTGATCGGCCGCTACCCGCCGGGGTCGACGTTCAAGATGGCGACGGCGATCGCCGCGCTCGGCGGGGGGCTCGGGCTCACCGCCGACAGCCCCGTCGTCTGTCCCGGCCAGACGGTGATCGGCGGCAGGCCGGTGCCCAACGAGAACAAGTTCGATCTCGGGACGGTGCCGCTGCGGACGGCGTTCGCGCAGTCGTGCAACACCACGTTCGCCACGCTCGGCTCGCGGCTCGGCCCCGGCGCGCTGCCCGCCGCGGCGCTGACGCTCGGGCTCGGCGCCGACTACACCGTGCCGGGCATCACCACCGTCACCGGCTCCGTGCCGTCGGCCACGGACCTCGTCCAGCGCGCGGAGAACGGCTTCGGACAGGGGCAGGTGCTGGCGAGCCCGCTGGGCATGGCGCTGATGGCGGCCACGGTCGCGAAGGGGTCACCCGTGGTGCCGGAGCTGATCCGCGGACGCCCGACCGAGGTGGTCACGCCGGCGACCGCACCGGACCCGGCCCTGCTCGCCCAGCTGCGCACGATGATGCGGGCGGTGGTCACCGAGGGGACGGCGAAGAAGCTCTCCGGGCGCGGCGAGGTGTACGGCAAGACCGGCACCGCGGAGTTCACGAACGACGGCCGCTCGCACGGCTGGTTCGTCGGCTACCGGGGCGACCTCGCGTTCGCCGTGCTGATCGTCGACGGCGGGTCGTCGACCCCGGCCGTCGCCGTCGCGGACACGTTCCTCTCGAAGCTGCCCTGATGACCGCCCGCGCGGCTCGGGCCTACGCTGGACGGCATGTCTCCCAGCCGGATCCCCGCGCTCGCGCTCGCCGCCGACATCCTGGCCGTGATCGTCTTCGCTGCGGTGGGCCGGGCCAGCCATGCCGAGTCCGAGGCGCTGCTCGGGCTGCTGGGCACCGTCGCGCCGTTCCTCGTCGGGTTGCTCGCCGCCTGGGCCACCCCGTACGTGCGGTCGCGCCCCGCGGGCCTGCGTGGGGGAGCGGTGGCGCTTGCGGGCACCGTGGTGATCGGGCTGGCCCTGCGGGCGGCGTTCCTCGACCGGCTGCCGCTGAGCTTCGCGATCGTCACGCTGGTGACGCTCGCCGTGCTGCTGCTGGGGTGGCGCGGCCTGTCGATGCTCGTGTCGAGCCGGGTGGCGCACCGGGTGCGCTGAGCCCGGAGCCTCAGGGCTTCGCGCGCGGGGTGTCGGCCTTGCGGATCGCCATCGACATCGCGACGGCGGCCCCGATCACCCCGATGGCCGCACCCAGGAGCGGCGCGCGCGTGGGACCGACGAGGATGCCCACCACGACGGCCAGCACGAGCGTCGGGATCATGATCAGGACCAGCGGCTTCCCGAAGCTCGTTGGCCGGATCCGGGGTATCACCATGGTGGGCTGCTCGGCGATCGGCACGCGGACCGGAGCGGCTGCGACGTTCGGCGCAATGGCCATGGGCCGAGGATAGCGGGGCGGTCGTCCCGCACCGCCTCGGCCTCCCGGCGTCGACCTACACTGGAACCATGTCCGCCCGCACCCTGCTGACCCCCGGAACCGTCACGCCGATGCGCCCCGTCCCCGCGCACATCCCGCGCCCGGAGTACGTCGGCAAGAAGTCCCCGTCGCGCAGCACCGACCCGTGGGTGCAGGAGCCCGAGGTGATCGAGGCCATGCGCGTGGCCAGCGTGATCGCGGCCCGTGCGCTGCAGGCCGGCGGCGAGGCGGTGGCGCCCGGCGTCACCACCGACGAGGTCGACCGCGTGGTGCACGAGTACCTGGTGGACCACGACGCCTACCCTTCCACGCTGGGCTACAAGGCGTTCCCGAAGTCGTGCTGCACGAGCCTCAACGAGGTGATCTGCCACGGCATCCCGGACTCCACGGTGATCCAGGACGGCGACATCGTGAACATCGACGTCACCGCGTTCATCGGCGGCGTCCACGGTGACACCAACGCCACCTTCCTCGCCGGCGACGTCGCGGAGGAGGACCGGCTGCTCGTCGAGCGCACCCACGAGGCCACGATGCGTGCGATCAAGGCCGTGCGCCCGGGCCGCGAGCTCAACGTGGTCGGCCGGGTGATCGAGTCCTACGCCAAGCGCTTCGGCTACGGCGTGGTGCGCGACTTCACCGGCCACGGCATCGGCCGCAGCTTCCACAGCGGGCTCGTGGTGCTGCACTACGACGAGCCGAACGTCCACACCGTGCTCGAGGAGGGCATGACGTTCACGATCGAGCCGATGATCACCCTCGGCGGCGTGGACTACGACATCTGGGACGACGACTGGACCGTCGTCACGAAGG
The DNA here is from genome assembly GCF_025965585.1 of Pseudonocardia sp. GTDB lineage: Bacteria > Actinomycetota > Actinomycetes > Mycobacteriales > Pseudonocardiaceae > Pseudonocardia. Next base: position 13,798 of record NZ_JAOPWR010000375.1, read on the forward strand.
ACCGCTCCCGCACGGCGCAGTTCGAGCACACCATCCTGGTCACGGCCGACGGCGCGGAGATCCTGACGCTGCCGTAGCCGCTCCCTCACGGAGAGGGATCTCCCTGGTGCCGGTGGGTCCGCGGTCGTAGCGTCGGGGCCATGGCACACGTCTACGACGGCATCGACGCCAAGCTGCGGGCGTGGATCGAGGAGCAGCCGCTCTTCTTCGTGTCCACCGCGCCACTGGCCGCGGACGGGCTCGTCAACCTCTCGCCGAAGGGCACGCGCGGCACGTTCCGCGTGGTCGACGAGCACACCTTCGCCTACCTCGACCTCACCGGCAGCGGCGTCGAGACCATCGCCCACCTGCGCGAGAACGGGCGGATCTGCGTCATGTTCTGCGCCTTCGACGGTGGGCCGAAGATCGTGCGCCTGCACGGCACGGGCCGGGTCACGTTCGCGTCCGACCCCGATTTCGACGCCGTCATCGCGCCGTTCGGGGAGGCGGCGGCGAGCCGCAGGTCGCAGTCGCGCGCGGTGATCACGGTGGACGTCGCGCGCGTCGCCGACGCCTGCGGCTACGCCGTGCCGAGGATGGAGCTGGTGGAGGAGCGGGGGATCCTCGACGCGTGGGCCGAGACCCGAGGGCCGGAGAAGATCGCCACCTACCACTCCACGCGCAACGCCGAGAGCCTCGACGGGCTCCCGGGCCTCGACCCGCCCCGGGTGATCGCCGCCGGCGCAACCTCACGCAGGCCCGGACCCGCCTGAGGTTGCGCCGGCGGCGCGTTGCCGTGGTCGAAGGTCTCGGTGATGCGGGTTCCCCCGTCGGCCGGCTCCAGCCCGTAGCGCCGGCGCGCCTTCACGAGTGGTCGCGCATGCACCCGTTCTGGCGCAACCGGGTCAGCCCTACTCCTCGGCGGCGCGGCCGGCGGGGTCTACGCCGTGATCGGTGAGGTCACCGGCCGGGACGTCCTGCCCGTCGGTGTCCGGGGCAGCAGCGGTGGTGGCGCCATCGTCGTCTCGCTCGCGGTCAACAGGGTCGGCGCCGTGGTCGGTGAGATCACCACCGGGCCGATCGCTTTCAGCCGGACTTGTCGTCATGGTGTCGCCCTTCGAACGTCGTTGTGCTCGGACGATCCTCAATACCCGATGCTCGGCATGATCACTCTTGCTCCACTCGTGGTGCCGGTGCGGATTCGCCAGCAGCGCGAACACCTCGTCCGGCGGCGCGGCGACGATGGACGCCGTGACCTTGCGATCGGCGATCGCGGCGTGGTCCGAAGCGGTCACGCATCCGCCTTGTGCTTCTTCAGGACCTCGAGCGCCTCGTCGGCGTGCATGTCGAACTTCGTCTCGCTGGCGATCTTCTCGATGACGCGGCGGTCCTGACCGATCACGAACGTGATGCGCCGGGTGTGCAGGCCGCCGGGCAGCCAGGCGCGGTAGGCGCCCATCTCCTTGGCGACCTTGTGGCCCTTGTCCGACAGCAGCGGGTAGCCCAGCGAGTGGGCCGCGGAGAAGGTGCTCTGGGCGGTCTCGCCGTCGCTGCTGATGCCGACGGGCTGCGCGCCCACGGCCGCGAGGTCCGCGGCGAGGTCGCGGAAGTGGCATGCCTCCTGGGTGCAGCCGCCGCTGGAGGCGATCGGGTAGAAGAACAGCACCACGGTGCCGTTCTCCAGGAGCGTGCTGAGCTTGCGGGGGGTGCCCGTCTCATCCTGCAGCTCGAAGTCGCTGACCTGGTCGCCGGTGTTCATGAACGTCCTTCCGATCCGGGGTTCCTGATCATCCTTTCGCACGGCAGCGGCGAGCGGTTCAGGAAACCGTCTTCTGCGGCGGCTGTGTCTGCCTTCGCGGCGGCATCGGGATGAACCCGCTCGTGCGCTCCACGTAGTCGACGTAGCCGTGCCGCCGGTTGCCGATCGACGACTCCAGCAGCTTCGCGCCGGTGCCCTTCGCGAGCAACCACGTCATCAGCGCGACGCCGACCAGCCCGACCAGGCCCGCCCACTGGTGCAGCGCGAGCAGTCCGAGCCCCCACCAGACGGCGGCGTCGCCGAAGTAGTTGGGGTGGCGCGTGTAGCGCCATAGGCCCTTGTCCATGACCTGGCCCTTGCTGGCGGGGTCGGCCTTGAACGCGGCCAGCTGGGCGTCGCCGACCGACTCGAAGAAGAAGCCGACGCCCCACGACAGCACGCCGAGCACCGTGACGATGACCGGCACCGCCCCGAATGCGTACCCGTACTCGCCCAGCTGGACCGGCAGGGAGACGATCCACATGATCACGGCCTGGGGCAGATAGACCTTGCGGACCATGTGGACCACGGGGTTTCCCGGCGCCCGCTTCATGATCGCGACGTAGCGCGGGTCCTCGTCCCTGCCGCGGTTGCGGTGCTCGATGTGCCAGGCCAGCCGGAAGCCCCACACGCACGTGAGCACCGTGATCAGGAGCTGGCGCCACAGGTCGCCCCCGCCCAGCGCGAGCAGCAGCGTCACGATCGCGACGAGGCCGAAGCCGGCGCCCCACACGACGTCGATGCCGTCGTGCCGGCCGCCGCGGACCCGCACGGCCACGAACAGCGCCACGCCGAACGTCAGGACGATGACGACGGCGGTGACCCACAGGTTGGTCAGCGCCGCGCCCCACGGATATGCGCTCACCGGGTCATCGTGTCGGACTCGTCGGCATCCCGCGTGCCGAGCCGGTGGCCGCCGAATCGAGCGTCACCCGCGGAGTTCGTCGCCACCGCGTGATCCATCTCGGGATCGCGGCCCAGAGTGGACGTCCGGCCGCGGGGCAGGCCCGACCGGCCGTCGGCGTCGGGGCGCACCATGAGCATCTGGTGTACGCCCATCCGGTTCTCCTCGAACGCGAGCGCCGCGCCCGCGAGGTAGAGCAGCCACACGCGGTACTGCTCCTCGCCGATCAGCCGGATCGCCTCGGCCTTGTTGTCCTGAAGCGTGTCCAGCCACGGCCTGACCGTCCACACGTAGTGCTCGCGCAACGAGTGGACGTCGACGACCTCCAGGCCGGCGGCCTCGAGGAAGTTCAGCGTCTCGCCCAGCGGGCGCATGTACATGTCCGGGGCGACGTAGCTCTCCATGAACGCGCCACCACCGGGGGCGGTGTTGTCGCCCGCCGCGCCGCGGGACATCTGCTGAAGCAGCAGGCGGCCGTGGGGGAGCAGCAGCTTGTGCAGCTGCGCGGTGTACTCGGGGTAGTTGTCCTGCCCGACGTGCTCGCCCATCTCGATCGACGAGATCGCGTCGAAGGGCTGGTCCGGGATCTCCCGGTAGTCCTGCAGCCGGATCTCGACCTTGTCCTTCAGACCCAGCGCCTCGACGCGGGCCATGCCGAACACCCGCTGCTCCGCCGAGAGCGTGACGCCGACCGCCGTGACGCCGTAGTGCGTGGCGGCGTGGACGAGCAGCGACGCCCATCCGCAGCCGACGTCGAGCAGGCGCATGCCCGGCTTGAGGTCGAGCTTGCGGCAGATGAGGTCGAGCTTGTCGGTCTGGGCCTGCTGCAGGCCGTAGTCCGCGCTCGTCTCCCGCGTCCAGTAGCCGCAGGAGTAGGCCATCTGCGGGTCGAGCAGGAACTCGTAGAACTCGTTGGAGAGGTCGTAGTGGTGGCTGATCGCGGCGCGGTCGCGGCGCCGGGTGTGCAGGCCGCCCTCCAGGCGGGCCTCCGACGCCGGCGGTTTCGGCCGCGGGCCCAGGATGCCGAGCGTGGCCGCCGTGCGGGCGGCGTCGAGCTTGTCGGCGGTGGTGAGGCTCAGGGCGCCGAGGTTCTGCGCCTTGGCGAGCCTCCAGAACCGGGACAGGCCCTCGGCGATGTCGCCCTCGATGTCCAGCTCGCCCGCGACGAACGCGCGCGCCAGCCCGAGCTCGCCCGGGTTCCACAGCAGCCTCCGCAGCGCCCGCCGATGCCGGATGATCGCGACAGGGCCGTCCGGGGCGCCGGACTCGCTGCCGTCCCACGCGCGGATGCGGATGGGCAGCGGCGCGCCGATCAGGCGCTCGACCAGCTCGGTGAGCTGCGGGGCGACGGGGCTGGGCACGGAGGTCTCCTGGGGTCGCGGGTGGGCGTCGCGGGGTGGGGGCGGGGAGCGCCGCGGGCTCGGGCCGGCACGGCGCTCCCCAAGATCGTGCCGGGTCAGCGGCGGGCGAGCGAGAACTGGTGGACGTCGAGGTAGCCGACGCGGAAGCCCGCCTCGCAGTAGGCGAGGTAGAACTCCCACATCCGGCGGAACGTCTCGTCGAAGCCCAGCGCGGCCACGTCCTCCCAGCGGCCCAGGAAGTGCTCCCGCCAGTGCGCCAGCGTGCGCGCGTAGTCCGGGCCGAGGCTCCGGCGCTCGGCCACCCGCAGACCGGTGTGGTCGGCGAGGTTCTGCTCGACGGCCGCCACCGACGGGATCACCCCACCCGGGAAGATGTACTTGGAGATCCACGTGTAGTCGTTCTGCGACACCAGCATCCGGTCGTGCGGCATCGTGATGGCCTGCAGGCCGACCTTGCCGCCGGGCTTGAGCAGCCGGTCGAGCGCGGCGAAGAAGGTGGGCCAGTACGCCACCCCGACGGCCTCGATCATCTCGACGCTGACCACGGCGTCGTAGCTGCCCTGGGCCTCGCGGTAGTCGCGCAGCAGGACCTGCACGCGGTCGCTGAGGCCGGCGGCCTCGATGCGCTCCTCGGCGAGCACGGCCTGCTCGGCGGAGATCGTGAGCGTCGTGACGCGTGCGCCGCGCTGCGCCGCCCGCACGGCCAGGCCGCCCCAGCCGGTGCCGATCTCCAGCACGTGCTTGCCCTCGGTGACGCCTGCCATGTCGAGGATGCCGTCGATCTTGCGGTGCTGGGCGTCGACCAGGTCGTCGCTCCCGTCGGCGAACCACGCCGACGAGTAGGACATCGTCTCGTCGAGGAAGATCGAGAACAGGTCGTTGGAGAGGTCGTAGTGGCGGTGGATGTTCTCCCGCGACCCCTCGACCGTGTTCACCTCCTCCTTCGGCTGGCGGGCCTCGGCGAAGCGGCGGCCGATGCGCTGCAGCACCGGCGGGATCAACGTCGAGAGCTTGGCCGCGAAGGGCGTGAGCAGGTCGGCGAGGTTCGTGGTGGTCCAGTCGCCCACCATGTACGACTCGCCGAAGCCGATCTTGGAGTTGCAGCCGAGGCGGTGGAAGAACGCAGCCGGTCGCACGATCCGCATGACGGGGGAGTCGGGCCCGCCCGCGCCCAGGCGCTCCCCGCCGGGGAACACCACGCGCACCGGCAGGTTCTTCACCGCGCCGCGGAACAGCGACTCCGCGATCCGGGCGCGCGCCGCGGAGTGCGCAGGCGTGGCCAGGCCCGGCCACACACCCTCGTTCGGGCGCGGCACCAAGTGGTTGTTGGAGCGCTTCACGACCGCAGGCGCGGGCATCGGCGTAGGTGTCAGCGGCTCTGTGCTCATTGGACGCCCTCCTGCGGTGCGTGCTTCGGTCGACGGATCACGGAGAGCCCGCGCAGCCAGAGCGTGATGCCGTGGCGGCGGATCAGGGCCGACGTGCGGTAGGTTATGAGCGGGCGGCGCGCGAGCATCCGCACCAGCGCCGCGGGGGTGGCCGGGCGGCGGGTGCCGACGACGGTGGCGGTCAGCGCGGTGGCGCCGCCCTGGCGCAGGGTCACGGCGACGGCAAGGCGCTCGCCCGGCTCGCGCAGCGACATCGAGTAGGTGCCGTCGACCGAAAGGAACGGCGAGACGTAGAAGGCCTTCGCCGTCTCGGCCCGCCCGGACCCGTCGGTGCGCAGCAGGTAGCAGTGCCGCTCGCCGTAGGTGTTGTGGACCTCCGCGACCACGCACTCGAGCGCACCGCGTGTAGCGCCGGCGGAACGGTCGTCGGCACTGACGGGCCGGTGGCACCAGTACACGCTGATCGGGTTGAACACGTACCCGAGCAGCCGGGCGTTGGCCAGCATGAGCACCTGGCCCCCGTGGAGGTCCACGCCCTGGGTGGCGAGCCAGGCGTCGAGGTTCTGGCGGATGGTCCGCTGCGGGTCGCCGAGGTGGTCGCGGGCCTCGAAGCGGGCGAACGGCGCCAGCCAGCGGGGCAGCTCGGGCAGGGCGTCGATGTCGACGAGCCACAGGTAGATGCCGTGGCCGAACCGGCGGTCCATCGCCTGCTTGCGGACGTGGGTGACGGTGGCGTCGTAGAGTGCCGGCACGGCCACCGGCGCGCGGACGACGTCCGGCGTGGGACCGGCGCAGGCGGTCACCAGTCCGCTCCCAGCGACGCCGCTGCGCGGACGCCCGCCGCGCAGCCGTCCTCGTGGAAGCCCCAGCCGTGGTACGCGCCCGCGAACGCGACTGTGCCGTCGTTGAGGGCGGGCAGCCTGCGCTGCGCGGCCACCGACTCGGGCGTGTAGATCGGGTGCTCGTAGTGCATCGTCGCGACGACGCGGTCCTGGTCGACGCGGTCGGTGCCGTTGAGCGTCACCACGTAGTCGTCGGGTTCGGCGAGGCGCTGCAGCCGGTTCATGTCATAGCTGACGAGCACGGGCGCGCCGTCCTGGCTGGAGCAGGCCGACTTGAGGTAGTTCCACGACGCGCGCGCGCCCGCCCGCCGCGGCAGCACCGACGTGTCGTGGTGCAGCTGCGTGGTGTTCCGCGAGTAGGTGAACGCGCCCAACACCGCACGCTCGTCCTCGGTGGGTGCGTCGAGCAGGGCGAGCGCATGGTCCGGGTGGGTGGCGACCACGACCTTGTCGACGCGGTGCACCGTGTCGGCGTCGTCGCGGACATCGATGCCCTCGCCGACCCTGGAGACGCTGCGCACCGGGGTGGAGACCGACACGCCCGACAGTCCCTTCACCGCCTTCTCGACGTAGCTGCGCGAGCCGCCGGTGACCGTGCGCCACCGGGGCGAGCCGCCGACCGAGAGCAGGCCGTGGTGGTCGAGGAAGGTGAACAGGTAGCGGGCCGGGTAGCTCATCGACACCGACTCGCCGGCCGACCACACGGCCGAGACCACCGGGAGCATGAAGTGCTCGACGAAGTAGCGGGAGTACCCGCCGATGGCGAGGAATGCGCCGAGCGTGACGTCGCCCGCGCGCTCGTCGGCCAGCACGCGCCGCGCGTGCCGGTGGAAGCGCACGACCTCGCCCAGCATCGCCAGGTACGCGGGCCGCGCGACGTTGGACGCCTGCGGGAACAGCCCGCCGAGCTTGCGCGCCCCGGCGTACTCCAGCCCGCAGCCCTCGCAGCGCACGCTCATGGACATGTCCGACTCCTGTGTGGACACGCCGAGCTCGGCGAACAGCCGCAGCAGGTTCGGGTAGGTGCGCTCGTTGTGGACGATGAACCCGGAGTCCACGTTGGCCGTGCCGCCGTCCGAGGTGGACAGCTCGTGGGTGTGGGCGTGGCCGCCCAGCCGGCCGTCGGCCTCGAAGAGCGTGACGTCGTAGCGGCGCTGCAGCAGGTAGGCGGCCGTCAGCCCGGCGACGCCGGAACCGACGACAGCAGCGGTGGGACGGGTCATCTTCGGCTCCAGTCAGTGAGCGGCGGACAGTTCGACGTGCAGGCCGCCCGGTGCGGGTTGCGCGAGAGCATTCGCAATCTCGGGGTCCTCGGGTTCGATCTCCGTGACACCCAGCACGAAGCGGCGCACGAGCGACTGCCAGTCCGACGCGCGGCTGAGCATGAAGTGGCCGGCCCCGTGCACGTCGAAGCGGGCGATCCGGTCGGTGACGGGCTTGGCCCGCACCGCGTAGGCGTAGGACTCGCGGGGGTCGGTCCAGCGCTCGCGGTCGCCGTGGGCGATGAGCACGGTGCGGCCGGCCAGCTGCTGCACCGGGTCCGAGCCGTCCAACCACGGGGCCAGTGCGCACACCGCGACGACGTTCGGCTCGCCTGCGGCGCCGAGCGCAGCGCGGCCGCCCATCGAGTGGCCGACCAGCACCACCGGCACGCCCGGATAGCGGCCGGCGAGCTCGCACAGGACCTGCTCGGCGTCGTGCTGGGCGTCCCTGGCCGGGGCGTTCCAGCCGCGGTGGCGGTAGCGCAGCATGAACACGGCGAGCCCGGCGTCGTTGCCGCGGCGGGCGAGCATCCGGGCGAACGGCACCATCCGCCGGTAGGTCAGGCGCTTGCGCTCCCCGCTCTCCCGGCTGTGGGCCCGGCCGCCGTGCAGCACCATGACGAGGAACCTCGGGGCGTCGGGGACCGCCCCGACAGGCTCGACGCGCGGCAGCACAGAACTCTCGTGCACGGGAGACCTCTCGATGATGAAGCTGTCAAACCAGTGTGGTCGGGTGTTCTGTTTCACGCGGTTGTCCGCTCGGGCCCTGCGATCGACGTCACACAATGGGGGCGCACGGTCAGATCGTCACCCGGCAGGGGATGATCCGCGAGTCGGTCCGACGAGAGAGGCTCCAGGAGGACGCATGACGGGTACCCGACCGCTGACGGTGCGGGAGAAGCTCGCGCTCACGTTCTCGCGCCGCAGGCGCGGCTCGGGGTTCTGGTTCGGCTTCGCCATCTGGATGCTCTGGCCGTGGACGATGTTCGGCACCCGCATCGGCTGGACGGGCGGCGAGCACATCCCACGCGAAGGCGGCGCGCTGCTCGCCATCAACCACGTGTCGTTCTCCGACCCGATCTTCGACGTGGCGCTGACCGTCTCCCACGGGCGCATGCCGCGGTTCCTCGCCAAGGCCGAGCTCTGGGACATCCCCGTGGTGCGGTCGGTGCTGGCCAAGGGCGGCCACATCCCCGTCTACCGCACCTCGGCCCGCGCGGGGGACGCCTTCCGCGGCGCGATCGAGGCCGTCCAGCGCGGTGAGGTCGTGGCGTTCTACCCGGAGGGCACCTACACCGCCGACCCCGACGGCTGGCCGATGAAGGCCAAGAACGGCATCGGCCGCATCGCGCTGGTCACCGGCGCGCCTGTCATCCCGGTGGCGAACTGGGGCAGCCAGGACGTGTTGCGGCCCGGCTCGGGCCTGCCGCGGCTGTTCCCGCGCAAGCGCGTCGAGGTCGTCGTCGGTCCGCCGGTGGACCTCTCGCAGTGGCTGGGCGGCCCGCGCACCCGCACCGCGCTCGACGGTGTCACGGCGAAGATCATGTCCGACGTGACCACCCTGCTGGCCGGCATCCGCGGCGAGCAGCCGCCCGCGGTGCCCTACGACCCGGCGGCGAAGAAGTCCGTCGACGAGCCGCCGGAGGCGCGGGCCGAAGCCGGCTGACGGAACGGCAACGGGATCCGCCGCTGATCAGCGTCCTGGGCCGATGTCGTCCGCGGAGCCCGTGGCGCGGCAGGCCGGGGTGATCACACTGGCCCGGGCCGTCGCGTGCGGGCTGTCGGCGGCCACCGTGGACACCGCCGCACCCGGGAGGGATCGTGGCGGCGCCTGCATCCCGGCGTCCACCTGGTGGGCGGCCATCGGCTGAGCGACGAGGCACGGGTCCGCACGGGCCGCGCGGCTGATCACCGCGGCCGCGGACCGGGCCGACTCGGCGGCCGCGCGGCTTCCGGTCAAGCTCCTCCGTGATGCGGGGATCGATCGCGAAAAAGGGACATGAGCTGCGTATGTGCAGCTCATGTCCCTCAGACGACGATCGTGGCCCGGGTCAGGCGGCCTTGGTGGCCAGCTTCTCGAGGCGCTTGGTGCTGGGCCAGCGGACGTTGCTCGCCCAGCCCAGCTTCTCGAACGCCCAGATCACGCGGGCGGAGATGTCGATCTGGCCGCGCTGCACGCCGTGGCGGGCGCAGGTGGGGTCGGCGTGGTGCAGGTTGTGCCACGACTCGCCGAAGCTCAGGATCGCCAGCGGCCAGACGTTGCGCGAGTGGTCGCGGGAGGCGAACGGCTGCTCACCGATCATGTGGCAGATCGAGTTGATCGACCACGTGACGTGGTGCAGCAGCCCGACGCGCACGAGCCCGGCCCAGAAGAACGCGGTGAGCGCGCCCCACCAGGACATGGTGATCAGGCCGCCCAGCGCGGCGGGGACGAGCAGCGTGGCCACCGACCAGACGACGAACAGGTTGTCGACGCGCACGAGGTCGCGGTCGGCCAGCAGGTCGGGGGTGAAGCGCTTCTCGTTGGTCTTGTCACGGTCGAACAGCCAGCCGGTGTGGGCGTGCAGGAAGCCCTTCGCCAGCGCGCCGGTGGAGGTGCCGAACAGCCACGGCGAGTGCGGGTCGCCCTCCTTGTCGGAGAACGCGTGGTGGCGGCGGTGGTCGGCCACCCAGGTGATGACGGGGCCCTGCATCGCCAGCATCCCGGCGACGGCGAGCGCGATGCGCAGTGGCCGCTTCGCCTTGAACGAGCCGTGGGTGAAGTAGCGGTGGAAACCCACGGTGATGCCGAGGCCGCTGATCACGTAGAACACCGCGGCGATCGCGACGTCCGTCCAGCCGAGGCCCCATCCCCAGGCGAACGGGATGGCGCCGATCAGGGCCAGCAGCGGCAGGATCACGAACATGTAGACGGCGATCTGCGGCGCCATCCCTCGGCGGCCGTCGAGGATCGGCTTGGCCGCGGGTGGGCCGGCCGGTCGGGTGGAGCTGTCGACAGCGGTCATGGGCGGGGCACCTCGTGATCGTGGGGAATAGGGTGACCTTACTGGGAACGTGTGTACCAGGCATTCGGTGCCCGGCGGCACCACGGATCGTGTAATCCGGCCTACAGGTCGAGGCCGAGGAGGGCGTTCTCCACCACTTCGGGCAGCGCCGGATGGATCCAGTACTGGCCGGTGGCCATCTCGCGCGCGCCCAGCCCGAAGGACATGGCCTGGATCAGCGGTTGCACGACGATGGAAGCCTGCGGGCCCATGACGTGCGCGCCGAGGAGCCTTCCGGTGCCGCGCTCGGCGAGCACCTTGCAGAAGCCGGTGGTGTCCTCCATCGCCCAGCCGTAGGCTACGTCGCCGTAGGCCTGGATCTTCACCGCGTAGTCGAGGCCCTGGTCGCGGCACCCCGCCTCGGTGAGTCCCACCGCCGCGATCTGTGGGTCGGTGAACACCGCCGACGGTACGAAGCGGTGGTCGGTGTCGCGCGGCGCCTCGGGGTGCAGCAGGTTGTGCTGCACCACCCGCTGCTCGTGGTTGGCGACGTGCTTGAGCTGGTAGGGCGAGCTGACGTCGCCGAACGCCCAGACGCCCTCGACCGGGGTGCGCTGGCGTTCGTCGACCACGATGCGACCGTCCGGGTGCGTGGGGATGCCGGCCTTGTGGAGGTCGAGGCGGTCGCTGTTGGGGACGCGGCCTGCGGCGACGAGCAGCACGTCGGCCTCCAGCACGGTGCCGTCGTCGAGGGTGACCGTGATGTCGCCCTCGGTGCCGGACACGCCGATGATCTTGCGGCTGAGGTGGGTGTCCCAGCGCTCGGCGGCGACGGCCGTGAACCGCTCCGACACCGTCTCGTCCTGGGCGCGGAGCATCAGCCCGCTGCGCCCGACGATCGAGACGCGGGCACCGAGGGCGGAGAACACGTGCGCGAACTCGGCGGCGATGTACCCGCTCCCGACGATCACGAGGTGCTCGGGCACGTCGTCGATGCGCATGATCGTGTCGGACGTGTGGAACGGGACGCCGGAGCCGGCGATCACGTCCGGGACCGCGGGCCGGCCGCCCGCGGCGATCACGATCTCGTCGGCCGTGAACGGCTCGCCGCCGTCGACGCTGATCGCATGGGGGCCGGTGAACCGCGCGTGTCCCTCGTAGACGGTGACGTTCGGACAGCGCTCCACGCGGTACTCGCGCCCGCCGGCGGCGATGGGGTCGATGCGGCCGAAGACGCGGTCGCGGATGTCGGTCCAGCGCACCTTGTCCAGCGTGGCGTCGATGCCGTAGCGGCTGGCGTGCCGGATGTGCTCGGCGATGTCGGCGGGGTAGACGTACATCTTGGTGGGGATGCAGCCGACGTTCAGGCACGTGCCGCCGAACACCCCGTGCTCGATGATCACGACGTCGCGGTCGTCGAAGCGGTCGTCGACGATGGAGTTGCCGGACCCGGTGCCGATGACGACGAGATCGTGGTGACGCACCGTTCGAGGTTAGCCGCCCGCGGTGGGCCCGCTGTGCCGTGTCACGGAAGTGTCACATCGCGGCGTCACGTCCCGGAGCAGGCCGGGCCCCACCCGAGCAGGCCTACCGGCAGGTCGACGCCCACGTGGAACTGCGCCTTGTCGGCGAGGGTGGTAGAAGAACCGGATGACCAGCGAGGCGGTCGCCGCCACCGTCCACCGGGCCTGGGCGGCCGACCTGGACGCCCGCATGCTGTACGAGCTGCTGCGCCTGCGCGTCGACGTCTTCGTGGTGGAGCAGGCCTGCCCGTACGCCGAGCTGGACGGTCGCGACCTCGAGGACCGCGCCCGGCACTACTGGCTCGGTGGCAGGCCGTCGCCGGTGCTGGGCTGCCTGCGGCTGCTCGAGGAGCAGGGCGGCGAGTACCACATCGGCCGGCTGTGCACGGCCCGCTCGGCGCGCGGCCGCGGGCTCGGCAAGCGGCTGATGGAGGCGGCGCTGGCCGAGGTCGGTGACCGCCCCTGCGTGCTCGACGCCCAGGATCACCTCGCCGGCTTCTACGCCGGGCTCGGGTTCGCCGTGACCGGCCCGTCGTTCGACTGGGACGGCGTCGTGCACGTCCCGATGCGCCGTGAGGGCCGCGGCTGACCGCGTCTCAGTCCAGGCGCGGCTGCGCCCGCAGCGCGGAGAACAGGAAGGCGAGGCGTCGACCAGCGGCTCCGGCGTGGCGACGTGGGCGGGCGGCGTGGCGAAGAAGACGTCGAGAGCCGCCTGGTGGTCCATCGTCCGACGGGAGGCCGTGGCCCGTGGATCGACCGGCCGGTGCGTCCGGATCCGCGGGACGCGGCCTGACCGACCGTGTCCGGGCCCCCACGTGGGGTGTGCGGAATACTGCCGGTCGAATGGCCGGCGCACGGCAGCGAGCTAGTGAGGGAGTTCCATGAGCGAGGATCCGACCCGGGCGACGCCATTGGCGAGGGACGTGCCGGCGCACGGCAATGTCGGTCCGTCCGATCCCCACGCCGACCCCCTGACCCAGCCCGGTCTGCGACGCCCGGCCCCGTCCGAGCTCGACGGTCCCGTCACCGACCCGAGCATGAGGGCCGTCCCCACGAGCCCCGAGCAGCCGACCGTCCCGACGTCGACCAGGCCGTCCGCGCCGGTCGTCGTGCGCACCCGCACCGGCGGGCTGTGGACCGGGCTGATCCTTTCGGCGATCGTCCTGATCTTCCTGCTGGTGTTCATCCTGCAGAACCTGAACGTGGTGACGATCTTCTTCCTCGGGTTCACGTTCTCGCTGCCGGTGGGCGTCGCGCTGCTGCTGGCCGCCGTCGCGGGCCTGCTGCTCGTCGCCATCCCGGGTGGTCTGCGGATCCTGCAGCTGCGGCGCGCCGCCCGGCGCGCGGCCGTCCGCTGATGCTGCGCATCGGGGACCGCCCGCTCCCGGTCGTCGGCCGGGCGCGGATGTACGTCTGCGGCATCACCCCCTACGACACCACCCACCTCGGGCACGCGGCCACGTTCGTCTGGGCCGACGTGGCCGCGCGCGTACTGCGCCACCTCGGCGTCGACGTCGAGGTGTGCCGCAACGTCACCGACGTGGACGACGTGCTGGACGCGGCCGCGGCCCGCATGGGCGACCGGTCCGACAGCTTCGCCGCCGTGCAGCAGTTCCGATTCGACCGTGACATGGCGGCGCTCGGCGTGCGCCCGCCCACCCACGAGCCGCGGGCGCACAACCACGTCGCCCAGGTCGTGACGCTGGCCGGGGCGCTGCTCGAGTCGGGTGCGGCCTACTTGCGCGGCGGCACCGTCTGGTTCCGCGGCGGTGCCGTCCCGGCCCGGGCCGGGCTCGACGACGAGGCCGCCGCCGCTCTCGCGGCCGAGTTCGGCCAGCAGTTCGGGGCGGCCGGGGCCGAGCACCCGGCCGACGTCCCGATCTGGCGGTCGGCGGAACCCGCTGAGGTCGCGTGGCCCAGCCCCTGGGGCGAGGGGCGTCCGGGGTGGCACGCGGAGTGCGCCGCGATGGCGTTGACGACTTTGGGCCCGGCGCTCGACCTGCACGCCGGCGGCGCCGATCTGCGGTTCCCCCACCACGCGTACGAGTCCGCGATGGCCGAGGCGCTCACCGGGGTCGCGCCGTTCGCGCGGGCGTGGATGCACGTCGGCACGGTGCGCGTGGGCGGCGCGAAGATGGCGAAGTCCACCGGCAACCTGGTGCTGGTCTCCGATGTCCTGCAGGAGCACCCTGCCGCTGCCCTGCGGCTGCTGCTGGTCGACCGGGTGTGGTCGCAGGACTGGGACTACGAACCGGCCGCACTGGACGCGGCCACCAACCGGCTCGACCGGCTCTACGCCGCCGCTGCCCGGGGCGTGGCGGAAGACGGGACGAAGGCGGCCGCCGCGGTCACGGCAGCCCTGCTCGCCGACCTCGACGTGCCCACCGCGCTGGGGATCTCCGAGGAGCACGGCGGCGAGGCCGCCCGCGTGGCCCTATCGGTCCTCGGCCTGGCGTAGGCACCGGCTCCACATACGCCGAGGCGCGGCACCCCGGGAGGGGTGCCGC
>NZ_JAOPWR010000378.1 GCF_025965585.1 Pseudonocardia sp.
TCCGGCTGGTCGGGATGCACCGCGTCGCGGCCGCAGGGACCGGACTGGAACATCCACACGGTCCGGCCGCTGAGCGGCTTGGCGTGGCGGCGGAGGAAGCGGACCGCCTCGCGCCGCCAGCGGCGGGCGTAGAGAGCACTGCCCACGACCACGATCCGGTAGTCCTCCACGGTGCCGACGTCAGTCACAGAGCACACGTCGACCGCCATGCCGTGAGCGCGCAACTCGTCGGTGACGATCGCGGCGATGCCCGCGGTAGCGCCCATCTTCGAGGCGTAGGTCACCAGCACGTCGGGTGACGACGAAACGGTCATGACACGACCTCCTTCAGTGGGGCGAGGATCCCCGTCAGTCTTTGGCGTCGGCCAACAGCATCTCGGTGTTCGGCGCCGTGTAGAGCTCGTTGTCGATCCCGGCGTAGCCGTGCCCGGGCGACCGCTTGATGACGATCACCGCGCGCGGGTAGCCCCCTCCCGCGCCCACCACCGTCACCCCACCCGGCAGCACGACGGTGGTGGCGGGCACCGAACCGGCGACGTTGCCGCCAAGCGGCCCCACCGCGGTGTCGACGACGACGGATCCGGGCCACGTCGCGGCCGGCGCGGCCGCGGTGAGCAGCTCCGGCGGACGACGCCGGGGCACCGCGTTGGTGATCACGACGTCGAACTCCGCGATCTTCGCGTCCAGCGCCCGCTGCTGCGCAGCACGTTCGGTCTCGTCGAGCCCCGGGCATAGCCGCCGCTCCCGGAGGCTCGATCCCGGGGCCGAGCTCGAGGAACCGGGCGCCGACCGAGAGCACGTCAGCGGTCATCAGAACTCCGGTACCAGGCGGGCCTGGACCTTGCCCGCAAGCACGGAGTCGCCGCGCGCGGCGTGCATGTCGGTGTGGCAGATTCCGCAGGTCTGCATCCGCATCAGCACCTGGCCCGGGCCGGTGCAGGCACCGGCAGGTCGCGGACGACCAGCGGCGCACCCGACTCCGGCACCACGGCGACCTTCATCGTGGTGGGCAGTAACGCGTTCATCGGCGGTCTCGTCCCGTTCTCGACAATGGGTGGGCACGGCCGAGATTCGTCCCGCTGACGCGGAGCCCCAGGGCCGTTGGGCCCGACCGGGGGCGGCCCACGGTCCTCGCGCCGGAGCGCCGAGGCATCAGCGGACTTGGCCGTGCGGGGCCGCTCAGCGGGCACCGATGGTCCCGGCGCGCCCGGGTCTCTCGGCCCTCCCGCCGCCCTGGTCACGTCCGGCAGGCTCGTGCCCCACGGCCGGAGCACCGGCCACGAGCCGGAGAAGCCATGAACCTCGACCTCGCACGGTGGCAGTTCGCGATCACCACCGTGTACCACTTCCTGTTCGTCCCGCTGACGATCGGGCTCTCGCTGCTCGTCGCCGGCATGCAGACCGCGTGGGTCCGCACGTCCGACGACCGCTACCTGCGGATGACCAAGTTCTGGGGCAAGCTGCTCCTGATCAACTTCGCGCTGGGCGTGGTCACCGGCATCGTCCAGGAGTTCCAGTTCGGGATGAACTGGAGCACCTACAGCAGGTTCGTCGGCGACATCTTCGGCGCCCCGCTGGCCATCGAGGGCCTGCTCGCGTTCTTCCTGGAGTCCACGTTCCTCGGGCTGTGGATCTTCGGCTGGGACCGGCTGCCGAAGAAGCTGCACCTGGCCTGCATCTGGATGGCCTCGATCGGCACGGTCCTCTCGGCCTACTTCATCCTCGCCGCGAACTCCTGGATGCAGCACCCCGTCGGGTCGATCGTGAACACCGCCCGCGGCCGGGCCGAACTGACCGACTTCGGCGCCGTGCTCACCAACTCCACCGCCGTCGGGGCGTTCGCGCACACGATCACCGCGTGCTTCGTCACCGCGGGGATGTTCGTGCTCGCGATCAGCGCCTGGCACCTCGCGCGGGGACAGCACACCGAGGTGTTCCGACCGTCGCTGCGGATCGCGCTGGTGACGGTGCTGATCGCGAGCATCGGCGTGGTGATCACCGGTGACCTGCAGGCGCGGCTGATGACCCAGCAGCAACCGATGAAGATGGCCGCCGCCGAGGCGCTCTACGACACCACGGCCCCCGCCTCGTTCTCGCTGTTCACGATCGGATCGCTCGACGGTTCCAAGGAGGTCTGGAGCGTCCGCGTGCCCGGGGTGCTGTCGTTCATGGCCACCGGCTCGTTCGACGGCAAGGTCGAGGGCATCACCCAGATCCAGCAGCAGGAGGCCGCGACCTTCGGACCCGGCGACTACATGCCGGTCATCCCGATGACCTACTGGACGTTCCGACTCATGATCGGGTTCGGGATGCTCGCCGGCCTGATCTCGCTGATCGGGCTGTGGCTGACCCGCAAGCGCGCCACCCGTGCGGTGCCGCGCTGGTTCTACCGGGCCGCCTTCGCCGGGCTGTTCCTGCCCTTCGCCGCCAACAGCGTCGGCTGGATCTTCACCGAGGTGGGCCGCCAGCCCTGGGCCGTCTACGGGACGCTGCGCACCGCCGACGGCGTCTCGCCCAGCGTGTCGGCCGGGATGGTGCTGACCTCGCTCATCGTGTTCACGCTGCTCTACGGCGTGCTCGCCGCGGTCGACGGCGTGCTGATGACGCGCTACGCGAAGGCAGGCCCTCCCCCACCCACTCCCGCCGAACCCATCACCGACGAGCCGCGCCCGCTCGCGGTCGCCTACTAGGAGCGCGCGCCGTGGCCCTCACCGACATCTGGTTCCTGCTCATCGCCGTGCTCTGGACCGGCTACTTCGTCCTCGACGGGTTCGACTTCGGCGTCGGCATGCTACTGCCCGTGGTCGGGCGCACCGAGACCGACCGCCGGGTCGCGATCAACACCATCGGCCCGGTCTGGGACGGCAACGAGGTCTGGCTGCTCGTGGCCGGCGGCGCGACGTTCGCGGCGTTCCCCGAGTGGTACGCCAGCCTGTTCTCCGGCTTCTACCTGGCGCTGCTGCTGATCCTCATGGCGCTCATCGTGCGCGGGGTGGCGTTCGAGTTCCGCGGCAAGATCGACAGCGACCGGTGGCGGCGCAACTGGGACATCGCGATCGTCGCGGGCTCGGCCGTCCCGGCCCTGCTGTGGGGCGTCGCCTTCGCCAACATCGTCCAGGGCGTCCCGCTCGACGCCCGCCACGAGTTCACCGGCTCGCTGCTCACCCTGCTCAACCCCTACGCACTGCTCGGCGGCCTGGCGACACTGTCGCTGTTCGCCCTGCACGGCGCGGTGTTCCTCGCGCTCAAGACCACTGGTGACGTGCGCGTGCGCGCCGCCGCGCTGGCTCGGACGCTCGGTGGGGCCACGATCGTCGTCGGCGGCGGGTTCCTGGTCTGGACCTTCCTCACCCACGACCGGATCTGGACCGCTGTGCCGGTGTTGGTCACGGCCGCTGCTCTGATCGGAACGGTCGTGATGAACGCGCGGGGCCGCGAGGGCTGGGCGTTCCTGCTCACCGCGACGGCGATCCTCGGGGTGACGGTGACGCTGTTCGGCACCCTCTACCCCGACGTGCTGCCCTCGACCACCGACCCGGCCTTCAGCCTGACCACCACCAACGCGTCCTCCACGCCCTACACGTTGACGATCATGACGTGGGTGGCGGTGGTGTTCACGCCGATCGTGCTCGTCTACCAGAGCTGGACCTTCTGGGTGTTCCGCCGTCGCATCGGCAGCGCCGACATCCCGGCCGCCTCCGGGCTGCCCGTCGCCGGCACCGGGGCCCACGTCCGATGAGGCCGCTGGACCCACGGCTGCTGCGGCACGCCTCGGCCGCGCGGCGGTTCGTCGTCGTCGCGGCGGGGGTCGCCGTGGTCACCGCCGGTCTGGTGATCGTCCAGGCGCAGCTGCTCGCCGGGAGCATCGCCCGGGCGTTCCTCGGCGGGGCCGGGCTCGCCGAGCT
Organism: Pseudonocardia sp.; assembly: GCF_025965585.1. Taxonomy (GTDB): domain Bacteria; phylum Actinomycetota; class Actinomycetes; order Mycobacteriales; family Pseudonocardiaceae; genus Pseudonocardia. Next base: position 3,906 of record NZ_JAOPWR010000378.1, read on the forward strand.
CGCGCCCGTGCTCCTGGCGCTGGTCGCGATCGTGGCCGGTCGCGGGGTCCTCGCGTGGGCGGGCGAGGTGGCCGCCCACCGGGCCTCGGCCGACGTGATCCGCCAGCTGCGGGCCCGGCTCGTCGCGCACGCGCTGCGCCTGGGCCCGCGCCACCGCGACCTGCCCCCGACCGCCGAGGTCGCCACGCTGGCCACCCGCGGCCTCGACGGGCTGGAGGGCTACTTCAGCCGCTACCTACCCACCCTGCTCGTCGCCGCGGTCGTCCCGGCCGTGGTGGCCGCGCGAATCCTCGTCGGTGACCCGCTCTCGGGCCTGATCGTCGGACTCACCGTCCCGCTCATCCCGATCTTCATGATCCTCGTCGGGATGCACACCGGACGCTCCACGCAGCGGCAGTGGCGGGCGCTGGCCGTGCTCGGCCACCACTTCCTCGACCTCGTCGCCGGGCTGGACGTGCTCGTCGCGTTCGGGCGCGGCCGCCACCAGTCCTCGCGACTGCGCGACCTGGCGACCGAGTACCGCCGCGCCACGATGCGCACCCTGCGGGTCGCGTTCCTGTCCGCGCTCGTGCTGGAGCTGCTGGCCACCCTGTCGGTCGCGCTGATCGCCGTCTCGGTCGGGTTGCGGCTCGTGGAGGGCCGGCTCGACCTCCTCACCGCGCTGGTGGTGCTGATCCTGGCACCCGAGGTGTACCTGCCGCTGCGTGCCGTCGGGGCCCGCTTCCACGACTCCGCCGAAGGACTCGCCGCCGCGTCCGAGGTGTTCGCCGTGCTGGAGACGCCCGCACCGGCGGCCACCGGCCGGGTCCCCGCGCCGAACCCGGCGCTGGTGCCCGTCCGGCTGGAGCACGTCGTGGTCGAGGGTCGAGGCGGCCGGGTCCTCGACGAGCTCGACCTGACCCTGGAGCCCGGCCGGATCCTCGGGGTGCAGGGGCCGAGCGGCGGTGGCAAGTCCACCCTGATCGACCTCCTGCTCGACCTGCGCACCCCCGACTCCGGCCGGATCACCGTCGGCGGCGTCGACCTGGCCGACGTCGACCGCGACGCCTGGCTGCGCCGCGTCGCGTGGGTGCCGCAACGGCCGGTGCTGCTCGCCGGCACGGTCGCCGAGAACATCCGGCTGGGCCACCCGTTCGCCCCCACCGACCTGGTGGAGGCGGCCGCGGCCCTCGCCGCGCTCGACGTGCCCCTCGACACACCCGTCGGGGAGGACGGCGTGGGCCTGTCCACCGGGCAGCA
>NZ_JAOPWR010000400.1 GCF_025965585.1 Pseudonocardia sp.
GGGCCGGCCGGCGGCGCCGGGATCGCCGAGGGGCGGCGCGGCCGGTGGGCGGCCGATCCCGGTCGTGCCGCTGCCGGGACGAACCGGTTCGGTCGCCGGTCGGGGAGCTGCCGAACGGGGGGCGGTCGCAGGGACCGCGATGGTGGCGGCCGTCGCACCGGGCGGGTCCGCCGGAAGCCGCTGGCGGCCTGATGCGGAGGCATCGGCACCCGACGGGCCGTGCGTCGACCTCACCGCACCGGACGGGGCCGCACCGGACGGGGCCGGACTGGACGGGGCCGGTGCGGCGGGGCGAGCGGGAGCTGGGTTCGGACGGTCGCGCGCAGGCTCCGGGCGCGGTTCGGACCGCGGCCTCGGTGCGACCTGGCGCGTCACCGCTGGCAGCACCGTCGTGGGAACGGGCGGCTCCACGCCGTTGCCCGTGCGGCCGTGCGCCTCCCCGGCGAGGGCCGCCGCACCCAGCGCGATGACGTGTTTGGGATGGGCGTCGACCGCGGTCGGCCTGCCCAGCGCCGCAGATACCATCTCCGAGACCAGCGGGATCCGCGACGACCCGCCCACCAGCAGGACGGCGTCGAGGGCCTCCGGTTCCACGCGTGCCGAGCGCAGCGCCCGGCGCAGCGCGCTCACGGTCGACTCGATCGGTGGTCGCATCATCTCCTCGAGCTCGGCGCGGGTCAGCCGCACCTCGGTCTGCAGGCCGGGCATCAGGACCGGAATGACGGTCTCGGTGTCGGCCGACAGAGTCTCCTTGGCCAGCACGCACTCCTGGCGTAGCCGGATCAGCGCACCGGCGTTCTGCCGATCGGTGAAGTCGAGCGCGGTGACCGCGCCGTCGAGGGTGCGGTCGACGAAGGCGAACACGGCCTCGTCGAAGTCGATGCCGCCGAGGCCCTCGACGCCCTCCGGGGTGCCGAGGATCTCGAAGCCGGCGGCGCGTCTGCGCAGCACCGTGGCGTCGAACGTGCCGCCGCCGAAGTCGTAGACCGCGATGAGCGCACCGTCGGCCAGTCGCTCGCTCGTCGCGTAGTGCGCGGCGGCGGCCTCCGGCTCTGTGATCATCGATACCCGGTCCACCTCGGCGATGCGCGGCACGGAGTCGAACAGCTCCCGCTTGTAGGGGCCCCAGTTGGCCGGGTGGGTGAGCATCACGTGCTCGGCGGCCCCGCCTTCCCGTTCCGCAACCTTCCCGACCACGGAGGAGAGCAGCTGCGCCAGCACCGACGCGACCGAGTGCGGTGCACCGCCGAGCACGAGCGGCGTCGGGTCGCCGAGGCGGCGTTTGAACTCCCGCGCCACCCGGTCGGGCTCCATCATCGCCCGCCGGTTCGCCGCGTCCCCCGTGAGCACGGCACCCTCGCCCCGCATGAGGACGACCGACGGGATAGCGGCCGTCCGGTCGCCGAGAGTGGCCATCTCGATGTGCCCGATGCGGTCGATCGCGGCCGCGGTGAACGTCGTGCCGAGATCGATTCCGAGGCTGTACCCCATGGTGGCCTCCTGCGAGCGTGGACGGGCGGCGCGGCCGGTAGAGCCCCGCCCGGTCAACCTGCGCTCCCAGGGGGCACCCGTCATGAGTAGTGGATTACTCGCCCGGACGGAAATACCTTGCCGGCTACTCGACCGTCGGGAAATCTCCGAGGATCCCCTCGCAGGTCCGCACGAGCAGCCGCGCCGCCTGCGCCACCTCACGCGGTGACGCCGGGTGCTCGGCGCGTTGCTGCCAGCGCAGGTGGTGCTCGGCCGCGAGCTTGCGCACCCCCTCCGGGCTGGCGTCGCGCGGCAGGCCCAGCCGCGTCCGGGCATCGGTGCCGGCCGCCCCGAGCAGCTGCTCGGCGGCGCGAAGGTCACCGGAGGACAGGGGGACCGCACCGGTGCGGATCGCGTCGATGAGGGAGATCTCGGCGAACTCGTGGGCGCCGGCCCGCACCCGTTCGACGTCGTGGGCCAGGCCGGCAGCGGCGGGCAGCGGGTATCGCCGCATGATCGACTCCAATCCCATCAACGCGGACCGCGCCTTGAGCACGTCGGCCCGCGCGGCGAACTGGTCGGCCAGCACCGCCCGCAGCAGCGGCAGACCGCTGGCCGTCAGGAGCTCGTGGGCGAGGTCGGTCGCGCTGCTCACCGCGCCGTCCCGGACGAGCCGGGTGGCGAGCCGGAGCCCGAACATGCCGAAGCGGTCCAGGAGCGCGGCGCGTTCATCGTCGAGCAGCTCGAGCCGGGGGCTACCGGTCAGTAGGCGGTCCGCGGTGAGCAGCAGCCGGTCGAGGTCGGGGCAGGCGGCCAGCAGCTCGATGGACCGGTATTCGGTCTCGCGCAGGGCGGCCGCCGACGAGGCCAGCAGCCCGGCGACGGGAACGACCGTGCGGCACAGTGCCCGGATGCGGAGATCCGCGGCGTAGCGGGTGGCGATCCGGGCCGCGACCTCGAGGGCGTCAGGGCGGGCGTGTCCGACCTCGTCGGCACGGGCCAGCACGCCCACGGTGTTCATCGGGTTCCGGTCGGCCGACCCGTCCTGGAAGGTCCCGAGGAAGCGCACGTCCTCGCCGTGGACGTGGCGCATGAGGTAGACGACGGCGTCGACCTCGGCCGGTGCGCCGTCGACCTCGTCCTCGGGGGTCAGCAGTGCCTCGCTCCGCTGGCCGACGTCGGTGCTCATCGACCCCATCCCGGGTGTGTCGATGAGGCTCATGTCGGCGAGGGTGGGCGCGGGCCATTCGACGACGAGCCGCTCGACGTCCGCTGCGGCGACGCCGTCCATCGCGATGTCGAGAGACCCGCCCAACCGCCGGAACGGCAGCTGGCGGGGCGGGCCCTGGCGCGGGTGGAGGGTGACCCGGTAGGTGAGGCCGTCGACATACCAGGTGACGATGCGCGTGCACTCGCCCGCGTCGGTGGCGGCGAGCTGCTGGCCGACGAGCGCGTTGAGCAGCGTGGACTTGCCGGCCTTGACCCGGCCCGCGATCGCCACCCGAAGTGGCTCGGCGAGGCGGGCGTCGACGGCTCGCAGCTCGGGCCCACCGGGGCTGTCCCCGTAGAGCGCGATGGCGGTACGGACGAGGCCTCCGACGCGGTCGGCGATGCCGGGGCCGCCGCTCACCGGGCGTGCTCCGGGCGTGCGGTGCGGGCCAGCATCTGTTCGGTGCGGGCACGTAGCGCCGTGAACAGCTGGAGGTCCTTCTCCAGGCGACGCAGCTCGTCGGCCGCGTCCTCGCCGCCGCGCACCGCGTCGCGGGCGGCGTCGAGCGCGGCGGCGGCCGAGCGCTGCAGCTCCTCCGCGCGCGCGGAGTACCGGTCGCGCATCTCACGCTGGGCCCGCCGCACGGTGTCGCGGGAGTCCTTCGAGACCTGCAGCGTGAACTCGTCGACGAACCGCCGCACCGCTGTCCGGGCCGCTGACCTGCGCTTGTCCACCGCGCGCCTGCGCTCCTCGCCGAACGCCGAGCGGCCCATGAGCAGGCCGGCGGCGATGCCGATCGGGCTCGGGATGGCCAGCATCGTCAGGTGGGTCAGCATCGTGAACATCATGAAACCGGCGTAGGTCTTCTGGAAGATCGCCATCTTGCCGGTCACCTTCTTCGGCGGGTCCAGCGCCGAGGTCTCGATCGAGAGCTCCTCGAGCATCCCCAGCGGGGCCCGGACCTTGACGATCTGGGTCTCCACGAGCTCGAAGTGCTCCGCGACCCGCTCGGCCAGCTCGTCGGCGGCCTTCGCGAACCGGGCGTAGTTCTCCAGGGTCTCGCCGGCCAGCCGGGAACGCAGCCACTTCTCGAAGTCGGGCCAGTTGCGCGCGGGATCGCCATCATCGATGGCCTGCTCCGCCTCGGCCAGCACGCCGCGGGTGCGCATCCGCAGGTCGAAGTCCACGTCGGCGGAGATGTCGGAGAAGCCGTCGTTCAGCAGCTGCTGCCAGCGTGCGGACCTGCTGCGCAACGTGTCGGCCCGGTCCCGGGCCCGGGCCAGCTCGGCCTGCACATCGGCGGCCTCGGTGGGACGGGTCAGAGCGGTGACGCGCGCGGTGAGAGCGGGAACGAGCTGACCGATCGTGGACGTCAGGTGCGCGCCGAGGGACTGCAGGGCCACCCGCTCGGCGTCGTCGAGCACCTCGCCGAGCCGCCGGACGAACGGCGGGAAGCCGGACTCGTCGTTCAGCTCGGCGTCGGCGGCGTCGGCGGCGGCGGTGCGTATCTCCGACGACACCGCGAACGCGTCCGCGGCGATCCCGGCACGGGTCAGGTGTCCCACGTCGAGCTCCAGGATCCGCCGCCACTGCGGATAGAGATCGATCTTGCTCAGGACGAACAGCAGCATCGGGCACAGCTCGGCGGCGGTGTGCAGGAACCGCACCTCGGCCACGGTCAGCTCCTGGGAGGCGTCGGCGACGAAGACGACGGCGTGCGCGGACGGGAGTGCGCTGGCCGTCAGTGCGTTCTGGACCGACCCGAGCCCACCCACCCCCGGGGTGTCGACGACGACGAGACCCGACTCCAGCAGGGCCCGGTCGACGCCGACGGTGACCGACCGCAGCCGCCGACGGTTGCCGGCGTTCCCGCCCTCGGCGACGTGCGCGGCGATCTGGTCGAACGGGATCGTCTCGGTCCACGGCGAGCCGATGTCGCCGGGCTCGGGCTCGTAGGTGGCGCTCGCGCGCGGCTGGTCAGCGAACCGCACCAACGTCGGCACCGCCGTGGCGATGTCGTCGTCCACCGGGCACACCGTGGTGGTCAGCAGCGCGTTGACCAGCGAGCTCTTCCCCTGCTTGTACTCGCCGACGACATAGACCGTGACGCTCGACCCCGACAACAGATCCCGGGCACCGCGCAGCCGCGCGACGAGGTCGTCGCGGCCATAGGCCGCGGCCCCCTCGATGGCCAACTCGACCGTCTCACGCGCGAACCGCACCGCGGCGCTCGGTCCCTGCTGCTCGGCCATCCTCCCCCTCCTGCCGTCGCACCGTCGTCGCAGCGGGATCGGGCGACCCCCGATCCCGCCTCGGACAACTCAGACGACGTGCTCGTGGCCCGAGACCTCATGCGACTCGTGCTCGTGGGACTCGTGCCCGTGATCGTCGTGATCGTGCGACAGATGAGAGCCGGAATCGTCGTGATGCTCCTCCCAATCCCGGGACTCGTGCTCGCTACGGTGCCCGTGATCGTCGTCGCGATGCTCCTCCCGGTGCTCACTCCGGTGCTCCTCACGGTGCTCGCCGTCATCGTCAGACCGCCGACCCTCGAAATGCCGCTCACCGTCATGGCCGCGGTGCTCGTCCCGGTCGCGGTGCTCGTCTCGGTCGCGATGCTCGTCCCGGTCGCGATGATCACTGCTGAACACGTCCCCGCTCCGCGTGTGGTCGCTGGTGATCTTCTCGTCCGACATGGTGCCCTCCTGCTTCGCTGCAGTGCCTCCGGCGCGACCGGTCAGCCGCTGCGCCAAGTCTCGGGGCTCGATCCCGACGATGTCGTGAGTAGACGCCTACTTGCCCTGGACCCCACCAGCCGTGGCCTACTCAGATCCAACATGCCGACGCACCCCGCCCGGCCAAGTTCCGACCCCTCCGGAACCTGCAGGCTGACCCGCCACGACGACGCCGCTGTCGGTCGACGCGCGGTGCGCCCGGCGTGAACTTCCACGCCCTCCCGAGCGGCCACGTCGCGACTGCTCGTCGCCGCTGGTCGTCTCATTCCGCCCGGCGCCCGCATCTGCTGGCGCCGGCACGCCGAGGGCCACGGTAGGCACGTCACCGAGGGCCCCGATCTCACTCCGGCGGAGGCGAAGGCGTCGTAATCCGCCCGGGCTACACCGCTGTGGTGCCCGTCTGGAGAGTGGCGCCGTCCCCGTTTTCTTCATGACCCATCCGGCCTCCGGGACGGCCTCGCGGAAGCACAAAGCGAGTAGGGGTGTCGCCGGCCGGAGCACGCGCGCCAGGACCCTGCTCACGGACGGCCGAGGGCCTGGTTCCGCCGTTCGATCAATCGCCAGACCATCGGCGTGAAGATGAGTTGCATCGCGAGGTCCATCTTGCCGCCCGGGCACACGATCGTGTTCGGGCGGGACATGAACGAGTCGTGCAGCATCGAGAGCAGGTACGAGAAGTCGATGCCCCTCGGATCGGCGAAGCGGATGATGAGCATCGACTCGTCCAGCGTCGGGATCGACCGGG
>NZ_JAOPWR010000401.1 GCF_025965585.1 Pseudonocardia sp.
CGGCCGGGTCCGGGCCGTCAGCGCGGGCTCGTGCTCGCGGGACGCGGCGCGGCCACCACGTCGTCCGCGCGGGCGGCGGGCAGGAAGATCGTGAACATCGCCGGGCGGGCCCGGGAGAGCTCGAGGCGCCCGCCGTCGGCCTCCACCAGCGCGCGGGCGAGCGCCAGCCCCAGTCCCGTGGACGACCCGACCGACACCCCGCGGTCGAACACGTGCGGCACCAGCTCTTCCGGCACACCCGCGCCGGAGTCCGAGACCTCCACCGCGATGCTGTTCTCCGCCGAACGCGCGCTGAGGGTGACGGTGCCGCCGCCGTGCTGGATAGCGTTGTCCACCAGCGCGCCGACGGCCTCGCGGATACGGGTGGGCGTGACTCGGGCGAGCAGCCCGTCGGGCACGCGGAACTTGAGCGAGCGGCCGGCCGCCTTGAGCGCGGGGCGCCACTCGTCGGCCACGGCGGACAGCCCCTGACGCAGGTCCTGCAGCTCGGCGCCGGCGGCGCGGGCGGCGCGGGCGGAGTCCAGCAGCTCGTCGAGCACAGCCGTGAGCTTCTCGGTCTGCTCCAGCGCGGCGATGGCCTCGCGCCGGGCGCTGGGATCGGGGTGGGTGGCGAGCTCGTCGAGACGCAGCTGCAGGGCGGTCAACCGGCTGCGCAGCTGGTGGGAGACGTCGCCGACGAGCTCCCGCTCGCGCTGGACGAGCTCGGAGAGCGCCGCGGCCGAGGTGTCGAGGACGTCGGAGACGCGGTCCAGCTCCGGGATGCCGTGCCGGTTCGGCGCGGACCGGAAGTCGCCCGCGCCGAGCCGCGCGGCCCGGTCGGCGACGTCGGAGAGCGGCTCGGCCAGCCGTCGCGCCGTGACGGTGGCGACGACGGCCCCGGTGCCCACCGACAGCACCACGAGCAGCAGCACGATGAGCGTGACCTGGATCTGCTGGGCGCGCAGGTCGGAGAGCGGCTCCTCGAGGATGAGCGTCCCGCCCGAACCGAACGTCTGCGTGACCGTCACCGGGTCGTCCCCGACGTCGGCGCCGATCACCTGGGTCGGCTGCCCGGCCCGCTGCAGGACGAGCCGGCCTCCCGCGGGCACCGCGAGCTCGATGGCGGCCTTCTCGAGGTCCGGGTCGGCTCCGTTGAGCCGCGGGATCACCTGCTCCAGGCGACCCGCCAGTGCGCGGGTGGTGATGTCCTCCACGAGCCGCCACGTGGTGATGGCCAGCGGGCCGCCGAGCACGAGCGCGGTGATGGTGACGACCAGCAATGTGGACTGCAGGATGCGACGGCGCACAGAAGTCCCGGTCAGTCGTGGTTGAAGCGGAACAGATGCAGGGTCTGTTCGTCCTTGAACATCATGCCGCGAAGGTACTCGTTAGCTGCGTGGACGGGGTGAAGCAGGCCATGATCATCGTTCGTCGTTGAGCGTCCGTGAGCAACGTCTGCGGTCCATCTGCGGTCCAGCGCGGTGATCAACTGTCCGTCACCGACGGTACCTCCACGTACTGTCGGTGGTCGTCGATACCCTCTGTCGTGTGATCGCAAGTGTTGGTCGGCTACTCTAGGCGATCCAGGCGGGGGCTGTTGACAGCAGTGCTCCGATCGCCGATCTCCTGCGCAAGGTCATCGCTCTCGGCGGTCAAGCGGGATCGACCGAGCTTCGCGACTGGGCAACCAGGGAGCTGCGTGGATACGGGCCCGACAACGACTTGCCGGAGTACCGCAAGATCCCCGCACCCCTCGGCCGTGCGCGCGTCGACATGATCAACGCAGCGTGGCACGCGCGGGGCCAATCGATCAGCACATTGGATCTTCCCGAGGTTGCTCGGGATAAGATCACGAATCAGGTCAATCTCGAAGCAGGCATCGGCGAGATCGAACGGCTTGCTCGGTCAGCGACGGAGGGCCACGTCAGGCTCCAACCGGACGGTGCTCCTGAACTTGTGAGACTTATGAATGCCCGGCCGAAGTGGAACGCGACCATCCAGGAGATCTACTGGAGTGTCTCGCCCGTTGCCCTTGATGGCATCGTCGAGCAGGTGCGGACGACCCTCGCCATCATGATCGCCGAGATCTCAGCCAACCTGCCCGAAGGAGTCGACACTCCGCCTGCCGAGGTCGCAACCAACGCCATCACTTTCGCCGTCACAGGCAAGCGAAACAAGATCAGCTTGGCCGGTGCCCAAGGGGACGGCGCGGTGGGCACACCGTCGGCCCAGCCTGACGAACAGTGGCTTTCACCCTGGCTGAAGATCGCCGGGTCCGTATTGCTTGGCGTCGTGTTCATCGTAGGTCTGATTTTTACCCTGATGCAGGTCCAGGGCTGGCACTTCAGGTAGACACAGCGGCCAACACGTCGACCGCCCAGTCAGCGGCTAGACGACTCGCCGACGCTGATGCATCACTCGGCGCGTCGGAACCACAGGCATGTGAGATAGCCGCCAAGTAGGTATCAGGTACCACCCACACGGTTGATTGGTCCTCGATCGATCGCCCCATACTTTTAATACCCATGGCGCGAACACGGCTTCTCAAGAAGAGCACACAGAAGAAGCTGGCTCGCACCTGGGGGTACATACTCATCCCAGTGATCTTCTGGGGTTGGTACACCCACTACTTGGGTTACGGGGCCATTGCCATCCTGTCGGCTATAGCAACGTTGTTCTTTCTGTTCCAAGCCAGGGTGCCGTGTGGGGCGTTGAACAGGGATGGCAAGACGCATTGCATCCATAACGGCAAAGGTCTGCTTGGCGGCTGCAACCAGGTTGTCGCTCACAAGTGGTACAACGCCAAGATGTTAGTTCATCGAAGTACATGGGGACGCTTCGTCAGCAACGCCTTCCGCAAGTTCTACGGGGCCGCCGCCTTCTTGGCCGCAATGGCGACGGTCCTGTCTGCCCTAATCTCTGCAGGCGCATTGGTTGTCGCGACTTTCGCTTACCTGGACCCTCGCGCCCCGAAGTAGCAGTACGGAAAATCGTTTAGGCGAGGGGGCCGAAGCCCCCGTCACCCTTCGCACGACTTCAGCGTGCCTGGACGAGACTCACGTCCGCCCCTCTAGCCCTCGCGGGCGATCTTGATCTCCTCGACTACTTGCGGATCGGGACATGCCACCGTCCCAGTGCTCTGCCTGTGCACGAGATGGTCGTAGCCATCAAGGCCGCCAAACCACTCGCCAAGCTCTCCGCAAGTCCCGCAACGATCAGGCTCCTCCTTCATGAACGCGTCTTCAGCCGCTTCTAACATGTTCTCGTACTGAACACGCATGTTGCCGACACCTTCACGTACGGCATCGAACAGCATCTCCAAATCGTCAAGGGGACCGCCGAACTGGATGCCGCTGATTATTACGTTCCCGATGGGTGGACCGTCAGGCAGCGTATCGGGCTTCTGGCAATCATGTGACAGCGTGTTCAGGTAAGTGTTTGGCAATCCTGTCGGGTTCCACACGGAAACGCAGGGGGAATCTGACCCGTTACCATGCTTGTCGTACCAATCGTTCTGAGCGATGTGGACAAAGTCTTTCATTGTCCGCCCACTCTCAGAATGCCGCCCATACCCGCAAGCGGATTCGGCTTGCCGTAGCCGCGAGGGTAAGTATTGCGGAGCATCCATTGCAGAACGGCCATCCGTTCCATCTGCTCAAAGTTCGGGATCTCGATTCTGTCTGATTTAACCTTGTACGAACGACCTTCATAAAATGCAATCCGCTTTGGCATTTCAACCTCTCCTTGCTTGCTTATTATTTTTTTAGTACTAATATCAGTACAACGCAAATGATTTGAGGCAGAAATGGATAAAAGTTTAAAGGTCCGGCGGGTGCGCTTGGAAGACCTCAGCGCAGGGCAACCGTGCTTGGTGCCGGTGGGTGCCTTCTATAAAGTTGAGGGCCGCTGGGTGGTAGACGAAGAGGTTGACGCGTTCGCCTACGTCATCGAGCCAGACGAGTGATCCTGCTTACTACGCAGGACAGCCGACCAACTGATATGGGGGCACCTTCTGTCAAGTGCCCATGCGTTTGTGGCCGCGGTGGCTGGCATCGGGGCCTGGTCGAAGCGTTGTGGGGCTGGCAGGGGCGGTGGTGGAAAGGCTGTCGTGGTCGACGCGCGGTCAGACTGATATGCGCGGGTTGGTTACCGCATGACCGGATGTTCGTCGGGAGCGTTCCGCGTCTCTAGAAGTCGAGCATCGCCGCACCCTGGTCATCATCTGTGATCACCAGGATGCGGCTGCTCATAGTTGTGCCGCGGGTCGCTCCTCGCACTTGCCTGTCACCACCGCCCCGCCAGCTGACCGGGGGGAGAGCTCAGTCGTCCATGACCGCGAGGCTCCAGGTCCAGCCGGCGAGCTCGCGGGCCACCGCGACGGCACTGATCGTGGAGCGTTTTCCACGCGCATCCAGCCGCACCCAGCGTCGATGCAGGCGACGGTTGCCCTGCTCGGCGCGGTCGCGGACTGCGGGTGGTTGGCCACCGCGGCGGCGGATCAACTCCCGGCTGGGCCGATAGGGCTTGCGGTGATGCCAGGCCGCCTCCACCAACAACCGCCGGGCGTGGCCGTTGCCGGTCTTGGTGATCCCACCCTGAGACCGCCGGGCGCCACTCGAGGACTCCGAGGGCACCAAACCCACGTAGGAGCCGATCGTGGAGCCGGTGAACCGGTGCCAGTCCCCGATCTCGACCGCCAGCCCGAACCCGGTCAACGTCCCGACCCCGCGCAGACAGCCCAACCGGTTCACCACCGGCGCGAACGAACTGCTGGCCGCCATCTCGGTGATCGCGGCATCCAGCCGGTCCCGCCGGGCATGCACACTCAGCACCGCGTCGAAGGCCTCATCGAACGCGAGCCGGACCCCGACCCGGTCGAACCGTTGCGACCGCAACCACGCCTCGTGCGCCCCGGTCCACGCGGAGTTCTCCCACACCAGGCCCTGGCGCAGCAGCAGTTTCGACACGCGGTGCCGGGCCCGCATCAGGTCCCCGCGGGCATCCTCACGAGCCCGCACCAGATCCCGCGCCGCTTCCTCAGCCTCGGAGGGCACCCGCACTCCGGGCAGCTCACCGATCCGCAACAACCGGGCCAACCGCTCCGCGTCACGCCGGTCGGTCTTGACCCGGTCCCCAGCCGGGCGTTCCAGCTTCGAGGGCGCCACCACCTCACACCGCACCCCCACCGCGGCCAGCGCCCGGGCCAGACCGAACCCGGTCGGGCCGGCCTCATAGGTCACCGCCACCGGCCCCGGCAACGACATCACCCAGTCCACGATCGCATCGGTCTTCGGGGACAACCGCAACGTGGCGATCTCCCCGCCCTCATTGTCGATCACGCAACCTACGACTGATCGGGCGTGAACATCCAGGCCCACGCACGTACGCTCCATCAGCACCGGCGCCTCCCGTAAATGCGGCACCGCCACCCGCCGTGACGGTGACCCGCGCCAACTTACGAGCGAGGCGCCGGCCCCTCATACGGGCTAACAACGATGACAACTGTCGCTCAACGTTCCTGCAGATCACGGCGGGTATGGGCCCTACGGCCTGCGGCGCTGCATCTCGGTCACGATTTCCGCTTCAACGTGTGATCCGGCTTATTCGCGCGGGTCAGGGGCTTGTGGGCCGTCGCTGGTCGCAGCAAGTCCGCACGATTTTGAAGTGCCGAATCCATGAGACGGTCTGCGGCGGTCCGCGTGGTATTGGCGGGCGCTCTTACGGGACCAGTTCGCCGCCGCGGCCGGTTCGCCGCGTTGTCGCCTACCCTGCCAGACGTCGACCGGACCCATCCGCTGAGCAGGGGCAGCGCGGGAAGTGCAGGCCGGCACCGGGTTGCCCGGCTGCTGGAAGTGGTGCGGTGCGAACTGGCTGCCGAACGCGCCGGCCTCACCACGCTCACCACCTCTGCCCAGCAAACAGGTTTCGCGGCGGGCGGAGGGTCAGATTGGGGTGTGGATGCCGGTCAGCTGTTCCGACGCGGTCCAGAGGCGGCGGGCCAGCTCCGGGTCCTGCGCCGTGGCGGACCGGTTGATGAGTTGCGGCGCGCCGCGCATGTGGGCGAAGTGGCTGGGGCCGGCGAAGCTGTTGCCGGGGATGTCGGCGGTGGCGGCGTACAGGGTGGGCAGCGCGCCGTGGTCGGCGTCCTGAGCGAGTAGCCGGAGCACGGCCGTCCGCAGCAGATCGGCGGGGCGCCGGGGGCCGTCCTGGTGGTACATGTTCGATGGCGCTCGATCAGAGAGCCGGCCTCGGGTGCGGGCGCCTCGCGGCGGCACAGCGAGCCTGGGTGTCGCGAGCCGAGCGGTTATCGTGTCGGCAGCTGACCCACCTCTCCGCCCGGCGCCCGCATCTGCTGGCGCCGGCACGCCAAGGGCACGGTAGGCACGTCACCGAGGGCCTCGACCTCACTCCGGCGGAGGCGAGGGCGTCGTAATCCGCCCGGGCCACACCCTGTGGTGCCCGTCTGGAGAGTGGCGGCGGCGCGGGCGCCGTCCCCGTTTTCTTCATGACCCATCCGGCCTCCGGGACGGCCTCGCGGAAGCACAAGGCGAGTAGGGGTGTCGCCGGCCGGAGCACGCGCGCCAGGACCCTGCTCACGGACGGCCGAGGGCCTGGTTCCGCCGTTCGACCAATCGCCAGACCATCGGCGTGAAGATGAGCTGCATCGCGAGGTCCATCTTGCCGCCCGGGCAGACGATCGTGTTCGGGCGGGACATGAACGAGTCGTGCAGCATCGAGAGCAGGTACGAGAAGTCGATGCCCCTCGGATCGGCGAAGCGGATGATGAGCATCGACTCGTCCAGCGTCGGGATCGACCGGG
>NZ_JAOPWR010000408.1 GCF_025965585.1 Pseudonocardia sp.
CGGCCTCGGCGGCGCGCCTGCGGCGGCGCTGCTCGTCGACGTGGGCGTCGGGGTGCGTGCGCGGGCCGGGCGCCCACGCCGCGTCGTCCCGGAGTCCCCGCGGTCCCTCCTCGGGCAGCATTCCCGACGGCCCTCGTGGCGCCATGCGCCGGACGTTCATCGACTCAGCGACCATCGCGCGCTCCCCCGTTCGTGCAGACCCTCGTCGGCCGTTCCCTCCACACCCAACGAGCGACCTGCGGTCCAGGCGCGGGTACGGGAACGACAAGCACCAAAAGTGTGATGTCGCTCACCGGCCATCTGCCGGTCTGTGTCGGCGTGTCGGCGACAGAGGACCGAGCGTCACGTACTGTGCCGCCACTCGGAGCAACGCCTCCTTGGGCGCGGTGCCGCGTCCGAGACCCAGGTCGACGGCCGCGTCGAACACCTGCTGGTGCCGTGCCGCCGCCGCGACGGCCGCATCGAGGAACCGGCTGTGCGGCACCAGCCGCGCCAGCACACCGAGGTGGTCCTGGTGCCGCCCGAACGTCCGCCGCATCGCGGCGCGGTGGCCGGCCCCGGCCGCCTCCCCGAGGAGCGCGGCCCGCCCGGCCAGCACTCCGGAGGCCACCGCGTCGAAGATGCCCTCACCGGTCAGCGGGTTGACCATCGACGCGGCGTCGCCCGCGAGCAGCACGCGGCCGTCGGGATGCAGGCGTGGCGCGGTGGACAGCGGCAGGTGGTGGCCCCGCACGGTCGCAGGGTCGGGCTCCTCCCCCGGGAGCAGCGCCCGGAGCGCACCGAGGAGCTCCTGGCGGGTGCCGCCGCCCCGGCGGTCGAACACCCCGTAGCCGACGTTGGACCCGCCGCCGAGCAGCGGGAACGACCACGCGTACGCCGGGTACCGCCCGCGCGCGAACTCGATCATGAGGGCGTCCGGCTCGAGCGACGTCGGGGCGTAGCCGCGGACGGCCACCGCCGTGCCCGACGGCGGGGTGCGTGGCGCACCGAGCTGCCTGCGGACCGTGGAGTTGGCACCGTCGGCCCCGATGACCGCACGGGCGGCGATCGCACCGTCCAGCACGACGTGACCGGGGCGCACGGCGATCCGCCGGACGCGATGGCGCACCAACCGCGCCCCGCGTGCCACTGCGGCGGCCACGAGCTGCGCGTCGAACACCTTGCGCGGGATCACGCGGTTGGGCCGCGCACACGTGCGGGCCACCACCTGCCCGCCAGGGCTGCGCAACCGCAGCCGGGGCACCTCCGGGCCGAGGTGCGACAGGTCGGGGACGCCCAGCGCGGCGAGCAGGTCGAGCACGTGGGCGGCGATCCCGTCGCCACACGTCTTGTCGCGGGGGAAGTCGGCCGCGTCGAGCAGCAGCACCGAGGCGTCGGGGCGCAGCTGCAGCGCGCGCAGCGCGGCTGCGCTGCCGGCAGGCCCCGCTCCGACGACGGCGATGTCGACCAGGTCCTCCGGCACGTCGTTCACCCCATGGGTCTACCCCACGCGCTGCGGGCCGGCCGCGACCGGGGGGCCGTCACACGATCACCCCCGTCCGCAGCGCCAGCACGAGCAGCGCGTCGCGGTCGGGCTCGCCGAGCTTGCGCGCGATGCGCCGGATCGTGGTGCGCACCGTCAGCTCGGGCACGTCGAGCTGCGCGGCGATCTCCGCGTCGGTGCAGCCCTCGGCGGCCATCTGCAGGAACTCGCGCTCCCGCGGCGTCACCGCGCACGAGGTGCCCTGCGCGCCGTAGAGGCTGCGGCGGCCGCGGGTGCTGCGCTCACCCCAGCGGTCGGCGTGCTGCCGCCGGGCGAGCTCCGCGAGGGTGCGCAGGGAGCACGGCCACGGGGTGCTGCGGGCTCCCGTGCCGGCGCTGGTGCAGGTGCGGCAGCGCAGCTCCGCGTCGGGGGCGTGGTCGGCGAGGATGCGGAACCAGACGTCGACCATCGGGGCGAGGGCCGCGGCGGCACCGGGCGGGTCGTCGGCGGTCCGGGGGCGGGGGATGCCGGGGGTCGGGAGCGGGCGGTCGGCACGGGGCAGCGTGGCGGGCACGCGGGTCTCCTGGGGTGTGACGGGGAGCGGGGAGGGAGTGGCTCAGCCGATGGTGATGCGGACCGAGTCGACGGCCGGCGTCTGGTTGGCGCGCCGCATCATCGGGATCCGGTGCGAGCCATCACCGGCCCAGACGGTGCACTGCGCCTCGCCCTTCGGCAGGCCGGTCACGTTCACCGTGACGGTGTCGGGCTTCCTGCCACCGCCGCCGTCCTGCGTGGCCACGAAGAACGCCGGCACGGGCGCGGACTCGGGAGCCTCGTCGAGGCTCGGGAGCATGCGGCACGCGGTGTGGAAGTGACCGCGCTGCAGGCCGTTCGGGTCGAGGAACGAGCTCTCCAGGTAGTAGCCGCCCGCCGCAGCACCGAGGAACCGGTCGCGCACGAGGTTGCGGGTGCTCACCGAGATCGCGAACGGGGCGTCGGCCGCCACCTCCTTCGGGAACCTGGTGATGAGCAGCTCCGGGTCCTTGTCCTCCGCCGCGACCTCGCCGAACGCCGTCGAGACGCACGCGGGCGCGATCTGGAAGCCGGTGTGCGGCTGGAGCTTGCTGGTGCTGCAGTCGCGGCCCAGGACGTCGAGGCCGTTGTTCGCGGGCGGGTTCGCCGCCGCGGTCGCACCCGACGTCGGCGCCGCGCTCGCGTCGACGGTGGGGTCCGCGGTGGGGTCGGCCGTGGCGTCGGCGCTCTCGGTGGGATCGGCCCCGTTCGTCGGGTCCTCGGGGGGGTCGGGGGTCTCGGTGGAGTCGCCCGTCGTGTCGTCGGCCGGGACGACCGCGGACGACGTCGTCCCCGTGCTGTGGCCGGAGTGGCTGCCGGGCCGGCCTCCGTGCTGACCGGAGTGACCGGCGGCCGCGCCCGCACTGCTGGTCGGCCGCACCACCGTGCTGGCGGCGGCGTAGTCGCAGGCGGCGGGCGCGACACACGCGACGAACGCGAAGGCGGCGATCGCGATGCGCCTGCCCACGGCCGGATCGCGAAGCGGCAGCTCCGGCGTCAGCGGATCGGCGGAAGATGTCGGGGCGGGTTCCGAGGTCGGCATGGTCGAGCTCCGTTCGGGGGATCGACGGGCCCTGGGGAGGCCCGTCGGCGGTGTCCGGCTGGGATAGCGCGGAGCTGTTGCCGGACCTGGACGCGAGCTGGCTAACGGCGGACGGAGTGGCGCGGACCCGTCGTGTCGACCGGGGTGCCGCGGGGCGTGACGGGGGTGCGGTGCGAGCCGGTGTTCTCCCCGGGGGCGGGTTCGACCCGGCGGAACAGGGGGCCGGTGCTCTCGCCGGGGGCCGGCACGGTGCGCCGGGTCGAGCGGCCGGTGGGAGCGTCGACGAGGTGGGAGTCGACCCGGTGGGAGTCGACGCGGTGGGAGTCGACCCGGTGGGAACCGGTGGTCTCGCCGTTGGGGAGCAGCCGGTGCGGGCCGGTGAATTCGCCGGGAGCCAGCCGCCGCCGCGGGGCGTCCGCCGCCGGGGGCGCGAACCCGTGCGGCCCGGAGACCTCCTCCGGCGACGCGCGCGGAGCGGGGATCGCCAGCGCTGGCACGGCGGCGGGCTCCACCGGGGGTGTCGGCCGTGCCATGGGCACCGCCTGCCGGGCCACCGTCACGCGGCGCGGCCGGGACGCCGTGCGGCGCCGCAAGGCGAGCACCAGCCCGACCGCGGCCAGCAGGGCCGCGATGAACACCAGCAGGGGCACGATCAGGTCGGTCCAGCTCGTTGCGCCCGACAGCAGCCCGGGCGACGGTGGCGCGGGCAGCGCCGAGTAGTCCACGAGCCCGGTGCTCTCGAGATAGGCCAGGTGCCTGCTGACGAACTCGTTCGCGGTGGTGGCGAAGTCGCGGATGAGCGAGTTGCGGGTGCCGGCGCGGACCTGTGCGACGAGGGCCAGCACGGTCCCGTGCGCCTGCCGCAGCCGCTGGACGAACGTGCGGTCGTAGTCCGAGCCGGTCTGCGCGGAGATCTCCTGCATCCAGGCCTGCTGCTGGGCGCTGGGGCTGGTGGGGAGCAGCACGCCGAGCTTGTCCGCGACGGAGCGGACGTCGGCGTCGAGGGTGGCGTGCTCGGAGGCGATGTGCTGGCCGACCTCGCGCACCGCGGGCGACGTTGCCTGCTGCGCGGCCTGCTGGCCCGTGGGCACCTCCCAGAGGTCGGCCATGCGCACCTTCGCGAGCAGGTCGCGGTCGGCCGGGCCGAGCGGGCCCCACTGGGTCTGTGTCCAGCCGCCGGTGCCCGGGGTGTCCGAGGACCACGACTGGAACACCGACACGGCCGCGGCCAGCACCACCGCGACGAGCACGGAGACGCGCAGGAACCGGGGTATCCGGCGGAGCATGGGGAGCCTTTCTGGCAGTGCAGGTACGACAGTGCGGGTACGCGGGTGGGTCAGACGAAGTCGAAGAGCTCGGTGCGGATCCGCGACGCCGGCACGTCCATGACGTCGAGGACGTCCAGCGCGTCGTCCACGAGGCCGGGCGGTCCGCAGAGGAAGTAGTCGAGGGCCTCGGGACGCTCGACGGTGCCGAGCACCATCGCGAACAGGCCCACGCCGAGGTCGCCGGTGTGTCCCTCCCACCCGTCGGGCGGGCGGCGCAGCACCTCGGTGACCTCGAGGTCGAGGCTGTGACACAGGAAGCCGAGCTCCTCGCGGAACAGCAGGTCCTCGGGCGACCCCGCGACCACGACGAGCCGGTACGGGCGGGGGTCGCCGCGGTCGGCGGCGGTGCGCAGCATGCTCATCATCGGCGTGATCCCGACCCCGCCAGCGATGAGCACGAAGCCGTCGCAGACGCCGATGTCGGAGGTGAACGCGCCGTGCGGGCCGTCGACCCACACCGGGCTGCCCGGTCGCAGTGTGCGCAGCGCGCGGGTGAAGTCCCCCGTGTGCCGGACGGTGAACTCGGTGTGGTCGAGGTGCGCGCTCGACGCGATCGTGAACGGGTGCTCCTCGGCCGCGGGAGAGCGCCTCAGCCGGATCCAGGCGAACTGGCCCGGCGCGAACGCCCAGTCGGCGGCGGCGGACGCGTGGCTGTGCCTGCGCCTTCGGCGCGGCCCGAGCACGACGGTGCTGACCGTCGGGCTCTCGGCGCGGACCTCCATCACCATGAACTCGGTGGACGGGTCGAGCAGCCCGCGCCAGACCCACCGGTAGGCCGCGACCGCCAGCAGGACGAGCACCAGCACCGTCAGCGTCACGAGCATCGCGGCCTGCTGCACCACGTGGTCGAGCCACCAGACGTGCAGGGCGGAGAAGAGCACCGCCGCCGAGCCGAGCCCGATGTGCGTCCAGCGCCAGAACTCGTAGGACAGCCGCAGGTGCCGGCGCATCAGCGCGCTGACGACGAGCGCGCCGAGGGCCGTGGTCGCCGCCACCGCGGCCTGGGCCCGGTGGGGAGCGGTGGGCACGTCGAGCAGCGCCACGGCGGACGGGTCGGCCGCGACGACGCATGCGAGGTGCAGCATCACCAGCACCGCGGCGCCGACGCCGAGGAACCGGTGCACCTCGATGACGCCCTCGATGCCGAACGCGCGGTTGACCGACCGCAGCCTGCTGGGCAGCACGGCCGCGCAGACCATCGCCGACAGCGCGAACAGGCCCGTGAGCACCGACAGCCGCGACCACGTCGGCTCATCCGGCGCCGTCGCCAGCCACAGCAGCGCCGGCACCACCATGATGGCGCCGAGGGCCGCGAGCCACGCGGTGCGGAAGTTCCTGTCGGTCATGGCGGCAGACCGTATGCAGGGGTCACGGGCGCGGGTTGCGAAGCTGAGAGCGTCGTGGGCCGGGAGTGAGGTCAGCCGCGACGAGCGGCGACAGGTTGCTCCGGACGCTGCACGGGTTGCGCCGATCGCCGAGCAACCACTTTCAGGGAGTAACGGAACGGCAACGGTCGGCCGGAGGATCGGGCCGCTCGGCGTTCCGCGGACCCGCCGCGACCGGTCGTCGCGGACCGGCCGCCGCCACCGTGCCGGACCGGAGGGTGAACGGTCAAGCGGGTCCCCCGAGCCGTCACCGGCCGACCCGTCCGGCAGCGGCTACTGACCGGGCTGGGGGTTGCGCGCCCGGCTCGGTTGCACCCGCATCGGCTCCCCCGCCATCTTCGGGTACTCCGGCGGGTAGGGCATCTCCCCGCGCGGGTCGGCGGCGTACCACTCCAGCGCCGTCTCGATGCCGCCCGCGTGGGCGTCCATCTCGGCGTGCGGGTCGCCGCGCTCCGCGTAGATGCCGGGCACGGTGCGCACGTCGAAGTCCTCGGGCTCGACGTCGGGCAGGTCGTCCCAGGTCACCGGCATCGACACGGTGGCCCGCGGGCGCCCGCGCACCGACCACGCCGACGCGATCGTCCGGTCGCGGGCGGCCTGGTTGTAGTCGAGGAAGATCCGCTCGCCGCGCTCCTCCTTCCACCAGTCGACGGTGGCGGCGTCCGGCAGGCGCTCGCACACCCTGCGGGCGAGGGCGATGACGGCGTGCCGCACGTCCACGAAGTCCCACTCGGGCCGGATCCGGCAGAACACGTGGATACCCCGCCCGCCCGAGGTCTTGGGCCAGCCCACGAGCCCGGCCTCGTCGAGCACCTCGCGCAGCACCGCGGCCACGGCCCTGGCGTCGGCGAAGTCGGTGCCGGGCTGCGGATCGAGGTCGATGCGCAGCTCGTCGGGACGGTCGGTGTCGGCGCGGCGCACCGGCCAGGGATGGAAGTCGAAGGTGCCCATGTTGGCCGCCCACAACAGCACCGCGGGCTCGGTGGGGCACAACGAGTCGGCCGTGCGCCCGCTCGGGAACGTGACCCGGGCCGTCTCGGTGTAGGCGGGCGCGCCCTTGGGCAGGCGCTTGGAGTAGAACGGCTCGCCCTCGACGCCGTCCGGGTAACGCTTGAGGTTGGTGGGGCGCTCGCGCAGCACGCGCAGCAGCGGGTCGACCACCGCGAGGTAGTACTCCACCACCTCGCGCTTGGTGATGCCCGGCTCCGGGAAGTAGATCTTGTCCGGGCTGGTCAGGCGCACCTCGCGGTCGCCGTCCGGGCCCGGGACGGTGAGCAGCACCGCCGCCGCCTTGGTCGCCACGGGGGCGCACGCTACCGGCTACGCTGGGTTCCGTGCCCGAACCGGACAGATCTCGTCAGTTCGACGACGAGCTGCTCGGCCTCGATCCCGACGATCCCGAGGCGCGGGCCTTCGCCGCCCACCTCGACCGCATGCAGCGCGAGCGCCCCGCGTTCACCGTCGAGGGATACCTGGCCGGGGTCAGCGAGTTCGCCGACTCCGCCAACCGCGCCGAGGGCGAACGGCGCTGGGGCGCCGTGCTGATCGTGCTGCTCCTGCTCGCCGTCTCCGCCTACCTGGTGTGGGACGTCCTCCACTTCGTGGCGACCACGTGGCTGTAAGAGCGTGTCGTTCGTAAGAAATGGGATGGACCGCATCACGAGCGCGCCGGCGGGGCGCGGACATAGTGTGGAACGCATGGACAAGACCACCCAACCGGCCGCGAAGGTCGTCAAGACCGACGCCGAGTGGCACGAGCAGCTCACCCCCGCCGAGTACCAGGTGCTGCGCCAGGCGGGCACCGAGCGCCCGTTCGTCGGCGAGTACACCGACACGAAGACCACGGGCGTCTACGAGTGCCGCGCGTGCGGCGCCGAACTCTTCCGCAGCGACACCAAGTTCGAGTCGCACTGCGGGTGGCCATCGTTCTTCACCCCTCTCGCGGGCGACACCGTCATCGAGCGCACCGACTACTCGATGGGTGTGAAGCGCGTCGAGGTTGTCTGCGCCACGTGCCACAGCCACCTCGGCCACGTGTTCGCGGGCGAGGGCTACGGCACCCCGACCGACCTCCGCTACTGCATCAACAGCATCTCGCTGAAGCTCGTGCCGGACGCCTGAGCATGATCGCGCCGAGATGGGCGGATCCGCGGATCGACCAGCGGAAACGCCCACCTCGCGGTGATCAGGGCAAGGTGATCAGGGCAGGGTGGCCACCAGGTCGCCGGGCTGCACGCGCGGGCCGGTGAAGAACGGCACCTCCTCGCGCACGTGGCGGCGGGCCTCGGTTGCGCGCAGATCGCGCATGAGGTCGACGATGCGGTCGAGCTTGTCGGCCTCGAACGCGAGGATCCACTCGTAGTCGCCCAGCGCGAACGCGGGCACGGTGTTGGCGCGCACGTCGGCGTAGCCGCGAGCGGCCTTGCCGTGGTCGGCCAGCATCGTGCGGCGCTCCTCGTCGGGGAGCAGGTACCAGTCCAGCGACCGGACGAACGGGTACACGCACACGTAGTTCTTGGGCGCCTCGCCCGCGAGGAACGCCGGCACGTGGCTCTTGTTGAACTCCGCGGGGCGGTGCAGCGCCACCTGGCTCCACACCGGCACGCTGGCACGGCCGACCGCGGTGGAGCGGCGCAGCGAGGCGTAGGCGGCCTGCAGCGCCTCGAGGTTGTCGGCGTGCCACCAGACCATGAAGTCGGCGTCGGCGCGGACGCCCGCGAGGTCGTACACACCGCGCACGACCACGCCCTTGCCTTCCAGCGCGTCGAGGAACTCGGTGAACTGCGTGGCGGCCTCGGTGCGGTCGTCACCCAGCTTCCCCGGCTCGACGCGGAACACCGACCACATCGTGTAGCGGATGGTGCTGTTGAGCTCGGCGTAGTCGAGGCGTGCCATGCGATCCATCGTGCCACTCCCCCCGCCGCCCCGCGCACGCGCGTCAGGCCGGCCCCACCCGCGAGCCGGCCCTGGGGAGCGCGCGATTCGGACGGGAATGCGCGCGAGCCGCGATCAGCGCGCCGCGGGCACCAGACCGGCTGCCACGCGCTCGGCCGCGGCCCGGGCGGTGGCCACACACGCCGGCACCCCGACCCCGTGCAGCGCCGACCCGGCCACCGCGAGCCCCGCGGGCAGGCCCACCTCGATCGTCCGGACGCGGTCGAGGTGCCCCACCCCGTACTGCGGCAGCCCCCCGCCCCACCGCTGCACGTGTACGGCGACGGGCGCTGCCCTCAGCCCGGCCACCTCGGCGAGATCCGCGCGGGTGCGGGCGACGAGCTCGGCGTCGTCCACCTGCAGCGACGCGGCCTCCCCGAACCGTCCGATGGACGTACGCAGGCGCACCAGCCCGTCGGGCGCGAGGTGGGACCACTTGTTCGTCGAGTGCGTGACGCCCTTGACCGCGAGGGGCTCCCCCGCCGCCACCAGCATCCCGGATGTCGGGGGCAGGGCCGCGGCGTCCTCGGGCCGGTACGCCAGCGCCACCACCGCCGACGACGCGAGCTCGATCCCCGATGCGGCCGTCGCCGCTCCCGTTGCGGCGTCGGCCAGCAGGCGGGCCGCGGCCGGCGCGGGGACGGCCAGCACCACGGCGTCGACGTCGAGCGCCTCGGGGGCGGTGGTGGGGCCGAGCGTGAGCCGCCAGCCCGCCTCCGTGCGCTCCAGGACCCGGACCGTCGTCCCCAGCCGGACGTCCGCCCCCGCGGCGGCGGCCAGCGCGTCGAGGAGCACCCCGTAGCCGCCGCGGACGGCTCCGAAGACCGGCGCGGGCGGACCCGTGCGCCGATCCGTGTCGACTCGCGCACCGGATCGTGTCGACTCACGCGCGACGTCATGTCGACTCGCGGGGGGCGGGGTGGTGGCCCGGTCCGCCGCCGCGGTCAGGGACGGGGCGCCCGAGTCCAGGACCGCAGCCAGCGCGGGGATCGTGGCCCGGACGCCCAGGCTGTCGACACGGCCCGCGTAGACGCCGCCGAGCAGCGGGTCGGCGAGGCGGTCGGCCAGCTCGTCGCCGAACCGCTCCCGGAGGAGGCCTCCCAGGGCGACGTCGGCCGTGGGGTCCCAGCACAGCGGGCGCTCCGGCTCCGCGGCGACGGCCGCCAGCCCCTCGGCCGACAGCAGCCCGTCGAGGCGGGTGCTGCTCGTGGGCACCCCGAGCAGCGTGCCCCCGGGGAGCGGTCCCGTGCGCCCTGCCGCGCGGACGGACGGCGCCGCGGACGTGGGGTGGACGAGGAGGTCGCTGAGCCCGAGCTCGGCCAGCAGCGCGGGGACCTCGGGCCGCCGGGCCAGGAAGGCCTCGGCGCCGACGTCGTAGGGCACCCCCGCGAGGTCGACGGTGCGCAGCACGCCGCCGATGCGGTCGCGCTGCTCCAGCACCGTGATCACCGCGGACGGACCGAGCAGGGTGCGCAGCCGGTGCGCCGCGGCCAGGCCGGACACCCCGCCGCCGACGACGGCGACACGGGGCACGGCACCCGGAGGGCGGGTCACACCTGCTGGGCGTGGACGAACTCGACGAGCCGCGTGAGGACGTCCGGGTCGGTCTCGGGCAGGACGCCGTGACCGAGGTTGAACACGTGCCCGGGGGCGCGGCGCCCCTCGCCGAGGATGCGGAGCACCTCCGCCTCGATCGATGCGCGGTCGGCGAAGAGCACCGCGGGGTCGAGGTTGCCCTGCACGGGATGGGTGCCACCGGTGCGGCGGGAGGCGTCGTCGAGCGGGATGCGCCAGTCGACGCCCACGACGTCGGCCCCCGCCTCGGCCATGGCGCCGAGCAGCTCGCCGGTGCCGACGCCGAAGTGGATGCGGGGCACACCGGCCGCCGACAAGGCGCCGAGGACACGGGAGGAGTACGGCAGCACGTACTGGCGGTAGTCGCGCAGGGACAGCACACCGGCCCACGAGTCGAACAGCTGCACCGCGTCGACCCCGGCCCCGACCTGCGCCCGCAGGAACGCCGACGTGATGGCGACGAGGCGCTCCATCAGGCCGTGCCACACGTCGGGGGCCGACCGCATGAGGGCCTTCGTCCGCTCGTGGTTGCGGCTGGGACCGCCCTCGATCATGTACGAGGCGAGCGTGAAGGGGGCACCGGCGAAGCCGATGAGCGGGGTGTCGCCCAGCTCACGCAGCAGCAGGCCGATGGCGTCGGTGACGGGTGCGACCTGCTCCGCGTCGAGGTCGGGCAGCTGCGCGACGTCGGCGGCCGTGCGGATCGGGTGGGCCACGACGGGCCCGGTGCCGGGGACGATGTCGACGCCGACGCCCGCGGCGTAGAGCGGCACGACGATGTCGCTGAAGAGGATCGCGGCGTCCACGCCGTGCCTGCGCACCGGCTGGAGGGTGATCTCGCAGGTCAGGTCCGGGGTCAGGCAGGACTCCAGCATCCCGGTGCCGGTCCGCAGGGCGCGGTACTCCGGCAGCGACCGGCCGGCCTGTCGCATGAACCAGACGGGCACGCGGGACGGTGTGCCGCCGCGCGCGACCGCCAGCAACGGGGCGCTCTCCAGATCGCGGCGGCGACCCAGGACGGCGGGTACGGAGTTCGTGGCCATGGCCCGGCCATCCTCCCACGGGAGCGACGCCGGACGCGCGCCGGTGGTGGTGCCCCGATCGGGTACCGGCGCGCCTGCCGGTGACGACACGGAGAGCGACCTAAAGTTTCTCCTCGTGCCCGACGCGACAGCCCCACCACCACCGGCGTTCCGCCGGGCCGTGGCCTCGCTCAGCTCGACGCGTCCCCGCCCGGAGCTCCTCGTCTCCGCACTCGGCGCCCCACCGCGGCTCGCCCCCTACACGTGGGCGTTCAGCGTGGAAGCCGACGCAGGAGCCGGGCGTGCCGGCGAGCCGCTCGACGACCTCGACGAGCCCGACACATCGGGGCGGCTGATCCTGCTGCACGACCCGGCCGGGCAGGACGCCTGGGAGGGCGTCTTCCGACTGGTCTGCTTCGTCCAGGCCCGCCTGGAGCCCGAGCAGCTGGGCGACGAGATGTTCCCCGTCGTGGGGTGGTCGTGGCTCACCGAGGCGTTGGAGCACAACGGCGCGGGCTACACGGCGCTCGGCGGCACGGTCACGCAGACGTCGTCGGTGCGCTTCGGCGACATCGCCGGCCCCCGCCGCGACGACGACGTCGAGCTGCGCGCGTCGTGGACGCCGACCGACACGAACCTCGCCGCGCACGCGGAGGCGTTCTGCCAGCTCGTCGCATCGGCCGCAGGACTGCCTCCGGTCGGAGCAGTTTCTCTCGTCCATCGAACGGTCTGATCACGGTGCCCACCTGCATCGACGGCGCGGTTCGTGATCGCCGACGTCACCCGGTCGAGTGGACCGTCTACGACAACGCTGTAACTTTCCTTCGGCAAAGTTCGATCCGATACACGACGTTAGACCGCTTGGGGGGCTACGCTTCCTCCACGACACCTCCTCGGGCGGTCGGGCGAACGCTCTACGCGACCGGGGTTCTGGTGCCGGTCGGGGGGCAACGACCGACTCCAGGGAGGTAGTGACGTGGCCGTAGTGGGCCAGGGCGCACAAGTACGTGGCACGGCGGGTCATCCGTCCAACCCCGTGCTGTCGCCCGCGATGGTCCCGCATCCGCGGGAGGAGCTGTTCTCGGTGCTGGTGGTCGACGACCATCCACTGCTGCGCGAGGCGATCGCCGCGCGTTTGCGCTCCATGGGAGCGGGAACGGTGTACGAGGCCGCGTCGGTCGCGGAAGCACGGGCCCGGGCACACGCCAACGGTCCCTGCGACCTGGCGATCCTGGATCTCGGACTTCCCGATGGCAGCGGGCTCGATCTGGTGACCGAGCTGCGGTCGCTGGGCTGGAACCGGCTGGTGGTGCTGGCGTCCTCGGACGACCCGTACGCCGTCCGGTCCGCATTCCAGGCCGGCGCGCAGGCGTATCTGCTCAAGTCGGCGTCGGCGGCGATCGTCACCGACGGCGTCAAGCGAGTCCTGGACGGCGGCGTGTACGCCGACCCGACGGTCGCTCCCCTACTGGCGACGGGCACTCGTGTCCCGGGCACCGACAACACCCCGCGCGAGCTGTCGGCGCGCGAGGTGGAGGTGCTGCAGCTGGTGGCCGACGGGCAGTCCAACAAGGAGATCGGCGAGGCGCTGAGCCTCTCCGCGCTCACCGTGAAGAGCCATCTGTCCCGGATCGGGCGCAAGCTCGGCACCGGCGACCGCGCCCAGATGGTGGCGCTGGCCATGAGGGCCGGGGTCATCCGCTGACCGAGGAGCCAGCCGATCCACTCGAGGACGCCGGCCCGTCGGCGGTGCCGCTGCTGCGGCCCGCCGACGGGCTGCCGCCCGTGGTCGAGGACCGCTCCGCGCTCGTCCGCACGGCGGAGACCTTCGCCGCGGGCCGCGGGCCCGTCGCGGTCGACGCCGAGCGAGCCTCCGGCTTTCGTTACTCCCAGCGCGCCTACCTCGTGCAGCTCCGGCGCGCGGGATCCGGCACCGCGCTGGTCGACCCCATCCCGCTCGGCAGCGACCTGTCCGAGCTCGCCCCGGCGCTGACCGGGCCCGAGTGGGTGCTGCACGCCGCCAACCAGGACCTCGCCTGCCTCGCCGAGGTGGGCATCGCGCCGTCCAAGCTCTTCGACACCGAGCTCGCCGGACGGCTGGCGGGGCTCCCCCGCGTCGGGCTCGGGCCTATGGTCGAGCAGCTCCTGGGTCTCGCGCTGGAGAAGGGCCACGGAGCCGCCGACTGGTCGCGCCGCCCGCTGCCCGAGGACTGGCTCGTCTACGCCGCGCTGGACGTCGAGGTGCTCGTCGAGCTGCGTGACGTCCTCGCCGGGATGCTCAGCGACCAGGGCAAGTACGAGTGGGCGATGCAGGAGTTCGAGGCCGTCCGCACCGCCGGGCCGCCCGCTCCGCGCGCCGAGCCGTGGCGCCGCACCTCCGGCATCCACAGGATCCGCAAGCCCCGCCCGCTCGCGGCCGTCAGGGCGCTCTGGGAGGCCCGCGACAGGCTCGCCGCCGAGCGCGACATCGCCCCGGGGCGTGTGCTGCCCGACGCGGCCGTCATCGACGCCGCCGTCACCGCGCCCACGTCGCCGCAGGCCCTGGCGTCCATGGCGGTGTTCCGCGGACGCTCCCAGCGCCGCCTGACGAACTACTGGTACGCCGCCCTGAAGGAGGCTGCCGCGCTGCCGCAGGAGGAGCTGCCCCGGACCTCTCCCCCCGCCGACGGGCCGCCTCCCGTCGCGCGCTGGGCCGACCGCGACCCCGACGCCGCCGCCCGCCTCGTCGCCGCCCGCGCCGCGCTGGCGCAGACCGGTGAGGAGTGGACCGTGCCGGTGGAGAACCTGCTGCAGCCCGACCTGCTCCGCCGCCTCTGCTGGACGCCCCCCTCCGACGGCGACGTCGCGGCGGCGATGCGCAAGGGCGGCGCCCGCGACTGGCAGGTGGAGCTGCTCGCCCCGGCCCTGGAAGCGGCACTGGCCACCCGCGCGTCCTGACGCCGCATCGGGCAGTCGCGCACAGCCGCCGGGCAAGGCGGTGTGATCAACGCCGAGCGGGCCCGTTCACCGGGGCTCCGACGACGCGAGCATCCGCAGGCGCCGCAGCGGCGGTGAGTGGTCCCGGATCCGCCGCGGGGCCGGCGCACGGCTCGTGCTCGGCTGCTGCGCGGCCGTCGGGTCCCGCCTCGGCGCTGGTGGCTGCAACTGGTTCCAGAAGTCGTCCCGGTGGTCGCTGCTGGAAGCCGGGCTCCCGCGCCCGGAGCTGCAGGTGTGCTTCGCGGGCCTGTTCGCCTGTCTGAAGCAGCTCAGCCCGGGGCGAGCGGCAGCTGCACCGTCACCGTCAGGCCGCCCCCGGGCACCGGGGACGCGGTCGCGGTGCCGCCGTGCGCCGTCACCACCGCGCGGACGATGGACAGGCCCAGCCCGGACCCACGGGCGGCCCCGGTGCGCTCCACGGGGCCGCGGCGGAAGGGCTCGAACAGCTCCGCCACCTTCTCCCCCGCGATCTCCGGCCCGCTGGACGACACGCGCAGCTCCGCGAGCCCGTCGTGGACGCCGGTGGCGATCTCCACCCAGCCCGCCGTGACGTTGTGGCGCACCGCGTTCTCCAGGAGGTTGCCCGCCACGCGTTCGAGCAGGACGGGGTCGCCGCCGGCCGGGGCGGGCGCGGTGGTGACGGTGATGCGCAGGCCGCGCCGGCCTGCCTCCACGCGGACGGCGGCCAGCGCGGGCACGACGAGCTCCGCGAGGTCGACGGGCCGCAGCTCGCCCAGCTCCGCGCCCTCGGTGCGGGCCAGCAGCAGCAGGCCTGCCACCAGCTCGTCGGCGCGGAAGGTGGCTGCGCGCACCACCGCCCCCATGCGGCGCAGCTCGGCGACGTCGGCGGCCGGGTCGGACAGCGTCACGTCCACCTCGGTGCGCAGCACGGCCAGCGGCGTGCGCAGCTCGTGGCTGGCGTTGGCGACGAAGCGCCGCTGCGCGTTGAACGCGGCCTGCAGACGGTCGAGCATCGCGTCGAAGCCCGCGGCCAGCTCGGCCACCTCGCCGCGGGCGTCGCGCACGCCGGTGCGGGTGTCGAGCGACTCCACCGACAGTCGTCGCGCCGTGGCCGTGACGACGTGCAGCGGCGACAGCACGCGCCCCACCAGCCACCACGACACGATCGCCACCGCGATCACCACCAGCGGGAACGCCATCAGTCCCGCCGTCAGCACCGTTCCCTGCGCTGCCTGGCCGATGGCCTCGGACAGCTGCTCGGCCGGCACGATGCGGTCACCGACCCGCACGGTGCTGCCCGGGGGGAGCGCCGGTACGGCACGGACGACACCGCCGACGAGCCACCACCCGAGCCACAGCAGCAGTGCGCTGACCAGCGCCACCAGCGCGGTGCTGACGAGAGTCAGCCGCGGCCGCAGCCCCGCCATCGGGCCCAGCCCCGCCATCTGTCTCAGCCCGCGGCCGGAACCCGGTACCCGGCGCCCACCACGGTCTCGATCACGCCTGGGTCGCCGAGCTTCTTGCGCAGCGTCATGACCGTGACGCGCACCGTGGTGGTGAACGGGTCGGCGTTCTCGTCCCACACGCGCTCGAGCAGCTCCTCGCTGCTGACGACGGCGCCACCGGCCGCCAGCAGCACCTCCAGCACGCCGAACTCCTTGCGCGTCAGGTCCACGGGACGGGCGGCGCGCAGCACGGTGCGCTTGGCCGGGTCGAGCGCGACGTCCCCCGCCACGAGCATCGGCGGCACCGCGGGCGTCGCGCGGCGGCCGAGCGCCCGGCAGCGGGCCACCAGCTCGGGGAAGTCGAACGGCTTGGCCAGGTAGTCGTCCGCGCCGCGGGACAGGCCGTCGATCTTGTCGGCGAGGGTGCCGCTGGCGGTCAGCATCAGCACCCGCGTGGTGGCCCCGGAGGCGACGATCTCCGCGCACAGGTCGTCGCCACCCATGCCGGGGAGGTCGCGGTCGAGGACCACCACGTCGTAGCGGGTGACGGCGGACTTCTCGTGCCCGGTGTCGCCGTCGTAGGCGACGTCGACGGCCATGCCCTCCCGCCGCAGCCCGCGGGCCACGGCTTCGGCCAGCGGCTGCTCGTCCTCCACGACCAGGACGCGCATCAGCGGGCCTGCTCGTCGGAGGAGGACGCCGCGGACGCCGCCGCGGACGGGACGAGAGCGCCGGGCAACGCCGACGCCCACTCCGTGACACGCCGGGCCACGTCCTGGGCGGTGAGCCCGGCCTTGGCGAGCACGTCGCCGCGGCTGCCGTGGTCGAGGAACTCCTGTGGGATCGACAGGTCGCGCAGCGGCACGTCGCACTCGGCGGCACGCAGCACGTCCGACAGCGCCGAGCCGAACCCGCCGTGCCTACCGCTGTCGCTGACAGTGACGACGAGCCGGTGCGCCCTCGCCATGCCGACGAGCGCGCCGGGCACCGGGAGCACCCAGCGGGGGTCGACGACGGTGACCGGTACGCCCTGCTGGGCGAGCTTCAGCGCGGCCGCCACCCCGAGCTCGCCGAAGACCCCGGCACAGACCATGAGCACCGACGACTCCTCGCCGGGCGGCGGCTCGTGCAGGACGTCCACCCCGTCGACGCGACGCAGCGCGGGCACGGATTCGATCACCGATCCCTTGGGGAACCGGAGAGCGGTGGGCCCGTCGTCGACGGCGACGGCTTCGGCGAGCTCCTCACGGAGCGTGGCGGCGTCGCGCGGAGCGGCCACGCGCATGCCGGGCACGACCCCGAGGAGGGACAGGTCCCACATGCCGTTGTGCGACGGCCCGTCGCTACCGGTGACGCCAGCGCGGTCGAGCACGAGCGTGACCGCCTGGCGGTGCATCGCGACGTCCATCAGCAGCTGGTCGAACGCGCGGTTGAGGAACGTGGAGTACAGCGCGACAACGGGGTGCAGCCCACCCCGGGCGAGCCCGGCCGCGGAGGTGAGGGCGTGCTGTTCGGCGATGCCGACGTCGATGCAGCGCTCGGGGTAGGCCTCGGCGAACGGCACGAGCCCGGTGGGGCCGAGCATCGCCGCGGTGATCGCGACGACGTCGTCCCGGCTCGCGCCGATCTTCACGATCTCCTCGGCGAAGACGCTGGTCCACCCGGTCGACGGCGGCCCGGTGGGGAGACCGGTCTCGGGGTCGAACGCGGCCGGGCTGTGCATCTGCTCGGCCTCGTCGTTCTCGGCGGGCGGATAGCCGTTGCCCTTGCGGGTGACGGCGTGCACGATCACCGGCCCGCCGAAGTGCCGTGCCCGGCGCAGGGCGGACTCCATGGCGCCGATGTCGTGGCCGTCGACGGGCCCGAAGTACTTGAGGCCGAGATCGGAGAACAGCTCCTGCGGACTCAGGGCGTCCTTGACGCCGGCCTTGAGCGCGTGCAGGCCCGCGTAGAGCGTGGAACCGACAACAGGCGTGCGGGCCAGGGCGTTCTTGCCGGCCTCGAGCATGCGCTCGTAGCCGGGCTGCAGCCGCAGCGACGCGAGCCGGTCGGCGAGGCCGCCGATGGTCGGGGCGTAGGAGCGCCCGTTGTCGTTGACGACGATCACGACGTTGCGGTCAGGGCACGCGGCGATGTTGTTGAGCGCCTCCCAGGCCATGCCGCCGGTGAGCGCGCCGTCACCGATCACGGCGATGACGTGCCGCTGCTGGCCGGTGAGGGAGTAGGCGTGCGCGATGCCGTCGGCCCAGGACAGCGACGTGGACGCGTGGCTGTTCTCGACGTGGTCGTGGTCGCTCTCGGCGCGGTTCGGGTACCCGGAGAGCCCGCCGGTCTTCTTGAGCATGTCCCAGCCGTCCTGACGGCCGGTGAGCAGCTTGTGGACGTAGGCCTGGTGGCCGGTGTCCCAGATGAGCGTGTCGCGCGGCGAGTCGAACACGCGGTGCAGCGCGATGGTCAGCTCGACGACGCCGAGGTTGGGCCCGAGGTGACCGCCGGTGCGCGACACCGTGTTCACCAGTTCCTTGCGGATCTCCGCGGCCAGCGCGACGAGCTGGTCGTTCTCGAGCCGCTTCAGGTCGGCCGGGCCCCGGACGGACCGCAGGACACTCATCGCACTCCTCGCAGTTGCCGGATCACCGGGTCAGCTTACGGAAAGGGTGCTCGCTCGGCCCGGCCCCGCGTGTCACCGAGCAGTACGGACGCTCTCCGTGTCGCCACGGCGGGGTGACGGGATCTCGGCAGGCCCGGCGATGCGGACCAGGTTGCGGCCGCTGCGCTTGGCCGCATAGAGCGACGCGTCGGCCGCCTTGAGCACCTGTTCCAGGGTGGCGCCGTCGGCCGGGACGCACGCGCCGCCGACCGAGATCGACAGCCCGGTGATCGTCACGAGGCCCTCGGTGGTCTCCACCGGCACGTCCAGCTGTGACACGCGTCGCCGCAGGCGCTCGGCCACCGCGTGGAGCTCGTCGCGGGCGCCCGCACCGGGCGGCAGGTCGGGCAGCAGCACCACGAACTCCTCGCCGCCGAACCGGCCGACGAGGTCGTGCTCGCGCACCCCCGCCTGCAGCTCGGCGGCCACGGCGGCGAGCACGTCGTCGCCCGCGAGGTGGCCGTGGACGTCGTTGACGGTCTTGAAGTGGTCGAGGTCGAGGATCATCACGGCGGCGCCCGAGCCCACGCGCTGCGCCCGGCGCACTGTCCGTGCGGCCTGCGTCTGCCAGGCGGCGGCGTTGAGCAGGCCGGTCTTGCCGTCGGTGCTCGCCACCTCCTCGAGCTGGCGGACGAGCACGGCTCGGTGCAGGACGAGGATCGGCGGCAGCGCGAGTGCCACCAGGCCGGGGGCGGCACCGAGCGCGACGGCGGCCAGCGCCCCCATGCAGAGCGTGGCGACCTCGAGCGCGTTGTCGTCCCAGCGGCCGAACAGGTCGCGGGCGGTCGACCCGGCCCCGCTCAGCGCGATGGCGGCCGCGACGAGCACGGTGTTCACCGCGACGTAGGCGAGCACGGCCGCGACGATGCCCACGACCCCAGCGACATCCGAGGGCCCCGAGGGCAGACCGCCCGCCTGCCGCACCACCGTGTGCGCGGCTGTGGCGGCGAGCACGACGGTTGCGGTCGTGTAGACGTGGCGGTACAGCGGCACGTCGGCGGGCCGCCAGACCCGCTGCCAGAGGTGGGCGTAGACGGCCACCACCACGGCCGCGGCCAGCAGCGGCGGCAGCAGCAGGGCGGCGGCGAACGTCCACACGGAGCTCAGGTCGAAGTACGACGTCTGGGCGGTGCGGCGGCGGATGCGCTCGATGCCGGTGGCGAGCTCGGTGTGCACCACGGAGAGCACCGCGAGGAACGCCCCGAGCAGCATGTCCGGCAGCCGCGGGGCCGACGTCACGGTGGACGCGACGATGCCGACGGCGGCGACCTCCACGACCACGACGCCCACCAGCGCGGGCACCGGCAGCGTGCGCAGCGAGCCGCGGGCGGACGAGACGATGCCGTCCGGTCCGGCGGGGACGGGCAGGGCCGAAACATCCACGATCGCGGCCCCCTCCCCTGACACGACTGTGTCCCCGAGCGAGGCTAGTGAGGCCGGGACGGCGTGTCAGGGGGGCGGAGGTCCCTCATCGGGGTGGACTCGGCGGCCGGTCGCTCACTGTGCGTCAACGGCGGGAAGCGGGATCTCGCCGTCCAGCGGCGCCGGGAGATCGGCGGGCGCCGGCCCCATCCGCACGGCGTTGCGCCCGGCACGCTTCGCGGCGTACAGCGCCGTGTCGGCGATCTGCAGCAGCGAGCGCAGCTCACCCCCGGCCCCGGGCTGCACGGCGACGCCCACCGAGACGCTCAGGCCCGCGATGGTCAGCGGGCCGTCCGGCGTCGGGAGCTCCACGCGCAGCGCGGCGACGCGGCGACGGATCCGGTCGGCGACGGCCTCCAGGTCGGCCGCACAGCCACCCTGCAGGCCCGCGAGGAGGACCACGAACTCCTCACCCCCGAAACGGCCGACGAGGTCACGGTCGCGCACCTCGGAACGCAACGCGTCCGCGACCGCCGCGAGCACCTGATCCCCCGCGAGATGACCATGGGTGTCGTTGACGACCTTGAAATGGTCCAGATCGAGCACCAACACAGCCCGCGGACCCTCACCCCGCACCACCCGCTGCAGCGCCCGCTCCGCCTTCGTATGCCAGGCCGCAGCGTTCAGCAGACCCGTCTTACCGTCGATCGACGCCGCCTCCTGCAGATGGCGCACCAGCACCGCCCGGTGCAGGACGAGCAGCGGCGGCAGCACCAGCAGCACCAGCCACGGGTTCACCAGCACCACGAGCCCCGTGAGGCCTCCGAGGCTCAGCGCGGCGAGCTCCAGGAGGTTCTCGTCCCACTCGCCGAGCAGGTCGCCGGGGGTGCCGCCGCCCGTGCTCACCGCGATGGCCCCCGCCACGAGGGCACTGTTCACGGTGATGAAGACCAGGATCGCGACGACGATGGCGATCAGCTCGACACCTCGCACGGGCAGCGCCCCGACCACGGTCTCGACCTGCGTCATCACCGACGAGGCGGCGAGGCAGGACAGGGTGATCGTCGCGGTGCTGAACAGCTGCCGGTGCAGGGGCGCCCGGGTGCGGGCCGAGCGCAACCACAGGTAGCTGTGCACCAGCAACGCCACGAGCGCGGCGTAGCCGGCCGGCAGGACCACCACGGCAGCGAAGATCCACACCGAGGTCAGGTCGACGTGCAGGTTGCCGGTGATGCGCCACCGGACGCGTTCGACGTCCCTGGCCAGCTCCGTGTGGACGATGCCGAGGACCGAAAGGACCACCGCGTAGGTGAGCTCGCTGTCCGTGAGCACCGGCCGCGCGATCAGGCCCAGCGTCACGAGGAGCACCATCGTCAGCTCGACGACCACCACGGACCCGAGCAGGCGGCCGGGCATCTGCCAGACCGGCCACGCCGCCACAGCGGACCGCGGCGACCACCGGCCGCGCTCGCGTCCGTCCACTGTGTCGATCGTCATTCATACTCTCGTCATAGGCGCCGCTACTCCGTGTGGAGCCTAGTGGCCATCCCGGAGCACTGCCACCCGTTCGGGCGGCGAGATCGGACACTTCGGGTGCCGACGGCACGCTGACCCGTCGCCCGCTCCAGCGTGCGACAGAGCTGGAGGTCCCGCGCGGAGCTCGCCCGGTCCGCACCTCCTTGACCCGGGCCCGGCGATCCGTGGTCACCCGGCCTCCGACGCAGAGAGAGGACCACC
Organism: Pseudonocardia sp.; assembly: GCF_025965585.1. Classification (GTDB taxonomy): domain Bacteria; phylum Actinomycetota; class Actinomycetes; order Mycobacteriales; family Pseudonocardiaceae; genus Pseudonocardia. The sequence goes on from NZ_JAOPWR010000408.1 coordinate 21,453, forward strand.
CGTGCGCGGCAAGAACTGGACCTGACCGGCCAGCCCATCCCCAGCCCCCGGAAGGAGAACGACGTGCGCGGCAAGAACTGGACCTGACGGGGTGGACCCGGTCAGGGGTGCACGGGCGACATCCCGCCCGCCCGCTCGGCCGCACGGTCCCGACCCTGCGCACGGCGCCACGCCACCACCCCCACGGCGGCGAGCACGACGCCGGCACACACCCGCCGTCGCGACGCGACAGACGGGCTGCTCCACGCGCCGGCGGCACAGCGCCGGCGGTTACGGCGACACCACGTCCGGCGACGCCGGACGCGGCCACGCCGACCGCCTGACCGAGAAGGGCATCGGGCGCGGACGAGGCCGGAGCGATCCGGACCGGCGGGAACGCCGGGCGCGGGAACGCCCGTGGTCCGGCCCGCCGACCCGGGCTCAAGCGGGCGAACCATGGGGGTGGAAAGTGACGATCAGTCGGTCGCCGTCGACGAACCCTCGCCGACGTCCCCGTGGCACCGGAACCATGTCGTTGACGACCTTGAAATGGTCCACAGCCCGCGGACCCTCACCCCGCACCACCCGCTCCGCCTTCGTATGCCGGACCGCACCGTTCGGTTCCCACATGCACGGAAACCGCACGCCCGGGGAGCACCGGACCGCAGCGGGCCTCCTCGTATCAGCCGTTCCGGGGTGCCAGCAGCACCTCGGACGGCCGCCCCCGGCGCTCCGAGCCGGCGCGGTACCACGCCATCGCGCCGGCGGCGGCGAGCACCATGCCGGAGGCCGCGCATACGGTGATGGCGGTCGACGGGCTCCACAGGTCGGCCAGCAGTCCGCCGACCAACACCGCGATCCCCTGCCCCGCCACGATCCCGGAGGCGACCACGCCGATGGCAGCCCCGCGAGACTCGTCGGGGGTCGTCCGCACGAAGGACGCCTGCGCCTGCATCAGGTAGGCCGTGGAGAGCAGGCCCGCGAGGCTCCACAGCACCACCGTCACCAGCACGCCGGGGCGTAGGCCGACGAACAGCAGCGGCACCCCGGCCAGCACCGCGATCACGCCGATGAGCCCGGGCCGCCGATCGGGCGGGACGAACCGCACGAACAGCCATGCGCCCAGCACGCTGCCCAGCGGATCGGCGGCCATCAGCAGCCCGACGAGGGAATCGTCCATACCCAGTTCGGCCGCATACGGGACGGCCAGCGCCTCGGGCACGACGTAGCAACCGATCATCCAGACCAGTGCGACGAGCGCCCGGCGCCGAGGGTCCGTCGCGATCTCGACGATGCCCGTCACCATGTCCCGCCAGTGACCCCCGCCCTCGCCGGCCGCGACGGACGGGCGCGGCCGGGCGGTCAGCCCGAACCGGATCACCAGCCCGGACACGAGGAAGGTGGCGGCGTCGAGCAGCAGCGCGGTTCCCGGGTTCAGAGCGGCGACGAGCAGACCGCCGGTGGCGAAACCGACGAGCTGCGCGGTCTGGCTCGACATCTGCGCGACGGCCAGGCCGCGCTCGTAGAGGTCGCCGGGCAGCAGGTCCGGCAGCAGGGCCCCCCGGGCGGCGGTGTGCGGCGCGGCCAGCAGCGCCACGACCACCAGCAGCACCAGCAGCACCGGCAGGGGGACGCCGGGGATCGCCATCACCACGAGCGGGACGGCGCGCAGCAGGTCACAGGCGAGCATGACCTCCCGCCTGCGGAAGCGGTCGGCGATGCCCGAGAGCAGCAACCCGCCGAAGATCGCGGGCAGGAAGCTCAGCGCGTACGTGCCCGCCGCCCACGCCGCCGAGCCGGTGCGGTCGAACACCAGCACCGCCAGCGCGACCCTGGCCAGCTGGTCACCCATGATCGAGAGGAGGTCCGCGGCCCAGATCGCGCGGTACTCCGGCGTACGGAAGACACGTGACAGCCCACCGTCGTCCGTCGTCATCCGGCCGTTCCCCCCTACCCGGTCGACCGAGGGTAGGCATACGTGCGCCGCGCGTCACCCGGACCTCACCTCGACCGCCCGAACGACGTACGGAGGGGACAATCCGCTTCGGCCGAACGGCCTAACCAGCACCTGCGGTGACGGTCAACAGGTCCGCGACGTGGGCGATCTCGTTGACGGTCCGCACCACGCGCCGGCCGTCGCGACCGGCCAGCACCCTCGTGATGCCGGCGTAGTCCAGCGGGAACGCGAGCGGCCGGCCGATCCCGAGCAGGTGCGCGAGCCAGGAGTTGACCACGCCGGCGTGCGCGACGACGACCGCCGTGCTGCGGCCGGGGTGCGCGGCCACGATCCGCTCCAGCGCCGCGTCCACCCGGGCGGTGAACGCCGCAACGTCCACGTACGCGGGTAGCTGCCCGTCGAGCATCCGTTGCCAGGCGGCCGGGTCGATCCGGGCCATCTCGTGCACGGGGACGTAGTGGGCGGCGTCGGAGTCGTACTCGCGCAGATCCGGGTCGATCACCGGTTCGACCCCCAGCCCCGCGGCCAGCGGGGCCGCGGTGCCGCGGGCGCGGGCGAGGGGGCTGGCGTAGAGCGCCGCCACGTCCTTCCCCAGCGCGTCGACGAGCCGGTGGGCCTGCCGCTCCCCCAGCTCGGTGAGCGGCGGGTCGGCCGGGCCGTCGGAGCCCTGGACGAGCGCGGGCAGAGCGTGCCGGACGAGAACGAGCTGCACGTCAGGAGGGGACGGACGCGCCGTGGCCGCCTTCGCGCAGGGCCGTCCGGATGGCGTCGCGGTGCGCGTCCTGTTCCGCTGCGTCGACGCTGGTGGCGGCGTTGGCGAAGTCGAAGGCGGCCATGTCCCACGCGGGGAAGACGTGCAGGTGCAGGTGCGGCACCTCGAACCCGGCCACCAGCCAGCCGACGCGCGGCGGATTCCAGATCGTGCGGACGGCGTCGCCTATGGCGTGCGACACCGCTGTGAGGTGCGCAAGCAGGTCCGGGTCGGCGTCGAGCCACTGGTCGACCTCCACCCGGGGCACGACCAGCGTGTGGCCCGGCCCGAGCGGGTTGACCGACAGGAAGCCGACGGCGCGCTCGTCCGACCAGACGAAGCGTCCGGGCAGTTCGCCGTCGATGATCTTGCTGAACACGGTGCTCATCAATCCGAGACACTACTGTGCCGATCATGGCTCGCACCATCGCGACGAACACGACCGTCGGCCGCGAGGAGCTCACCGAGTTCCTCCGCCCCCGCCACCACGTGATCCTGCTGACATCGCGCAACGACGGCGGGTGGCAGGGATCGCCCGTCACCTCCGGCGTCGACGCCGAGGGCCGGATCGTCATCTCCACCTATCCCGAGCGCGCCAAGTCGGCCAACGTGGCCCGCCACGGCAGGGCCGCCGTGATCGTCCTGTCCGAGGACTTCAACGGGCCGTGGGTGCAGGTGGAGGGCGACGCCGAGCTGCTCACGCTGCCCGACGCGCTCGATCCGCTGGTCGAGTACTTCCGGTCGATCTCCGGCGAGCACCCCGACTGGGACGAGTACAAGCAGGCGATGAGCGATCAGGGCAAGGCCCTGATCCGGATCACCCCGACGCGCTGGGGCCCGATCGCGACCGGCGGGTTCCCGGCCCGCCTGGCGTAGCCGCAACGCCCCATGGCACCGGCTCGTCCGGCAGACCGTCGGTGCCCCCCGGTAGCCTCGTCAGGCCGGGCCGAGGGCGACCCGCCCTGGTTCGAGCACTCTGCGAAGCGAGGAATTCATGCGGCCGTGGCCGGGTCACGCCTATCCCCTGGGCGCCACCTACGACGGGTCGGGAACGAACTTCGCCCTCTTCTCGGAGGCCGCGGACAAGGTCGAGCTCTGCCTCTTCACCGCCCGCAACAAGGAGACGCGCATCGCGCTGACGGAGGTCGACGGCTTCGTCTGGCACGGCTACCTGCCCAACGTGGAGCCCGGCCAGCGCTACGGCTACCGCGTCACCGGGCCCAACGACCCGGGCCAGGGCCTGCGGTGCAACCCGGCCAAGCTCCTCATCGACCCCTATGCCAAGGCCGTCGACGGCCCCGTGCAGTGGGACGAGGCCGTGTTCGGCTACCCGTTCGCCGCGCCCGAGGCGCGCAGCGACTCCGACTCGGCGCCGTTCGTGCCGAAGTCGGTGGTGGTCAACCCGTTCTTCGACTGGGGCACCGACCGCGCGCCGCGCATCCCGTATCACGAGACCGTGATCTACGAGGCGCACGTCCGGGGCCTCACCATCCAGCACCCGGAGATCCCCGAGCAGCTGCGCGGCACGTACACGGGCCTGGCGCACCCGGTGATGATCGATCACTTCAAGAGCCTCGGCGTCACGGCGGTCGAGCTCATGCCGTGCCACGAGTTCCTCGACGACCACCACCTGCAGGAGAAGGGCCTGTCCAACTACTGGGGCTACAACACGGTGGCCTTCCTCGCCCCGCACCACGGCTACGCGATGCCCGGCAACCGCCCGGGCAACCAGGTGCAGGAGTTCAAGGCGATGGTCCGCGACCTGCACGACGCGGGCATCGAAGTGATCATGGACGTGGTCTACAACCACACCGCCGAGGGCAACCAGATGGGCCCCACGCTGTCCATGCGCGGCATCGACAACGCCGCCTACTACCGCCTGGTCGAGGACGACCCGCAGTACTACATGGACTACACCGGCACCGGCAACTCGCTCAACGTGCGCAACCCGCACACGTTGCAGCTGATCATGGACTCCCTGCGCTACTGGGTCACCGAGATGCACGTCGACGGCTTCCGCTTCGACCTCGCCTCCACCCTCGCCCGCGAGTTCTACGACGTCGACCGGCTGAGCGTGTTCTTCGACCTGGTGCAGCAGGACCCGGTGATCAGCCAGGTCAAGCTCATCGCCGAGCCGTGGGACGTCGGCCCCGGCGGCTACCAGGTGGGCAACTTCCCGCCGCTGTGGACGGAGTGGAACGGCAAGTACCGCGACACCGTCCGCGACTTCTGGCGCGGCGAGCCCGGCACGCTGGGTGAGTTCGCCTCCCGCATCACCGGCAGCTCCGACCTCTACCAGGACGACGGCCGCCGCCCGTTCGCGTCCATCAACTTCGTCACCGCGCACGACGGGTTCACCCTCGCCGACCTGGTGAGCTACAACGAGAAGCACAACGACGCCAACGGCGAGGGCGGCAACGACGGCGAGAGCCACAACCGCGCCTGGAACTGCGGCGTCGAGGGGCCCACCGACGACGCCACGGTGCTCGACCTGCGGGCCCGGCAGCAGCGCAACTTCATCACCACGGTGATGCTCAGCCAGGGCGTGCCGATGCTGCTGCACGGCGACGAGCTGGGGCGCACCCAGGGCGGCAACAACAACGTCTACTGCCAGGACAACGAGACGGCCTGGGTCGACTGGTCGCTGGCCGGCAAGAACGCCGGCCTCATCGGGTTCACCGCGGGCGTCACGGCGCTGCGCCACGCCCACCCCGTGTTCCGGCGCCGCCGTTTCTTCGCGGGCAAGCCCATCGCGCGCCAGCGGCGCTCCGCCCCCCAGAGCGCCCTGCCCGACATCGGCTGGTTCCAGCCGTCGGGCGAGGAGATGACCGAGCAGGACTGGGACTCCGGCTTCGGCAAGTGCGTGGTGGCCTTCCTCAACGGCGACGGGATCACCGAGGCCGACACCCGTGGGGAGCGGGTGCAGGACGACTCGTTCCTGCTCTGCTTCAACGCTCACCACGAGGACATCGAGGTCACCCTCCCGGGCCCCGAGTACGGCTCGCGCTGGGCGGTGGTCGTCGACACGGCGGCGGGCGAGGTGATCACCCTGGCCACTGCGCCGGGGGTGGTGGCGGCGGATCCGCCCACCGTCGCGGGCGGGGCGCAGCACGTCGTGCCCGCCCGTTCGGTACTGGTGCTGCAGCGCACGGAAATGGCCGCACCGTGACACGACGACTCCCCAGCTCCACCTACCGCATCCAGTTCTCGAAGGACGCCACCCTCACCGACGCCGTGGGGCTCGTGCCCTACCTCGACGCGCTCGGCGTCGGCGGGCTCTACGCGTCGCCGCTGCTGCAGTCGGGCGCCGGGTCCAACCACGGCTACGACGTGGTCGACCCCACCCGCGTGTCCGACGAACGCGGCGGCGAGGAGGGCCGCAAGGCCCTGGTGGCGGCCGTGCGCGAGCACGGGCTGCAGTTCGTGCTCGACATCGTGCCCAACCACGTCGGCGTCGAGGTGCCCAAGGCCAACCCGTGGTGGTGGGACGTGCTGCGCCTCGGGCAGGCGTCCCCCTACGCGTCCTACTTCGACATCGACTGGGCGGCGGGCCCGATCCTGCTCCCGATCCTCGACGCCGACGAGGAGAAGGCGCTCTCCGAACTCGCGGTCGAGGGGGACGAGCTGCGCTACTACGAGCACGCCGTCCCGGTCGCCCCCGGCACCGGCGAGGGCACGGCGCAGGAGGTGCACGAGCGGCAGCACTACCGGCTCGTGTCGTGGAAGCGCGGGGCGGCCGAGCTGACCTACCGCCGCTTCTTCGACGTCTCCACGCTGGCCGCGGTGCGCGTCGAGGTCCCGGAGGTCTTCGAGGCCACCCACCGCGAGGTGCTGCGCTGGGTCGAGGCGGGCGACGTCGACGGCATCCGCGTCGACCACCCCGACGGCCTGTCCGACCCCGGCGCCTACGCCCGGCGGCTGCGCGCGGCCATCGGGCCGGATCGCTGGCTGCTCGTGGAGAAGATCCTCGGCGTCGGCGAGGAGCTGCCACCGTCATGGCCGGTGGACGGCACGTCGGGCTACGAGGCGCTGCGCGAGCTGCAGGGCGTCTTCGTCGACCCGGACGGCGCCGGCCTGCTCACCCAGCTCGCCGCCGAGCACACCGGCGGCAGGCAGGCGCTGCACGCGGCCGAGCACGACGCCCGTCGCGAGGTGGCCGACACCATCCTGGCGGCCGAGGTCCGCCGGATCGCCGCACTGGTGCCCGTGCCCGAGGCGGCGCCGTCCACGGACCCGGATCCGGGCCCCGCGGCCGACCGCGTGCGCACCGCCGTGGCCGAGCTGCTGTGCGGTTTCCCCGTCTACCGCTCCTACCTGCCCGAGGGCCGGGCCGCCCTCGACACCGCCGTGTCCGTGGCTCGCACCCACCGCCCCGATCTCGCCGACGTCCTCGAGGTGATCCACAGCACGATGCTGGCCGAGCCGCACGGCGAGCTGGCCACCCGCGTGCAGCAGACGTCGGGCATGGTCATGGCGAAGGGCGTGGAGGACACCGCGTTCTACCGTTGGAACCGGTTCGTCGCGCTCAACGAGGTGGGCGGTGATCCGTCGCGCTTCGGGGTCTCCCCCACCGAGTTCCACATGGCCATGGCCGCCCGTGAGGCGTCGTGGCCGGTCACGATGACCACGCTGTCCACCCACGACACCAAGCGCTCCGAGGACGTCCGCGCGCGCCTGGCCGTGCTCGCGGAGATCCCCGGCGAGTGGGCGGAACGGCTGCGCCGCTGGTCGGCGCGCCACCCGCTGCCCGAGCGGTCGATGGAGCTGATGGCCTGGCAGAACCTCGTGGGTGCGTGGCCGATCTCCGTCGAGCGGATGGCGTCCTACCTGGGCAAGGCCACGAAGGAGGCCAAGCTCGCCACCAGCCACGTCGAGGCGGTGCCCGAGGTCGACGAGGCCGTCGCCGCGTGGCCCGCTGCCGTCATGGCCGACGCAGAGCTGGTGGCCGAGATCGAGGAGTTCGTGCAGCGTCTCGCCCTGCCGGGCCGGGTCAACTCGTTGGGGCAGAAGCTGCTCCAGCTCGCCGGGCCGGGCGTGCCCGACGTCTACCAGGGCACGGAGCTGTTCGAGTACTCGCTGGTCGACCCCGACAACCGCAGGCCTGTGGACTGGGAGGCCCGCCGCTCGCTGCTGGCCCGGCTGGACGAGGGCTGGCTGCCCGACATCGACGCCGACGGCGCGGCCAAGCTGCTGGTCACGCTCAGCGGGCTGCGGCTGCGGCGGTACCGGCCGGAGCTGTTCCGCGGCTACCGCCCGGTCCCGGCCGAGGGCCCGGCGGCGGCGCACGCGGTGGCGTTCGCGCGATCGTCGTCGCTGGTGGCGGTGGCCACCCGGCTGCCGGTGGGGCTCGAGGCCAGGGGCGGCTGGGGCGACACCGTGCTCCCGCTCCCGGGGGCGGCCGGCGACTGGCACGACATCGTCACCGACACCCCGGTCGACGGCTCCGCACCGGCACTGGGCACGCTGCTCGCCCGCTACCCCGTGGCGCTGCTGGTCCGCCCGGCCTGATCGGCTCCGGCGTCGGGTCAGCCCCGGCGCCGGACCCCGCTCGTCACCCGGTCCCGGTCCCGGTCCCGACTCCGCTCCCGGGAACCGATCCCGGCGTGCTGCAGGGACAGGCACAGCAGCGCCGCGGCGATGAACACGCCCGACGTCAGTGGTCCTGCCCTGATGTTCATGACGATGAAGACCATCGCGATCGCGCTGAGCACGGCGGAGGCGTAGGCGAGCACGGCGGGTTCTCCTGACTTCGCGTCCCGGACCTGCCGAGACTCCACCCTCCGACGTTCGGCCGGCTCCCCCTGCGGGGGGCCTCCCCCTCCCCAAAATGGGCGGTGCGCCCGGCGTCTCGGTCGCCCCCCCAAGTGAAGGGTGCGGCGCACCCCTACGGATGGGTGCGCTCCTTCCCACGCCGCATCCACAGTTGCGCTGCCCCGTTCGCCGGGTGCGCCGGAACCCGGCCCGACTGACGGCGGTGGCCTCTGCCCGCCCCTCACCGACCTCCTTCGAGCCGGGCGGACGGGCATGTCCCGAGCACGCCCGACGAGGACCGCCGACCCGACGGGACCGGCAGGAAGCAGCAGACCATGTCGAGATCGAGCCTCATGCAGTTCCGGGTGCATCGCCGCCCACCAGGCGCGTCGGAGCCGCCGATCGGCGTTTTCCGTCGCCGTTCCCCCGCACGCCACCGCACCTCCGCGGCGGTGGCGCGCCGGTCGTTGGCGGTCCTCACGGCTGCCGTCCTGCCGATCGGCGTGATGACGACCCCCGCGTCCGCGCAGGCACCGGTGGGGCAGGGCTTCACCGTCACCGCGTCCGACCTGTCGTTCATCCTGGACCAGATCAAGATCGCCGAGCACCACGTCGCGAACACGACGCCGGCGACCGGCATCTGCGGAGCGCTCGTGGGCCCCGGCCCGTTCCAGATCCCGAGCCCGCTCATCTCGAAGGGCCTCCGGACGGTGGACGGGTCCTGCAACAACCTGACCGCCGGGAAGGAGCGCGTCGCCGCGGCCGGTGAGGTCTTCCCGCGGCTGACGGCCCCGCAGTTCCAGCCCGCCGGTCCGGTCCCGCCCGGCTTCGGTCCTCCCGGAAACACCAGCTACGCCCAGACGAAGGGCAACGTCTTCGACACCGAGCCCCGGGTGGTCAGCAACCTGATCGTCGACCAGACCTCCACGAACCCGGCCGCGGTCGCGGCCGCCGGCTTCCCGGTGCGCACCCAGGGCAACGAGGGCGTCATGCCGTGCACCACCGACCCCGACCCGCTGGCGAACCCCCCCGTGGCCGCGGTCCCGGCGGACTGCACCCCGTCGCACCAGACCCTGTTCATCCCGAACGTGACCACCGACGTCGGTCTCTCGCCGCCGTTCAACTCGCTTTTCACGATCTTCGGCCAGTTCTTCGACCACGGTGTGGACCAGACCGTGAAGGGCGGCGGCGGCACCGTCTTCGTTCCGCTCAAGAACGACGACCCGCTCATCGCGGGCCCGGACCACATCGTCGGCAACGCCGACGACCTGCCGGCGAGCCTGCGGTTCATGGTGCTGTCGCGCGGCCGCAACCAGCCCGGTCCCGACGGTGTCGCCGGTGACAACCCGGCGACTCCCGCGGACGAGAGCGCCGACGACGTCCACGACGCCGACAACACCGACTCGCCGTGGGTCGACCAGAGCCAGACCTACACCTCGAACGCGTCCCACCAGGTGTACCTGCGCGAGTACGTGAAGGACGCTGTGTCCGGCAAGCCGGTCGCGACCGGCAAGCTGATCCACCAGCCCGACGGCGGCATGGGCACCTGGGCCCTGGTCAAGAAGCAGGCCGCGGAGGTCCTCGGCCTGAAGCTGACCGACCCCGACGTGTTCGACATCCCGATGGTCGCGGCCGACGCCTACGGCAACCTCATCCCCGGCCCGAACGGGTTCCCCCAGTTCGTGACGGCCACGGGCACGGTCGAGGGCAACCCTGCGGGCGGTGGCGTCGCGGTCCCGGCCGGCGTCAAGCACTTCGACGTCCCGTTCCTGACCGACATCGCCCACAACGCCGAGCCCCTGCCCGGCCTGGTCCCCGACGGTGACACCACCGCGTCGGCCGACTTCGCCCATCAGCCCGCCGGCACCTACGACGACGAGATGCTCAACGCGCACTACATCGCCGGCGACGGCCGGGTCAACGAGAACATCGGCCTGACCGCGGTGCACCAGATCTTCCACTCCGAGCACGACCGGCTGGTGGACGCCGTCAAGGCGACCGTCAACGCCGACCCCGCCCTGAAGGCGGCGTACGAGGCGGTCAACACCACCGCACCCGGTGACGCCCGCACCTTCGCTGTGGGCGAGCGCTTCTTCCAGGCGGCCCGCTTCGTCACCGAGATGGAGTACCAGCACCTGGTGTTCGAGGAGTTCGCCCGGAAGGTGCAGCCGGCGATCAACCCGTTCGAGCCGTTCGCCTTCACCCAGACCGACCTCAACCCGGCGGTCCGGGCGGAGTTCGCCCACGCGGTGTACCGCTTCGGCCACTCGATGCTGACCGAGACGATCCCCCGCAGGAACGAGGACAAGCCCGGACCCGACGGCGTCTTCGGCACCTCGGACGACATCGTCGGGAGCTCGAACGACATCGACCTGCTCGCCGCGTTCCTGAACCCGCCGGAGTACAACAACGGCGGTCCCGACGGCCACCTGACCTCGCAGCAGGCCGGTGGCGCCATCCTCATGGGCCTGTCGGACCAGGTCGGCAACGAGATCGACGAGTTCGTGACCGACACCCTGCGCAACAACCTGCTGGGCCTGCCCCTGGACCTGCCGACGATCAACATGACGCGGGCCCGCTCCGAGGGCGTCCCCACGCTGAACGTGGTGCGGCGCCAGCTCTTCGCGTCCACGAACGACGGCCAGCTGAAGCCCTACATCAGCTGGGTGGACTTCGGGGAGAACATCAAGCATCCCGAGTCGCTGGTCAACTTCGTGGCCGCGTACGGCCGGCACCCGTCGATCCTGACGGGCGCCGGCCCGGACGGCATCGTCGGCGACCTGCCGAGCACGCCCGTTGACGAGTCCGCCGACAACGCCGGTGAGCCGACGCTCACCTCGCGGCGGGAGGCGGCGCGGCTGATCGTCAGCCCGGACACGCTCAACGGTGAGGTCGGCCCGGCCGATGCCGCGGCGTTCATGAACAGCACCGGCGCGTGGGCCGACACGGCGGGCGGCGCGAACTCCGTCACCGGTCTGGACAAGGTCGACCTGTGGATGGGTGGCCTCGCGGAGACCACCTTCCCGTTCGGTGGCCTACTGGGCAGCACGTTCAACTTCATCTTCGAGAACCAGCTCACCGACCTGCAGAACGGCGACCGGCTCTACTACCTGGCGCGCACGCCCGGCATGAACCTGCGCCAGCAGCTCGAGGGCAACTCGTTCGCCGAGCTGATCATGCGCAACACCCCCGCGCACACGCTCAAGGCCGACGCGTTCGCGACGGCCGACTGCAAGTTCGAGCTGAAGAACCTCGCGGGCACCCCCGCGGGCTTCGCGGCCTCGGGCAATGCGGTCGCCAACGACCCGGCGTCCGAGTGCGACGAGACCAAGCTGCTCATCCGGATGCCCGACGGCACGATCCAGTACCGCGCGCGGAACACGGTCGACCCTTCCGGCATCAACGGCCAGAGCGTCTACAACGGCACCGCGAACGTGGACCGCATCGTCGGAGGCAATGACAACGACACCTTCTGGGGCAACGAGAACAACGACCGCATCGAGGGCGGCAGCGGCTCGGACGTCGCGCTCGGCGGTGACGGCAACGACATCCTCACCGACCTCGGCGGCGACGACGTGTCCAAGGGAGGTCCCGGCAACGACGCCATCGACGCCGGTCCGGGCCTGGACATCATCATCGCCGGCGCGGGCAAGGACTTCACCAACGGTGGGGCCAACGCCAACGAGACCTTCGGTGGGGAGGGCGACGACTTCATCATGCTGGGTCAGAGCCTCGACTCCGCCTTCGGTGACAGCGGCGACGACTGGCAGGAGGGCGGCGACCAGCCCGACCTCCTGCAGGGGGACAGCGGCAACCTGTTCTTCCTCGACGACTCCCAGAAGCCCGGCAACGACATCCTGATCGGGCAGGGCGGTGACGACGACTACGACCACGAGGGCGGTGACGACATCGGCCTCGCCGGTGACGGCATCGAGAAGGTCGCCGGGGCGTCCGGGTTCGACTGGCAGATCGGCCAGGGCGAGACCAGGACGCTGCCGGACGGGTCCGTGGTGGTGGTCCCCCAGGACCTCGACCTGAACCTGGCCATCCCCGCGGACATCCTGACGGCCGACGTCCGCGACAAGTTCAACGAGGTCGAGGCGCTGTCCGGGTACGGCGCCGCCGACAAGATCCGGGGCGACGACGTCGTCCCCGCCACCGCGGGTGGCGGCGGGTTCATCGGGTGCGACGTGCTCGACCAGGCCGGTCTCGACCGCATCGCGGGTCTGGACCCCCTGATCCCACCGCTGACCACCCCGCTCGCGGACGTGATCGCCAACTCGCCGCAGGGCCGGTGCCCGAACCTGTCCGGGCCCGTCTGGGGAGCGGGCAACGTGCTCCTCGGCGGCGACGGCGCGGACCTGTTCGAGGGTCGCGGCGCCGACGACGTCATCGACGGCGACCGGTACCTGAACGTGCGCCTGAGCGTCCGTTCCGGACCGACCGGCCCCGAGATCGGTTCCACCGAGCTCATGGAGAACCTGCCGAAGTCGGGCACCTTCGGCCCGGGAACGACGGGCATGACACTGCAGCAGGCCGTGTTCGCGGGTCTCGTCGACCCGGGCAACATCGTGGCCGTTCGCGAGATCCTGGCGCCGGCGACCCCGGTCGGGATCGACACCGCGGTCTTCAGCGGTCCGCGTGCGGACTACGACGTCACCCTGATCGAGAACAACACCGGCGTGACCGTTGCCCACACCCGTGGCGCCGCGACCGACGGTGTCGACACGCTCCGGAACGTCGAGAAGCTCCAGTTCTCCGACCAGACCGTCAACGCCCTGCCGAACCGGCCGGGCACGGCGGGCGCCACCCTGCTCAACCTCGGGACGAACGCGGCGGTGCCGGGCAATCCTGCGCGTCTGACACCGCAGGAGGCCGTGCCGGTCGCGGTGAACACTGCCGGGATCGTCGATCCCGACGGCACCACAGGCTCGACCTTCACGTTCCAGTGGCAGCAGCGGCTCGTCGGCGCGGCCGCCTTCGCGAACGTCGCCACGAACGGCGTCGCGGGCCGGGGCACCATGCAGGGCTTCACCCCGCTGCCGGCCGCCGGGGCCTTCCCGGGCGAGGTCGGACGAGAGCTGCGCGTGGTGATCACCTACACCGATGCGCTCGGCAACCCCGAGACGGTGACGTCCACGCCGGCGATCGTCGGCGACATGTTCCAGGGCGGCGCCGGCAACGACACCTTCACCGGGACGGCGAGCGAGGACACGGCCCGGGGTGCGGGTGGAAACGACACCCTCACCACGAACGACGGCAACGACGTCGTGTCCGGCGACGCCGGCGACGACACCCTCAGCACCGGCAACGGGGACGACGTCATCGACGTCACCGGCGCCGGTGACGGGTTCGACGCCGTCAGTGGCGGGGCGGGCACCGACAAGATCGTGGCCAGGGCCAACGACACGGTCATCGGGCTGCGGGGGGCCACCGCGCTCCAGACCGTCGAGCAGGTGACCGCCAACGGCTTCACCGGTGTGACGATCCGGGGTTCGGCCGCGGCCGACACGCTGAGCTTCACGACCGTGACCCTCACCGGCATCGTCGGCATCGACGGTGGCGCGGGTGACGACGTGATGAACAGCAGCGCCGGGAACGACATCGTCAAGTTCTCGACGGGAATGGGCAACGACCGGATCAACGGGTTCGACGCCAACCCGGCCGGTGACCAGGACCTGCTCGACGTGTCCGGGCTCGGGGTCACCACGGCGAACTTCACCCAGCGGGTGACGATCGCGGCCTCGGGCGCCAACACCCTGATCACGGTGCGGAGCGCGCCGGGCGGCACCGTCCTCGGCACGATCACCCTGCTCGCCGTGACACCCGGATCGGGGGTGAACCAGATCAGCCAGACCGACTTCGTCCCGGTCCCGTAGTACCGGAGCAGGTCCACCCCGTGGGGGTCGCGGTACGCCGCGACCCCCACAGGCGTGTCCCGGTGGAGCGCCGGTGATCGGCGTCAGCCGCACATGAAGGCCCCTCGAACGGCGCTCACGTACGGCCGGTCGCGGTCATGGTGGCCGCCGCCGATAGATGATCGGGCTCGACCGCACCGGAGTGACCGGTCGAGGGCGGCGACGCCCGACCGGCAGCAATCACGAGTTCGGCCGGTGAGGGGTGGGCGGCGTGGGTCAGGCGCCCGCGGCGCGGCTCGTGCCGAACATCTCGTCGAGGGTGACCGGCTCCAGGCGGCGCTCCCGCACCAGGTCCAGGACCTCGTCGAGCAGGCCCAGCACCGTCGGGCGGTTCGCGTGGCCGAGCATGATCACCCCGGGCTGCAGGAAGGTCCGCGCCCGGTCCATGAGGATCTCCGGTGTCACCTCGGCGGAGTCCCCGTAGGAGCCGCTCCACTGCACCGACCGTGTGTAGCCCAGGCTCCCCGCCACCGCGTCGACCCGGGCGTCGTGCGCGCCGAAGGGTGGCCGGCAGTAGGGCCGGGTCGTGATCCCGAAGAGCCGCGCGACCCACGCGTCGTTGCGCTCGAGCTCCTCGCGGATCCGCCCGTCGGGCAGCTCGGTCAGTTGCCGATGGCTCCACGTGTGGTTGATCATCTGGACCTGGCCGGCCGCGATCAGCGGCGCCAGCGCCCGGGCCTGCGGGCGCCAGGCGCCGTCGAGGACCCCGTTCGGGCTGAACGTGAGGTGGACCCCCGACCGGCGGGCGAAGTCGACGTACCCCGCGACGCAGTCGGCGCATGTCCCGTCGTCGACGGTCAGCGCGATCCCTCTTCCGTCCCCGACCGGGCCGCGCCGGAGCTCCCGCGACGGCCCGGGGTGCGGGGCCGGCACGGCTGGCAGGGACGGGGGCGGCGGGGACACGGCGGCGACGCAGCCGGTCAGCAGTGCGGCGGTCCCGAGCCCGAGCAGGCCGAGGAACTCCCGTCGCGACCGGGACACCCCGGCCGCGCAGCGGTGGGCCGGGCTCAGGGCGGGTCCTCGAAGAACGGGGCCATCATCGGGGCGAGCCAGGCGCTGTAGGGCGTCGAGACGTGGCTCTCGTCCCGGTAGACCAGCATGCCGTTCACGATGGCCGGGCAGTCCTTGAGCGTGCAGAACCAGGAGATCGGCTCCACCGCCGTGACCCCGGCGGCCGCCAGCGTCCGCGCCATCTCCTCGTGCCGGCCGTGGTAGGGCCACACCTCGTCCCGCCCGGAGGTGCACGCTCCGACGTCGCGGAGGTGGTTCGCGACGCACTCGGGCATGCTCCGGCCGGGGTAGGGCGTGTCGAGGAGGAAGCCCACCGGGATGGCCGCGGCCTGCAGCCGGCGGATCGTCGCCACCGTGCCCTCGGCCCAGCCCACGTTGCTGACCTCGCCGCGCGGGACGGTGTCGCTCTGTCCGATCACGACGACGTCGGGATGCAGATCCACGATCGCGCCGACGGTCGCCTCCCGCCACGTCGCGCACTCGCCGTAGACCCGGCGGAGGTTCGCGTTGTAGACCTCGTGGGCCGCGATCGGACAGGCCACCTTGGTCCACGTGACCAGCCGCCAGTGGTGCTGCCGGGCCGCGACGTCGAGCGCGGGGAACCACTGCTGTGCGTGGGAGTCACCGGTCAGCACCATCGTCCGGCTCCCCGTGGGATCACCGTGCACGCAGGGCTTCAGCTGGGTGGCGAGGTAGCCGAGGTGGCAGCCGTCCCCGCTGGTCGCGGGCTGGTCCAGGGAGACGTCGGAGAGCCTCGGGACCAGGTTGCTGGGCGCGCTGGTCGTGCGGGTGGCCTCGCCCACCGCCGCCTGCACGGCGCTGACGTCGGCCTGCGTCAGGGGCAGGGGGGTGGTCGCGACACCGGTGCCGACCAGCGTCGGAACGGTGACGATGAGAACCGTCGCGATCCCGATCACCGTGCCGTTGAGCGCGATGCCGGTGTCGAACCAGCGCCCGGGGCGGAGCCGGGTGTGGCGGGTCGGGGACTCGAGCGCCCAGTACGTCAGCACCGCCAGCCACAGGGCCAGCACCATGACCTGGGCGCTCTCCCACCACTCGAAGGTGCGCCCGTACATCAGCGGGACGAGCACCACCATCGGCCAGTGCCACAGGTACCAGGCGTAGGAGACGCTGCCGACGCCCTGCATCGGACGACGGCGCAGCAGGACCTCGGCGGTCCCTTGCGACGTGGCGCAACCGGCCGCGACGACCGCGGCCGCACCGAGCACTGGCACGAGTGCGGCGCTACCGGGGAACGGAGTCTCGTCGGTGAAGACGGTGCCGGACCAGAGGATCGCCGCAAGCCCCGCCCACGACAGGACGGCCGCGGCCCGGGCCGGGAGCGCGGCGAGACGCGGGCCGGCAACGGCCAGGAGCGCCCCGGCCCCGAGCTCCCACGCCCGCGTGTGGAGGGAGAAGTAGGCGAGCGGGGCGTCGGTACCGGTCACGGTGACCGACGCCAGCAGCGACGCCCCGCAGACCCCCGCGAGCACCACGGCGAGCAGCCATCTCCGTCGGCGGCAGCCGAGGACGCAGAGCACGACGAGAGCGGGCCAGAGCAGGTAGAACTGCTCCTCGACGGCCAGGCTCCAGAAGTGCTGCATCGGCGACTCCGGACCGCCGATCTGCTGGTAGTCCACGCCCTCGGCCGCGAGCCGGTAGTTGACCGCGTACAGCGCGGTGAAGACGGCCGCCCAGGCGGTGTCGACCAGCTGGAAGACCGACCCCCAGATCCGGGCCGCGAGAAGCGTGACCACCAGCACCAGCGCGGCCGGGGGCAGCAGGCGCCGGATGCGGCGGGCGTAGAACGCGGTCAGCGAGACCCGGCCCGACGCCGCCACCTCACGCAGCAGGCCACCCGTGATGAGGAACCCCGAGATCACGAAGAAGACGTCGACCCCGACGTAGCCGCCGGTCACCGCGGGCACGCCGGCGTGGTAGGCCACCACGAGGAGCACCGCCACCGCGCGCAGGCCCTGGATGTCGGGGCGGAAGTCGCGCGGGCCCAGCACGGCCGCGGGGCGCCTCGCCGGGCGCGGCACCGCCGGCAGCGCCACCGTGGGCAGCGCCACCGTCGAGAGGGCCACCGTCGAGAGGGCCACCGTGGGCAGCGGCGCCGTCACGGTGTCTCCTGCGCCGCCCCTCCCAGGGCTGCGCGCCGCGGCCCGGAACGCGGGCTGGATGCTCATGCGGCCACGGGACCGGAGGCCACCGGCGCCTCGCGGACGGTCCGCGTCAGCGGCATGACCAGCAGGGGCAGGTGGACGTACGCCCCGAGGACGGCGAGCCCGATCATGGCCCAGTAGGCGGCGAACCCGTAGGTGGCGGTACCGACGGCCAGCCCCACGTAGATCAGCAGCTGGGTCACCCCGACGTAGACCTTCACGATCCGGTTGACCGTCACCGCCACCGGGGTCGCCCGGCCCGCGGACGAACCGGTGGCCACCCACTCCTTCGTCCGGCCCGTGACGAGGTGGGCGATCGCCACCGCGTGGGCGTAGGAGTAGAGCAGCTGGACGCGCAGCACGTCGACGCGCCAGCGGCCCTTCATGAGCAGGGGCAGCACCACGAACCACATGCACAGGGCGCCGACCAGCCAGATGCTGTTCATCGGCTCGATCCAGGCCGGGAGGAGGTAGAGCATCGTCAGCGCGGGCAGCGGCGCGACGAAGGCGTTGAGGGCCGTGGAGATGTAGTAGAGGAACCCCGACCAGAAGCAGGCGCGCTGCCGGAAGCTGATCCGCTCCGCGGCGTGGAACGACGGGGTGGCCAGCAGGCTCATCGCGCCGGTGCACCACCGGTACTGCTGGTTGAGGAAGCCGCCGAGCGTGTCCGGGCACAGACCCTTGGAGACGAGGATCGGCACGTACCGCACGTGGTAGCCGGCCTTCATCATGTTGACGCCGGTGTGCACGTCCTCCGAGTGCCCGATCTGCGCGAAGCCACCGGACGCCACCAGCGCCGCGCGCCGGTAGAGCGCGCAGGTGCCCACGCAGATGGCGGCCCGCGAGCGGTCGCGCGCGGGCTGGATCCAGCGGTAGAACAGCTCCTGCGTCGCCCCGGCGCAGCGCCGGAACCAGTGCATGCCGCGCCCCGTGTCGAAGAACTGCGGCGACTGCACGATCCCGACGTCCGGGTCGTCGGTGTAGGGCACGAGCTCGAACAGGTAGTCCGGCCGGGGCACGAAGTCCGCGTCGAAGATCGCGATGAGCTCGCCGTCGCTGTTCTCGTAGCCGAACCGCAGGTTGCCGGCCTTCTTGAGCCGACCGGGGTTGTCGCGGGTGCGGTAGTCGAACCCGAACCCCCGGGCGAGGTCGCGGACCTCCGCGCGCACCCCGTCGTCGAGGACGAGCACCCGCAGCCCGCCGGGCCACTCGAGCCTGCTGACGTGGGTGTAGGTGTTGCGCAGGACCTCGATCGGCTCGCCCGCCGTCGGCAGGAAGACGTCGACGTCCGGGTACCGCTCGGGGCGGTACTCCAGGAGGCGCAGCTCGTGGTCGAGCCGCGACACCCGCTTGGTCCGGCTGTTGCTCGCCAGCGAGACGACGAGGGTGACGGTGTAGAGCGACATGGGGAGCAGGAAGAGCAGCAGCCGGGTGTCGGCGGTGGCGAACCGCGCGATGCTCCAGGCGATCAGGGCGAAGGACAGCGCCTGCACGAGGAGCAGCCAGCGGTGCTGGCGGCCCATGTACCAGTACTTCTCCTCGTCGGTGGGGGGTGCGGGCAGCGCCTGGTCGGGGAAGCCGGCGCGGCGGCGGGTCGGTGTGCTCATCGGGGGCCTCCGGGTCGCGGAGGCGGCAACCGGCCCGCGCGTCCTGCGCAGACCTCGGCCACGGCAGCCCCTCGCACGACACGGATCCTCACCGGGCCCGTACCGGCCGGACAGCCATACCTGGGGTGCGCCATCCCCCCAAAGTGGAGGGAAGCGCTCGAACCACATATCGGTAACCTCTGGGACGAACAGCCCGACTCACCTCCCGCCGAGGGGTGCGTGCCGCGACCACGGACCACGAACCAGGGACGAGGGAGACGATGCCGACATCCACCGATGACCGAGTGCTGACCGAGGCCGTGCGGATCGCGGTGGTCGACGACCACCGCGTGTTCACCGACCTCCTGTCCTATGCGCTCTCGACCCAGCCCTGGCTCACCTGCGTGGGCACCGCGTCGACGGCCGCGGCAGGCGTCGCGATGGTGGCGGACCTGCGTCCCGACGTCGTCGTGATGGACATCGAGATGCCTCGGCAGGACGGGCTCGCGGCCACCCGCAGGATCCGGGAGATCGCGCCCGACGTCGTGATCGTCATCGTCTCGGCCCACCGGGACCCGGAATGGGTCGGCAAGGCCGCGCGGGCCGGCGCGTCGGCGTTCGTCGCGAAGAACGGCCCCTTCGAGGAGTTGCTCGACGTTCTGCAGCGGGTCCGGCAGGGGTCCATGCTCGTGGCCCCGTCCACATACCGCGGCGCCACGGCCGACAGCGACGCGTCGATGATCGTCCCGGTGCTCACCCAGCGCGAGCACGACGTGCTGGCCGGCCTCAACCGCGGCCTGACGCCGACGGCGATCGCGGTGGAGCTGGGGATCCGTCTGGAGACCTGTCGCGGGTACGTCAAGGCGCTGCACGCGAAGCTGGGCGCCCACTCCCAGCTGGAGGCCCTGGTCCGGGCGCAGCGGCTCGGCCTCGTCGATGCCGCCGACGAGTAGCCCGGGGGCACCGAGCCGCAGCCGGGTGCGCCGCGACCTCCTGACCTCCGTCGGTGTGGGGCTGCTGGTCACGATCGTCATCTCGATCGGGGCGCTGATCGTCATCGGGCACGTCGCCCGGCAGCAGGCCATGCACGAGGACGAGCGGATCACCCGGCGGCTGGCCGACATGGTCATGGCCGCCCCTCTGGACGCGGCGCTGGCCGGGGATGCGGAGCAGCGCTCCCACCTGGACCGGCTGGTGCAGGCACGGCTGCGCGACGGCACGATCTCGCGTATCGACGTGTGGGCGATCGACGGCCTCGTGGTCTACGCCGACGACGCCACGAAGATCGGCCAGCGCTTCCCCGTGCCCGATGAGGCCGTCGACGCGATCGAGCGCGGCATCACGAGCTCCGGGGTCGAGCTGCACCCGGAGACCGGCCCCACGCCGGAGCCCGTTCAGGTCGACGTCTACGTCCCCCTGCGCCTCCCCGGTGGCCGCGTGCTCGCGTTCGAGGCCTACTTCGGCTACCGCGCGGTCGAGCGCCACACCGCGGCGCTCACCGCACAGCTGGTCGTGCCGGTCATCGGGGCGCTCGCGCTCCTGCAGCTCGTACAGATCCCCATCGCCGTGTCGCTCGCCCGCCGGGTCCGCCGCCACGAGGCCGACCGCGCCCGCCTCCTGGAACAGGCGCTGTCCGCGTCCGAACAGGAACGGGCGGAGATCGCCTCGGCCCTGCACGACGGCGTGGTGCAGGACCTCGCCGGCATCGGGTACGCGCTCGGGGCCATGAGCCTGTCGGAGGCGCCCGAGCGCCGCGACATCACCCGTCATCTGGCCAGAGCGGTCCGGGACGCCGCCGAGGCGCTGCGCAAGCTCGTCGTCAGCATCTACCCGCCCGACCTGAGCGGCGCCGGGCTCGCCGCCGCCGTCACCGGGCTCGTGACGCCGATGCGCGACGCCGGCATCGTCGCGCGGGTCGAGACGGAGCCCCTGCCGCCACTGGACCCGGACGTCGCCGCGACGCTCTACCGCGCGGCCCGCGAGGCCCTCGCCAACGTCGCGAAGCACGCGCAGGCCGGAGCCGTCGACGTCCGGCTCGCCCCCGACCACGATGCACGGTGGGAGGGGCGCGACGCCGTCCTGCTGCGGGTGTCCGACGACGGCGTCGGCCCCCCGGAGCACGCTCTCGCGCGCCGCACGGACGGCCATCTGGGGCTGACGATGCTGGCCGACCGGCTCGCCGCGATCGGCGGCGAGCTGACCGTCGTCCCGGGTCAGCGGTGCGGCACCGTGGCCGAGGCCCGGATGCCGGCCCGCGTCGCCACGGCCGTGCCGACGCCACGGCGGCGGGCGACCCGCAGGCGCCCACCGCTCACCGTCGACGCGACCGGCTGACGCGCGGGTCACACCGCGCCGGCTCGGCGGAACGGGGCCGCACCCGGCAGGATCCCCCGGTGACCGATTTCGCCGTATGGGCGCCAGAGCGTGACCATGTCCGGGTGCTGGTCGACGGGTCGCCGCACCCCATGACCCGCAACGGGGCCGGCTGGTGGCGGGCCACCGTCGACGCGGGCCCCGGCACCGCCTACGCCTACCTCCTCGACGACGACGAGACCCCGCTCCCCGACCCGCGTTCCCGCTGGCAGCCCGCCGGCGTGCACGGCGCCAGCCGTGTCTACGACGAGCAGGGCTTCTTCTGGACCGACCGCTCCTGGACCGGCAGGCAGCTCCCCGGCAGCGTGCTCTACGAGCTCCACATCGGCACGTTCACCCCGGCCGGCACGTTCGACTCGGCGATCGAGCGGCTCGACCACCTCGCGCAGCTCGGCGTCGACCTCGTCGAGGTGCTGCCCGTCAACGCCGTGGACGGGCCGCGCAACTGGGGCTACGACGGCGTCGGCTGGTACGCGGTCACCGAGAACTACGGCGGCCCGGACGGCTTCAAGCGCTTCGTCGACGCCTGCCACGCCCGCGACATGGGCGTGGTGCTCGACGTCGTCTACAACCACCTGGGCCCGTCGGGCGCCTACCTGGACCGGTTCGGCCCCTACTTCGCCGGCTCGAACATCTGGGGCCCGACGGTCAACCTCGACGGCGCGCAGTCCGAGCCGGTGCGCCGCTACATCATCGACAACGCGCTGATGTGGCTGCGCGACTTCCACGTCGACGGGCTGCGCCTCGACGCCGTGCACGCGCTGCGCGACACCCGCGCCACCCACGTGCTGGAGCAGCTGGCCGTCGAGGTGGAGTCGCTGTCCACGCACGTGGGACGGCCGCTGTCGCTCATCGCGGAGTCCGACCTCAACGACCCGAAGCTCGTCACGGCCCGCGAGGGTGGCGGCTACGGCCTGCACGCCCAGTGGACCGACGACATCCACCACAGCCTGCACTCCACGCTCACGGGCGAGGGACAGGGCTACTACGCCGACTTCGCCGCAGCCGGGCTCACCGGCCTCGCGCATGTGTTCACGCGCGCGTTCCTGCACGAGGGCACGTGGTCGAGCTTCCGGCAGCGCAACCACGGCGCGCCCGTCGACACGCGGCGAATCCCGGGCCACCGGTTCCTGGCCTACCTGCAGAACCACGACCAGATCGGCAACCGCGCCACCGGCGACCGGCTCACCCGGACCCTCTCGCCCGGTCTCCTCGCGTGCGGGGCCGCGCTGGTGCTCTGCTCGCCGTTCACGCCGATGCTGTTCATGGGCGAGGAGTGGGGTGCACGCACCCCGTGGCAGTTCTTCTCCTACTTCCCCGATCCCGACCTGCGCGAGGCCGTCCGCAAGGGCCGCACCGCCGAGTTCGCCGAGCACGGCTGGGGCGACGTCGAGGTGCCCGATCCCAACGCCGAGAGCACCTTCGAGGACTCCAAGCTCGACTGGGACGAGCCCAGCCAGGAGCCGCACGCCACGCTGCTGGCGGTGTACCGCGAGCTGATCGCGCTGCGGAAGGCGTGGCCGGAGCTGTCCGACCCGTGGCTGGACGAGGTGGAGATCGACATCGACGACGAGGCCCGCACCGTGGTGCTGCACCGCGGGCGGCTGCGGGTCGCGGTCAACCTCGGCACCGAGACCGCGGCGCTGACCGTCGGCCCGATCAGCCGGATCCTGCTGGCCACCGAGCCGGTCGTGGGCGAGGACGACGCGCTCGCGCTGCCGGCGGAGTCGTTCGCGATCGTGCAGCTGGCCTGACGCCACCCCGATCCGCGCGCCGTTTCGCGTCCTCGCACCGTCCACGGAGGGTGCGAGGACGCGAAATCGCGCGCAGATCGGGGGTGTGGCCCGGTACGCCAGTCCATGATGCGGGCGGCGGTGCTGCAGGGCCAGGACGCGAAGGCGGCGCTGACCGCGGCGCCGACGAAGGCGGACGGCGAGATCGCGGCGTACGACCAGGCACTGGGTACAACCAGGCACTGGGCAGCTGATCCCACGAACGACGAAGGGCCGCTCCCCCGTGCGGGAAGCGGCCCTTGTCGTGTGCTCGGAGGTCAGAGCAGTCCGAGGCCCTTCACGGCCTCGCGCTCCTCGGTGAGCTCCTTGACCGACGCGTCGATGCGCTCACGCGAGAACTCGTTGATGTCCAGTCCCTGGACGATCTTCCACTCGCCGTTCTCGGACGTGACCGGGAAGCTGGAGATGATGCCCTCGGGCACGCCGTACGAGCCATCGGAGGGGATGGCCGCGGAGACCCACTCGCCCTCGGGGGTGCCGTTGAACCAGTCGTAGACGTGGTCGATGGCCGCGTTGGCCGCCGACGCGACCGACGAGCCGCCGCGCACCTCGATGATCTCGGCGCCGCGCTTGGCCACGCGCGGGATGAACTCGTCGCGCAGCCAGGACTCCTCGACCTGCTCGGCGGCGATCTTGCCGTTGACCTCGGCGTGGTAGAGGTCCGGGTACTGGGTGGCGGAGTGGTTGCCCCAGATCGTCAGCTTGTGGATCTCGGTGACCGGCACCGACAGCTTCTCGGCGAGCTGGCCGACCGCGCGGTTGTGGTCGAGGCGGGTCATCGCGGTGAAGCGCTCGGCCGGCACGTCGGGCGCGGCGGACGAGGCGATCAGCGCGTTGGTGTTGGCCGGGTTGCCGACCACCAGCACGCGGATGTCGTCGGCGGCACCGGCGTTGATCGCGCGGCCCTGCGGGGCGAAGATGCCGCCGTTGGCCTCGAGGAGGTCGCCGCGCTCCATGCCCTTCGTGCGCGGGCGGGCGCCGACGAGCAGGCCGACGTTCGCACCGTCGAAGGCCTTGGTGGCGTCGTCGGTGATGTCGACGCCCGTGAGCAGCGGGAACGCGGAGTCCTGGAGCTCCAGCGCGACGCCCTCGGCGGCCTTCACCGCCTGCGGGATCTCCAGCAGGCGCAGGCGGACGGGGGTGTCCTTCCCGAGCAGCTGGCCGGATGCGATCCGGAAGAGCAGCGCGTAGCCGATCTGGCCCGCTGCTCCGGTGACGGTGACGGTTACAGGTGTGGTCGACGCAGACACAAGGCGGAGGCTAGCCCTAGCGCGCGACGGATGCCGCGATGGGGAGCACACTGAACCGTGGGAGTGCCCAGCGCCACAGTGCTCGCCGGTGGTGCGGCAGCTCGGTCGCTACCGTGCGACCGTGGGGAACCCGGACGAGCGCGAGCCCGACCCGCCGTCGTGGGCCGGTGCCCCCGCCTATATGCCGCATCCCGAGCTGCCGCCGCACGCCCCGATGCCGGGCGCGCCGCCGTATCCCGCGAACACCGACCACCCGCCGCCCCCGGTGAACGGGGCGCCCGCCCGCACCGGGTTCCTGTCGACGCTGGCCGCTGCGGCGGCCTGGGCCCTGGTCGACCTGCTGCTGGTGCTGCTGGTGCTCGGCCTGCCGACGGGGGCCACGGCTGTCCGGCTCGCGGCCGGACTGGTGGTGACGGTGCTGGTCACGGCCGTGGGCGTGTGGCTGGTCGCCCGCCGGCGGGCGTGGGGGTTCGGGTTGCTGCTGCTGGCCACCGCGCCGGTGTTCTGGATCCTCCGCGCGATCGTGACTGCACTGCTGGGCTGAGCTCCCGGCGACGACCACAGCGCAGGCGGCGGCCCGGCTGCGGCGGCCCGGCGGCGGCGCTACCGGGCCGGTTCTGGCGCTCCGGCAGGTATTCGGCCGTCGCGGCGCCCGCGATTGCTGCCGGACCGGCAGACGGGCCGGGCGCTACTCCGCGAGCGCGCGCCTCAGCACCGCCCCGACCTGTTCGGTCTCCACCAGGAAGCCGTCATGGCCGCGGTCGCTCGTCACCACGTCCAGCTCCACGCCGAGGGCGTCGGCCAGCTCCCGCTGCTGGTGCAGGGGGTAGAGCCGGTCGGTGTCGACGCCGACGACGGTGGCCCGGGCGGTGACGCCCGCCAGAGCCGCCGCCGTACCGCCGCGACCGCGGCCGACCTCGTGGCTGTTCATCGCAAGGTTCAGGGCCACGTAGCTGCCGGCGTCGAAGCGGGCGATGAGGCCGTCCGCGGCGTGCTCGAGGTAGCTCTCGACGGCGAACAGGCCGCCGCGCAGCGGGTCCGACCCGTCCTGAGGGGCGCGCCCGAACCGGTCGTCCACCTCGCTGGCGGTGCGGTAGCTCAGGTGTGCGATCCGCCGTCCGATGCTCAGGCCGGTGTCGGGGCTGACGCCGTGGACCGCGTAGTCGCCGCCGTGCCAGAGCGGGTCGGCGCGCACGGCGTCGACCTGGATGCGGCACAGCCCCACCTGGTCGGCGCTGGCCTCGGCCGCGGACGCCAGCACGATCATGCGTTCCACGCGTTCGGGCCTCGCCACCGCCCACTCCAGCGCCCGCATCCCGCCCATCGAGCCGCCGACGACCGCGGCCCAGCGGTCGACGCCGAGCGCGTCGGCCAGCGGGATCTCGGCGGCGACCTGGTCGCGGATGGTGGTCAGCGGCCAGCGGCTCCCCCACGCCCGGCCGTCCTCGGCGAGCGACGAGGGGCCGGTGCTGCCCTGGCAGCCGCCGATCACGTTGGTGCAGACGACGAACCAGCGGTCGGTGTCGATGGCGCCGCCCGGCCCGACGACGTCCGCCCACCATCCCGCGGTCAGGTGCCCGTCGCCCTCGGGGCCGACGACGTGGCTGTCGCCCGAGAGCGCGTGCTGGATCAGCACGGCGTTGTCACCGGTGAACGTGCCCCACGTCTCGTAGGCGATGCGGACGGCAGGCAGGTGGCCGCCCAGCTCGAGGTCGAGCGGACCGATGTCGAGAAAGCGCCGGTTCCCGGCGGGGTCACCCTCGTGCCACGCCCCCCGCCGCGTGACGACCGCGGTCACCGCTCCCGCCTGCGCGAGCTGATCACACCCGTGTCGAAACCCGCCAGGTGCAGGCCGCCGTGGAAGCGGGCGTGCTCGACCTTGAGGCAGCGGTCCATCACGACCTGCAGCCCGGCCGCCTCCGCGCGCCGGGCGACGACCTCGTCGACGAGACCGAACTGGAGCCAGAAGGTCTGCACCCCCGCCGGGAGGGCCAGCACGTCGTCGAGGACGGCGGGCAGGTCCTCCTTGCGGCGGAACACGTCGACGAGATCGGGGACGACGGGCAGGTCGGCCAGCGACTTGTACACCGGCCGGCCGAGGATCTCGGTGGCGTTGGGGTTGACGAAGTACACGTCGTAGCTCGTGCTCGCCAGCAGGTAGGTGCCGACGAAGTTGCTGGCCCGCGCCGGGTTGGGCGAGGCGCCGACCATCGCGACCGTGCGCGTCTCCCGGAGGATCTTCTGCCGCGCCGTCGCGGACGGGTTCTCCCAGCTGCTCATGAGCCGGTCTTCGACGCCGCGGCGAGCGCCTGGTCGAGGTCCCACAGGATGTCGTCCACGTCCTCGAGCCCGACGCTGATGCGCACGAGGTCCTCCGGCACGCCGGCGTCGCGCAGCTGCTCGGTGGTGAGCTGCTGGTGGGTGGTGGAGCCGGGGTGCAGCACGAGCGTGCGGACGTCGCCGATGTTGGCGAGGTGGCTGCACAGCTGCACCGACTCGATGAACCTCTGCCCGGCCTCGCGGCCGCCCTTCACCCCGAACGAGAAGACGGCACCGGGGCCCTGCGGCAGGTACTTCTGGGCGAGTGCGTGGTCGGGGTGGTCGGGCAGGCCCGCCCACCGCACGTAGGAGACCCGGGAGTCGGCGTGCAGCCATTCGGCGACGGCGCGGGCGTTCGCCACGTGGGCCTCCATCCGCTGCGGCAGCGTCTCCACGCCCTGCAGCAGCAGGAACGCGCTGTGCGCCGACAGCGACGCGCCCACATCGCGCAGCTGCTCGGCGCGGAGCTTGGTGAGGAAGCCGAACTCCTGGAAGTTGCCCCACCAGTTGAGGCCGCCGTAGGACGGGATCGGCTCGGTCATCTGCGGGAAGTGGCCGTTGCCCCAGTCGAAGCGCCCAGACTCGATCACCACACCACCGAGCGTGGTGCCGTGGCCGCCGAGGAACTTGGTGGCGGAGTGGATCACGATGTCGGCGCCGTGCTCGATGGGGCGGCACAGGTACGGAGTGGCCATCGTGGCGTCGACGATCAGCGGGAGCCCCGCGGCGTGCGCGACGTCGGCGAGCCCGCTGATGTCGGCCACCGCGCCGGACGGGTTGGACACGACCTCGGCGAACACGAGCTTCGTGGCCGGTGTGATGGCCGCGGCGAAGTCGGCGGGGTTCCCACCCGGGACGAACGAGGTGTCCACACCGAACCGGCGCAGCGTGACGTCGAGCTGGGTGATGGTGCCGCCGTAGAGGCCGGCCGCGGCGACGATGTGGTCGCCGGCACCCGCGAGGCAGGCGAACGTGAGGAACTCCGCGGCCTGGCCGCTGCTCGTGGCGACCGCGCCGATGCCGCCCTCGAGGCTCGCGAGCCGCTCCTCCAGCACCGAGACCGTCGGGTTGGCGATCCGGCTGTAGATCAGCCCGTACTTCTGCAGTGCGAACAGGCTCGCGGCGTCGGTGGTGTCCTCGAACACGAAGCTCGTGGACTGGTAGATCGGGGTGGCTCGGGCGCCGGTGGCCGCGTCGGGCACCGCCCCCGCGTGCACGGCGCGCGTGCGGAATCCCCAGCTGCGGTCGGACATGCGCTCCATCCTGCCTCGTCGTGATCCGCCGGGCCCGCCCGGCTCAGCCCGTCACGAGCGTGGTGGTCACCGGTGTGGTGTTGCGGAGGAGGTCGAGCACCGGGCAGTGGGCGTCCACCGCTGCGGCGAGCTCCTCGTACCGCTCCGGGTCGGCCGGGCCCGACAGCGTCACCCGCACGCGGACCTCGCCGAAGCCCGGGCGCACGGCGTCGTCCAACCCGTAGAAGCCGCGGACGTCGAGGTCGCCCTCGACGTCGACGGCGATGTCGTCGAGCGGGACGCCGAGCTTGGCCGCCCAGATCCGATAGGTCACGACCTGGCAGGACAGCAGCCCGGCGAGCGCGTTCTCGACGGGGTTGGGTGCCTCGTCGGCACCGCCGAGAGCGGGCGGCTCGTCGACGACGACGGTGTGGCGGCCGATCCGGATCTCCGAGCGGACGCCGTCACCACCGGTGCCGGTGGCGCTGAACACCACGCCGGCGAGGTCGGGATCGTCGGCCACCTTCGCCTCCGCGGCGTCGACGATGGCGCGCAGGGCGTCGTTGCGGGTGGTGGTGGAGGTGGACACGGGAGAGCTCCGGGGTCTGCTGGGGTCAGGGCCGGCGGGGGCCCGGACAGGCGCCGCTGCAGACGACGAGGAAGTCGACGTGCCGGCGGCGCACGAGGATCGGCAGCACCGGCATGCGTTCCTTCCTACGCGCCCGGGACCCCCGCGTCGAGTGTGGATCATCTCACCGGGGCAGGCGCACGAGCCCCTCCTGGACCGTGGTGGCGATGAGCGTGCCGTCCGCGGTGGTGAACGTGCCCGTGGCGAGCCCGCGCGACCCCGACGCCGTGGGCGAGTAGCAGGTGTAGAGCAGCCACTCGTCGGCGCGGAAGGGGCGGTGGAACCACATCGCGTGGTCCAGGCTCGCCATCTGCACCTGCGCGGTGGCCAGGTCGTGGCGGGCGATCACCGAGCCCAGGAGCGTCAGGTCGCTGGCGTAGGTGAGCATGCAGACGTGCAGCAGCCGGTCGTCGGGCAAGGTGCCGTCGGCCCGCATCCACACCCGCGTCGGTCCGTCGGAGGCCCTGCGCGTCGACGACCACACGGGCTCGTCGACGAACCGCATGTCGATGGGACGCGGGACGCGGTCGAGCCACCCGGACTCGCCACCGGCCGCCATCCGCTCCGTGAAGCTCGGCAGGGACTCCGGATCGGGGACGTCGACAGGCCCGGGCTCGGAGTGCTCGATCCCGTCCTGACGCTGCTGGAACGACGCCGACAGCGAGAAGATCGCCTCGCCGTGCTGGATCGCCATCACCCGCCGCGTGGTGAACGAGCGCCCGTCGCGCACGCGCTCGGCCTCGTAGACGATCGGCACCCGCGGGTCACCCGGGCGGATGAAGTAGGCGTGCAGCGAGTGGACCTCGCGGTCGTCCGGCACCGTCCGGCCGGCGGCGACCAGCGCCTGCCCCGCCACCTGGCCGCCGAAGACCCGCGTGGGGCTGTGCGGCGGGCTGACCCCGCGGAACAGGTTGACCTCGAGCTGCTCGAGGTCCAGCAGCGTCACCAGCTCGTCGAGGGCGACCTGCCCGTGCGGCTGGTCGTCGGCGGCGGCGTCGGTCGACGCGGGGGTGCTCACGCCGTGCATCCTGTCAAACCCCGGTGAGGGAACGGCAGCGAACCGCCGCCCCGTGAGATGTCACTCAGGCCTGTACGGGGCCCGCCCACTCGCGGTCACGCTCCCCGAGCCGGAGCAGCCACAGCTCCTCCTCCACCGCCGGGTTGCTCGGCAGCCGCTGGCGGCGGCCCGTCGGAGCGAAGCCGGCCCGCGTGTACGCCCGGGCGGCGGGATCGTTGCCGTCGACCACCCAGAGCGTGATCTCACGCGCCCCGTCGGCGACGGCCCACTCCCGGACTGCGCCGATCAGCTCCCCTGCCGCCCCGCGGCCGCGCAGCGAGGGGTGCACCCACATGGAGATCAGGTCGCGGCGGTCGGGGAGCCCGTCGAACGAGGTGGCCCCGGCGACGAGCCCGTGGCGGTCCACGGCGAACCAGGCGAACCGCCCGACGCGCGCCTCCCACTGCTCCGCGGTGTCGTCGCGCTCGCGCTCATGGGTGGACGCGAACGCGTGCGGCGCCTCGAGCAGCGCGGCCAGCCGGACGTCGCGGAGCAGCTCCCCGTCGCCCGGCCCGAGCCTGCGGACCGGGCCCGGTGCGGATCCGCTCAGTGCAGGTCCCTCGACCCTGCGGGCAGGTCTCAGTCCTCCTCACCCAGGCGGTGCACCCGGATGAGGTTGGTGGAGCCGGCGGTGCCGGGGGGCGAGCCCGCGACGACGACCACGAGGTCGCCGGGCTGGAAGCGCTCGATGGAGAGCATCGCGTGGTCGACCTGGCGGACCATGGCGTCGGTGGACTCCACGAAGTCCACCAGGAACGTCTCGACGCCCCAGCTCATCGCGAGCTGGCTGCGCACCTCGGGCGTGGGCGTGAACGCCAGCAGCGGCAGGCGCGTGTGCAGTCGGGCGAGGCGGCGGACCGTGTCGCCGGACTGCGTGAACGCCACGATCGCGCGTGCCGAGAGCCGCTCGCCGATGTCGCGGGCGGCATAGGAGAGCACCCCGCGCTTGGTGCGGGGCACGTGGTTGAGCGGCGGGACGTTGACCGGCCCGTCCTCGACGGCCTCGATGATCTGCGCCATCGTGCGGACGGTCTTGATCGGGTAGCGGCCGACGCCCGTCTCGCCCGACAGCATCACGGCGTCGGCGCCGTCGAGCACGGCGTTGGCGACGTCGGAGGCCTCCGCGCGCGTCGGGCGCGAGTTGGTGATCATCGACTCGAGCATCTGCGTGGCCACGATGACCGGCTTGGCGTTCTCGCGCGCGATCTGGATGGCGCGCTTCTGCACCAGCGGCACGTGCTCCAGCGGCAGCTCGACGCCCAGGTCGCCGCGGGCGACCATCACGCCGTCGAACGCCAGGACGATGGCCTCGAGGTTGTCGACCGCCTCGGGCTTCTCCAGCTTCGCGACGACGGGCAGCCGCGCGCCCTTGCCGTCCATGATCTTGTGGACGAGGTCGATGTCCGCGGGGCTGCGCACGAACGACAGCGCCACGACGTCGACACGCAGGTCGAGCGCGAACTCCAGGTCGGCGATGTCCTTCTCGCTCATCGCCGGCACCGAGACGTTCATGCCGGGCAGCGAGAGGCCCTTGTTGTCGCTGACCGGGCCGCCCTCGGTGACGCGGCAGACCACGTCCAGACCGTCGACCGAGGTGACGCGCAGGCCGACCTTGCCGTCGTCGACGAGCAGCCGGTCGTCCGGACGGGCGTCGACGGCGAGGCCCTTGTACGTGGTGGAGACGCGGTCGTGGGTGCCCGCCACGTCCTCGACGGTGATGCGCACCTCCTCGCCGGTGCGCCACTCGACGGGCCCGGTGGCGAAGCGACCGAGGCGGATCTTGGGGCCCTGCAGGTCGGCGAGGATGCCGACGGCACGGCCCTCGACGTCGGCGGCCTGGCGGACCATCTCGTAGACGCGCTTGTGGTCGTCGCGGTTGCCGTGGCTGAAGTTCAGCCGCGCGACGTCCATGCCGGCCTGCACCAGCTCGCGGATGCGATCCGGAGTGGCTGTTGCCGGCCCGATGGTGCAGACGATCTTGGTACGACGGCTCACGAGGACGAGTCTAGCGCGGCTTCTGGAACGATCAGGAAGCAGATGGGCGAACGTTCAGCGACGGGGCTGGTCGCTCGGGCCGACGTGATCGGACAACCACTCGACAACCGGTCCGAGCGCCCGCCATGCCGCGACCACGCGGTCGACGCAGCCCGGCTCGTGCAGCGTGTCGTCGGGCGGCCAGGTGCGCGAGCCGAACAGGGACTTGTGGCGCAGCAGGTCGATCCGCGGGTGCTCGGGATCGAATCCCCGCGGCCGGGTCTTGAGCATCTCGCCCCGGACCACGACGTCGTCACCGATCGCGGCGAGCCGTTTCTGCAGGTCGACGCCACGGCGGTCGTCGTCGACGGCGGTGCGGAAGCGCGCCACCTGGTCCGACGCCATCCGGTAGTAGCCGCCGGCGGCCATCAGGCCCTCCGCGCCGACCTGCACATAGAACGGACCGACGGTGGCGCCGCAGTGGGTCTTGTACGGGGTCTTGTCCTTCGAGAAGCGCACGTCACGGTAGGGCCGGAAGATCTTGCCCCGGCCGAACTCAGGCTCGAGCGCCGCGAGCAGCGCCTCCATGGGCTCGCGGACGTCGGCCTCGTAGACGGCACGTTGATCGGTCCAGTACGCCTTGGAGTTGTCGACCTCGAGGCCGTCGTAGAACTCGACGGCGCCCTCGCCGAACCCCCTGAAGCCGGTCACAGCGGAGCCCGTCACGGGGTGCGGTCGCCCGCGGTGCCCGCCGTCTCCTCCGGCGCCTGCTGCTCCAGGTCGACGGGCTCGGCGGCGGCCGGGGTGTCCTCGGTGGCGGTGGGAGCGGCATCAGCGTCCGCGTCCGCGTCGGCGTCGGCGTCGGCGTCGGCGGGACCGTCCATCGGGGCCGCGGCGGGGCCCGTCAGCACCTCGCGGGGCTTGCGCACCACCGCGATGTAGACGACCGCGCCGATGAACACGACGGCCGCGACCAGCACGTTGATCCGGACGCCGAACACGTGCGTGGCGTAGTCCGAGCGCATCTGCTCGATGAAGAAGCGGCCGAACGTGTAGCCGGCCACGTAGAGGGCGAAGGCGCGGCCGTGGCCGAGCTTGAAGCGCCGGTCGGCCCAGACGACCAGGCCCGCGACCAGCAGGTTCCAGATCAGCTCGTACAGGAACGTGGGCTGCACGATCGCGATCGGTGTCCTGTCCAGCGCGATGCCCCCGAGGGAGTCGGGGACGCCGGTGGTGGGATCGACCCTGCGGTAGATCTCCAGGCCCCACGGCAACGTCGTGGGGTCGCCGTAGAGCTCCTGGTTGAAGTAGTTGCCCAGGCGCCCGACGGCCTGCGCCACGACGATGCCGGGCGCCACGGCGTCGGCGAAGAATGTCAGAGGCACGCCCCGGCGGCGGCAGCCGATCCAAGCGCCGACCCCGCCGAGCGCGACGGCGCCCCAGATCCCGAGGCCGCCCTGCCAGATCTTCAGCGCGCCGATCGGGTCGCCGCCGGGGCCGAAGTAGGTCTGCCAGTCGGTGGCGACGTGGTAGAGGCGGCCGCCGACCAGGCCGAACGGCACCGCGAACACCGCGATGTCGGTGACCGTGCCCTGCTGGCCACCGCGCGCGACGAACCGTCGCTCGCCCCACACCACGGCGATGACGATGCCCAGGATGATGAAGAGCGCGTAGGCGCGGATCGGGATCGGGCCGAGGTACCACACCCCCCGGTCCGGGCTCGGGATGTAGGCCAGCAGGGAGGTGACGACGGCGGAGCTCACGCCGCCACGGTAGCGCCACGGCCGTGGG
>NZ_JAOPWR010000419.1 GCF_025965585.1 Pseudonocardia sp.
GCCATCTGAAGCATGCCAACGCAACCCTGGGCGGATGCTTCGCGCTCGCCACTCCATGCCCGCGCTGCTCCTGGCCCTCGGGGTGCCATCGGCCGGTTCATCGACGGCTGGAACGAACGCTGGCGTCCATTCGTCTCGTGTTGGATCGGCCGCGGGTCGGTCGGGGCTGAGCAGCGATCTGGCAGCTGCGCTCCCAGCCGGGGCGACCCGGGCGCTGGATCAGGTTCAGTGCGGGGGCGTCGGGGGCAGCGGGTCGGCGCTGAAGTTGTCCGTCCACACAGCGCGGGAGCCTGCCTCGCCGACCCGGTAGCACTGGACCGTCGCTCCGACCCCCGCGGCGAGGGCCGCGACCACCGCAACACCAGCGATCACGATGGCCAGCGTGGAACGACGGCCGGTGGACGCCGTGCTCACCCGGGTGAGCGTCTCGGTGTCCACCGTGCCAGGCCCGGTCCTCGACGGCCCGGAGTCCACCCGAGCGGCGCCCTCGGCGCGGCCGGGGCGGTCGCGGTCGGGGTGGTCGTCCTCGGCGCGGCGGGAGGAGACGACCCGGTCGGAGGGCAGGAAACGCTGGGCCCACACCGCGATGGCCACCACGGCCAACACGATGGCCCAGGGCAACATGCCGTCGGCCAGATGGGCATGCGCGCGTACCAGCGGCGTGACGGGAACCCGCCGGATCAGCCATTCCCCGGCGCTGATCGTCAACTGCACGGCTCCGAGCATGACCAGGGCCAGTATCGGGACCGCCACCCCCAGTCTGCGCCGCGCCGCCGGCCAGACCGCGGTGCCCACAACGAGTAGCGCGGTCAGGGGAACCAGCACGACCACCGCGTGAATGAACATGACATGCGCCGGCAAACCGTCGATCTCATACGGAATCATGATCGGATCTCCTGGAATGTGAAGGTGAGGAGCTCGACGTCATGGATGCCGAGCGCTCCCGTGCTCCAGACCCACGGCCTGCACGACCCGCGCGGCTGCGCGCGGATCGCAACCGGAACCAGCCCCCACCCGCTGCCCGACCGGCCGAGGTGAACTATCCGGGCCCACCGGCCCCGGCTCGACACCCCGAACAGGACCCGCCGGCCATCGACCGCAGCGAACGTCGCCAGCCCGCCCCGCACCGGACGCGACCGACACGCCCCAACGGAGGCACATCGACACCGCCCGACACACCCGGCCCAGCACACCCGCAAACCCCCGGCAGACCAACGTGCGGTCGTGCCCGATCCAACCGGCCCGGCCGGGCACCCACAAAACATCGACCGGCCCACTGTCCAGCACCCACCACGCAGGCCGGTCCGACCCGGCAGGACGAACAATCCCCACGAGGTTGCCTCTGCGAGGCCGGTTCGGAGCCGGGAACGTCTCGGTTGGAGACACCGTCATCACCATGCGCGGTTCCACCCGACGAACCGTGTACCCGGTCCTCACCGCATCCCTACGATGCAGCCGGCTTCCTCCACACGGCGACCCGCCCTCCACCAACCCGAGGACTCCGGCGAAGTCGGCAGTGAGCGATCTTCAGGATGCCCAGGAGGGACCACCACAGTCCGTCACGTTCGTTCGGCGCCTACGCGGTGATGCGGAACCCTGCTCGACCAGGCGCGCCTCCGCGGCCTGCGACACCGCCCCCGTCCCCCGGCACATCCCGGGAACCTGCGGGTCGGTATCGCGCTACCTGCCGCTGCACCGGCTCATCTGGCGCGACTACTACCGCGACCACCCGCGGCCCGTCCCTGCTCGGCCCGCGGCCCTAGCGCGCCGTCCACGGCGTCGCGACCGGCATGACGATGACGGCGGCGGCGACACCGACCGCCAGCACGACCGCTACCAGCACCAGCCGCCCGGTGCCGCCACGGACCATCGGGACGAGCTTCGTCACGCGGAACTCCCGCCACGACGACAGGACCGCCTCCCGCAGGTGCCCGAGGACGTGAACGGTCATCACGGCCGCCCAGACGACGAAGCTGGCCTTGTGCGCGAACAGGAGCAGCCCGGGGCCGCCAGGTGTGACCGCGAACAGCCCGACACCCGTGCCGAGCACGGCCAGGCTGGAGGCGATGACGACGGGACCGAGGATGCGCAGCACCGGGTGAGGCGGCCCCTTCTGCACGTAGGGCGCCGACCCGGTGTAGTACCGGACGAACCTGTACCCGGTGCTGGCCGTCTTGAGCAGGACCGGAGCGATCAGCAGGACCCCCACGAACACGTGCACGGCGATCAGCTGCCGCACACTCAGGATCGTGACCCCCTCGCCTGCGAGCAGCACGATCAGCACCATGCCGCTGATCGATGTCAGGCGCGTGTTTCCCTCGACTCCCGCGTCCGGCGGAGCCGGGAGCGTGGAACTGCCGCGGTCGAGCCGCTCGGTGATGTCCACGGCGCCAGCGTCCACCGGGATTCTTGGAGACACCTGGGATCGCGGGGGATCTGCGCTCCTACGCCACTCACGTCCGGGCGGGCACGGGCCCCATCGCGGATGACGCGGTGCCGCGGCCGCAGGGCCTGCACCACGAGACCTCCGGGCACAGCGGTCAGCAGCCACAGCCGACGGGACTCGTCCCGCTGCCGGGCGGGGGACGCGGGCGGGAGATCGAGCGGCGGGTAGCCGCGGGCCAGCTGATAGAGCATCACCCCGTTCGCCGCGAGACCGAGGAATACGAGACCGAGGACGGCCGCGACCACGGCACCCACCGATCCGACGCCGGCGATCAGGTCCGGCAGCCAGATCGCGGGTGTGAGCGCTGCGAACGCGATCCCGACCCCGACCAGTCGCAGCGGGTACGGGCCGTGGCGCACCCGGTGTCGGTCGATCGCTCCGAGCGGGTCGCCGATCGCGAGCTGCTCATCGTCAGGAGCGTGCGAGCTCGACGCCATCGAACGCCTCCTTCCCCATCCGGAACACTGATGAACAGGGAAACCTTGTTTCCGCGGTCCCGCCACCCGTCCTGCTGAGGAGTCGATGAGAGTGCCCGTCCCGATCGCGCTCTCAGGATTTGCCAAGACGATCGCGGAACAGTGCGGGTCATGAAGCGCTCCGGAGCAGGCCGCGGCCCGGCCGCTCGTCACCGCCGTCTGCTCGCGCTGGGCGCTGCCCTGCTGATGTCGGTCACGGGATGTACGGCCACAGGCGCCACCCCGGGGGCCGGCACCGCCGGTACCACCGTCCTCGCAACCCCCTCCGTCCCGACCGTGTCCGGCGCGGTGCCCCGGCCCGACCACGTCATGCTGGTGATCTTCGAGAACGAGGACAGCACCGCCGTGTTCGGCGCGTCCACCGCGCCGTACCTGAACACCCTCGCCGCGTCCGGTGTCGCCTTCACCAACGCCCACGGGGTGGCACACCCCAGCCAGCCCAACTACGTCGCCCTCTTCTCCGGAGACACCCAGGGCGTTGCCGACGACTCCTGCCCGCGGTCGCTGTCCGGCCCGAACCTCGCCACCGAGCTGGTGGCCGCCGGGCACACGTTCACCGGCTACTCCGAGGATCTCCCCCGGGCCGGCTACACCGGGTGCAGCGCGGGCTCCTATGCCCGCAAGCACAACCCCTGGGCAGACTTCGCCGACGTGCCGGCCGCGATGAACCAGCCGCTCAGCGCGCTGCCGCAGGACTTCAGCGCCCTGCCGACCGTGTCGGTCGTCGTGCCGAACCTGTGCGACGACATGCACAGCTGCCCGGTCTCCACCGGTGACGTCTGGGCCCGGCAGCACCTGGCGTCGTACGTGAGCTGGGCCGCCACCCACAACAGCCTGCTGATCGTCACCTTCGACGAGGACAGCGGCACCTTCGCCAACCGGATACCCACCCTGGTCGTCGGCCCGATGGTCCGGCCGGGCAAGAGCACCCAGACCATCGCCCATTACGACGTGCTCCGGACGCTGGAGGACATGTACGGCCTACCGCCGCTCGGCGCCACCCGCACCGTCCGGCCGCTCACGGGGATCTGGGGAACCTCGTCCGGATGACCACCCCCGGTCCGGCTCACAGGAATCTCCAATGAGGACGGCGCAAGCTGGGGACGTGAGCCTCTCCACGACCGCCCCGTCTACCGGGCGGTTCACCCGTCCGCCCCGGTGGTGGCGATCGGCCACGGGGACCGCGACCTGGGCGAGCCTCGTGGTCGTCGTGGTGGTCTGGGTCGCCGGCCCCGGGGTGCGGCAGCTGGGTGCACCGGGCGGCCTGCTCGACGCGATCGGCCGGCTCACCGGGCTGGTGTCGGCAGATCTGCTGCTGGTCCAGGTGCTGCTGATGGCCCGCATCCCGTGGGTCGAGCGCAGCTACGGCCAGGACGAGCTGGCCCGCAGGCACCGCCTGGTGGGCTTCACCTCGTTCACCCTGCTCGTCGCGCACATCGTGCTGATCACCCTCGGGTACGCCGCGGCCGACGGGATCGACGTGGTGGCCGAGGCCTGGTCGTTGGTGACGACCTACGCGGGCATGCTGCTCGCCACAGCGGGCTCGGCGCTGCTCGTCATGGTGGCGGTCACCTCCACGCGGGCCGCGCGCCGCAGGCTGCGCTACGAGTCGTGGCACCTGCTGCACTTGTACGCCTACCTCGGCGTCGGGCTCGCGCTCCCCCACCAGATCTGGACGGGCACCGACTTCTCCGGCTCGCCCGCGGCGATCGCCTACTGGTGGACCGCGTACGCGGTGACGGCCGCATCCGTGCTGGTCTGGCGCCTCGGGTTGCCGATCCTGCGCAACCTGCGGCACCGGCTCGTCGTCGAGCGGGTCGTGCGAGAGGGACCCGGTGTCGTGTCGGTGCACCTCCGCGGTCGGGACCTGGATCGGCTGCCCGCGGCGGCGGGCCAGTTCTTCGTGTGGCGGTTCCTGCACGGCACCGGCTGGACGCGCGGGAACCCGTTCTCGCTGTCCGCGGCTCCCGACGGCCGGTCCCTGCGCATCACGGCGAAGGACCTCGGCACCGGCAGCGGCCGCCTGACCGCGCTCCCGCGGGGCACCCGGGTGCTGTTCGAGGGACCGTACGGGCGACTCACCGGTGACGTGCGGCGTGGCCACAAGGTCACCATGATCGCGTCCGGGATCGGGATCACCCCGCTGCGCGCACTGCTGGAGGAGATGCCCTACGCGCCCGGCGACGCGGTGCTGCTCCACCGGGTCGGCGCCGCGTCGGAGTTCCTGTTCCACCGCGAGCTCGACGAGCTCGCGGCACACCGCGGCGTCCGCATCGTCCACCTGCCGGGCCGCCGCATCCCGCACCGGGACTCGTGGCTGCCCGGGAGCTGGGCCGCGCTGTCGGACCGCGACGCGCTGCGGCGCATGGTGCCCGACATCGCCGAGCACGACGTCTACGTCTGCGGCCCGGACGGCTGGACCGACGCCGTGGTCGCATCGGCACGCCAGGCCGACGTCCCCGACGAGCAGATCCACACCGAACGGTTCGCCTGGTGAACCGCCCCCACCCCCGCGGCGTCCACCGGATCCTCGTCGCCGCCGGTGGCACGCTCGCCGGCATCGCGCTGCTGTTCAGCTACCCCACCAGCACCGACCAGAAGCTCGTCTCGAGCGGTCCCCTGACCCCTCCCGCCACCGACCCGTCCACGACGAGCGGGCCGGCTCCGTCCGGCGCCGCGACCTCACCGGCGCCGTCAGGAACCGGGACAACGGGCACCACGGGCACCGCGACCACGTTCGACGGTGCCGCCGTCGACACCGCGTACGGGCCGGTGCAGGTCCAGATCACGGTGTCCGGAGGCAGGATCACCGCGGCGCAGGTGCTGCAGGTACCGCAGGAGAGCGGCCGCGACGTCCGGATCAACTCCCAGGCGGTGCCGATCCTCGACCAGGAGGCCGTGCAGGCGCAGAGCGCGCAGATCGACTCCGTCAGCGGCGCAAGCTACACCTCCGAGGGCTACACGCGGTCCCTGCAGTCCGCCATCGACGCGGCGCACCTGTGACCACCGGCGCCGCCCCGGCACGCCGGTCCTGGCTGCAGCAGATCATGGGGATGCCGGTCAGCGTCCACGTGCGCGGCCCGGGCGCCCGCACCGATCCGTGCCTCGCGGACGTCGTGGACGCGGTGTTCGCGCAGCTCCGGGAGGCCGACCGGCTGTTCAGCACCTACCGGGATGACAGTGAGGTCAGCCGGCTGCGCCGCGGCGACCTGACGCCGGCGCGGTGCCACCCGCTCGTGCGCGAGGTCCTGGAGCTGTGCGAGGAAGCCCGGGAGCGGACCGACGGCTGGTTCGACGCGTGGCTCCCCGGCGGCCTCGACCCGTCCGGGCTGGTGAAGGGCTGGGCGGTCGAACGGGCCGCCGCCCTGCTCGCCGACGTCGACGGCCTCGACCACTACGTGAACGCCGGCGGGGACATGGCCGTCCGCGTGGCCGGGCCGGCAGCACCACCGTGGCGGATCGGTGTCGAGGACCCCCGCGACCGCTCCCGCCTCCTCGCGGTGCGCGAGGTGCGCTGCGGCGGCATCGCGACGTCGGGCAGCGCCGCCCGCGGCGCTCACATCGTGGATCCGCGCACCGGCAACCGTCCCGACGACCTGCTGTCCGTCACGGTCATCG
This sequence comes from Pseudonocardia sp., assembly GCF_025965585.1. Lineage (GTDB taxonomy): Bacteria > Actinomycetota > Actinomycetes > Mycobacteriales > Pseudonocardiaceae > Pseudonocardia. The sequence goes on from NZ_JAOPWR010000419.1 coordinate 6,541, forward strand.
GCCCGACGCTGCTGTGGGCCGACGTGTACGCCACAGCCGCCGTCGCCCGCGGCCGGGACGCCACCGACTGGCTGGCAGCACGAGCTCCCGACCACGAGGTCCTGGTCGTCCACCGGCCGCAGGACGGTTGACCGCCCGCAGGACACCACCGCCGCCGGTCAGCAATCCCCAA
>NZ_JAOPWR010000429.1 GCF_025965585.1 Pseudonocardia sp.
CCCGGTCCTCGATCCGCGCTCTCTGTCTGCGCGGCCTCACACCTGCCCGCCACCGGGAGGACGACCTCGAAGCGGCAGCCGCCCAGCACGTTTTGGACCGCGGTCCTCCCCGAGTGCGCCTCGACGATGCCGCGCACGATGGCAAGGCCAAGTCCCGCCCCGGCAGGAGTGGTACGCGCGCCCGTACCACGCCACCCCGTGTCGAAGACCCGCGGCAGGTCGTCTGCCGGGATACCGCCGCACCCATCAGTCACCGACAACACGACCGTGTCCGCCTCGCTTCGCGCCGCCACCGCCACCGTGCCGTCAGCCGGCGTCCGGTGGATCGCGTTGGCCAGCAAGTTGGCCAGGACGCGAGTCATCGCGCGCCCGTCCACCTCGATCGGCAGCGGATCCATCACATCGCCGATGAGCCGCACGCCGAGCTCGCGGGCAAGCAGGTCCGCGCCCCCGAGCGCGTCGTCCACCAGGTCGTGGACCGACATGGGGGATAGCGCGAGCGGCAGCACACCCGCCTGGATGCGGGAGAGTTCGAACAGGTCGCCGACCATGGCGTTGAGTCGTTCGGCCTCGGTGCGTATCCGGGCGTAATAGACGGACGGGTCGTCCCCCGATGCCATCCTCGAGCGCCTCCGCCATCGCTCGCAGCCCTGTCAGCGGGGGCGCGGAGATCGTGCGCGATCCACGCCACCAGTTCACGCCGTGAGGTCTCCAGGGCATGCTCGCGTTCCCTGGACGCGGCGAGCTTGGCGCCGGTCGCCGCTTACTCGCGGCCCAACTCGGCGAGTTCGGCCGTCGCTGGGGCGACGGGCGCGGAGAAATTGCCGCCGTCCTCCAGCGCCCGGATGGCCGCGACCGGCGCCTTGCTCCCGGCGACCACCGGCCGCCCGAGGAACAAGGTGGTAGCGAGCGAGCCGGCGCCGGCGATCGCCAAGACCAGGATTACTGCGCTCACATCGGGCGAGTGCAGGAACATCTCCCAGGTCACCGAGACTGTCCCGGCGAGCATCGCGGCCACCGCCACCGCCACCGCCACCGCCACCGCCACCGCCACCGCGACGACGAGCGACGGCGAGCGGTGCCGCAGCGTCCGCAGGGCAAGCAGACCGATCTTCGGCATGTCTCCTCCTTCTCTTACGACCGCCGGGGATACCTCCGGTGCACGGGCCGGTAGCCGAGGCGTAGTCGTGCGGGTGTCACTGGACGGAGGCTTGGGCGGCCCGCTCGATTACGCTGGTGACCTCATCGGGATGCGCGATAGCAACCGCGTGGGAGGAGCTGACCTCAGTAATGTGGGCGTGGGCGCGTGCGGCCATGAAATGCTGCACTGCCGGTGTGGCGGCGTCGTCCTGGGTGGTGATCAGGTCCCACGACGGGATGGTCTTCCAGGCGACCGCGGCGCACTTCTCGCTGAACATTGATGCGGCGAGCGGACGTTCGGCGGCGGCCATCAGGTCGGTGACGGACTGGGGGACGTCGGCGGCGTATACCTCGCGGAATTTGTCGGGCCTGACGTACAGGTCGGTGGCAGTGCCGCCGCCGGGGAGCGAGAAGGGCACGGGCTGTAGGTAATTGCCGAGCGTGGCTCCGGGGTACTTGCCGATCAGTTCCGTCGCGGTCTCCCCAACGTCGGGAATGAGGGCTGCAATGTAGACCAGCGCCTTGACCTGCGGATCGCCAACGGCGGCCTCGGTGGTCACGAAGCCGCCGATAGAGTGGCCGACCAGAATGATCGGGACCTTCACGCTCACGAGGAAGCTGTGCAGGTACTGCGAGTCGCTGGCCATTCCGCGCAGCGGATTGGGCGGTGCCACGACCGGATAGCCCGCAGCCTGCAGGCTCTTGATCACGGCGTCCCACTCGGAGGCGTCCGTGAAGCCGCCGTGCACGAGCACGACCGTAGGCTTGTCCGCCGACACAATGTGCGCCGCCGACGAGGGATTGGCGGTCTGGGCGCTCGGCGCACCACACGCGGTCAGCGCGAGGGTCGCCACGCATGCCGCGGTGCCCAGCGTGGCGGCGTGCTTGAGGGTGCGACGGAGCGCGTTCTTGGGGTTCACGGTGGTCTCCTTTGAGCTACGAGGCTCGACGCCGGTCAGTGCCGGCATTTCCGGAATTGAGTAATGCCCAGCCGCTTGGCGAAAGGTTGCGGTTCGTGGTCCTCAGGGGCCTTGACGCCCAGCATGAGCCCGCCGAGGGTGAGGTAGGTGTCGAGTAGGTCGACATAGCGCACCAGGACCGAATTGGGCAGGGCGGTCTGCTCCGCGCTGGCGCGCCCGCCACCGATAAGGGTGGCGACCGGGCGGGATCCGACAGCGACAATCTGGTCGCGCAGGGTCTGGATGATCTCCCCGTCCAGCGCGGCGATCGCGCAGCCGAGTGAGTCCAAGACGTTGCGCTTGAGTGCGGCCAGCGCGCCGTCGGAGATATCGGAGAAGGTGGCCTCGGCCGTGAACCGGCAGACCTCGTCCACCGTGTACAGGTCGGACATCGGTTTTATCCACCTCACATGGTGGTAGGCCGGTCCCGTGCCCGGTGGCGTTCACCCCTGAGACGCGGGTGCGGACGGTGATCAGCTGCGGCGGATCCGGCCGCCGACGGACACGTTGGTCGGGGTCAGCTCATGGATCACGACGTTGGTGATCGCCGGGTCCGAGCCCACGGCCTCGTGGGTGCGGTCGATGACGTCCTGAACCAGCTTGGACTTGACCTCGGGCGAGAGCGTGGTGGGGACATCGATCTGGATGAAGGGCATGCCTGTCGTGTCCTTGTCTAGCGGGGTCGCGGGTGATCACTGCGGGTGATGCAGGCTGTTGATCAGCTCGGTGTCGTTGACGTTGCCTTCGACGAACTCGGGTAGGTGCTCGCCGGCCTCGACGAAGTCGATGCCGCGCCCTTCCCGGATCACCAGGAACACCTCGCCGACCGGTTCGCCGGTCGCGGTGCGCACTGCCTGGATGAGGCCGGCGGCCAGTGCGTGCTTCTGCTCGTCGGTGCGGCCTTGGCGCAGGTCGCACGAGATGATCGACATCACAGATCGGATCCTTTCTAGCGGGGTCAAGCGCGCGCCGGGAAGGAGACCTCGGCCGCTTGACTGAACCGGCCATCGAGAGCCATCACCGCGAGACGCCTCGCCTGGCCACATCCCGGAGCCTCCGCCGCACGGGCTTAGTTGAGACTGGACACCTGGTAATGACTGATGAGGTCGCCTTCGGTCGACTGCTTCACCAGCACGCTCAGGTACACCTGCAGCGGCGGCCGGTCGGTGAAGGAGAAATCAACACTCAGATAACCCAGAACCAGGTCGTCGGCAAGTCGCCGGATTTCGAGAATTCGAGGGTCCGCCGTCAGTCCGAGCGGCTGAGAATCGTAGTACTCGGCGACCGCCTTCCGGCCCACGCCGTAGGGGTGCAGGCCCTGGAAAATCGCGTCCGAGGTGAAGGTTGCGGCGACGTGTTGGGGTTCGTGCGCGTCGACGGCGCGCTTCCAGCGGTCCAGGACGTCGCGCAGGACCATCTCGTCCGACTTCGAGTTGACCTTTATGCTCATGGCTCAGTGCCCCGCGCTCTGGCCGCCGTCAACATGCAGGATCTCGCCCGTCACGAAGCCGGCCTGTTCGAGGTACATGATCGCGTCGACGACGTCGTCGATCTCACCGAGCCGGCCGACCGGGTGGAGTGCCGCGAGGAAGTTGTGCGTCTCGTCGGGGTGCATGGGGGTGCGGATGACACCGAGCGCGACGGTATTGACCCGAATGCCTCGGGTCGCGTATTCGATCGCCAGCGACTTGGTGACGGCGGACAGACCGCCCTTCGTCAGCGACGCCAGTGCGGAGGGCACCTGCGAGTTCGCGTGGTCCACCAAGCTGGTGGAGACGGTGACCAGGTGGCCGCCGGTGCCCTGCGCCAGGATCGCGGCGACTGCGCTGCGCGAGATCTCGAAGAAGCCGCGCAGGTTCACACCGGTGACGGAGTCGTCGTCGTCGTCGGTGTAGTCGATGAAGGGCTTACCGACGAAGACGCCGGCGTTGTTCACCACCGTGTCGATCCGGCCGAACCGGGCTAGGGCTGGGCTAGGGCCCGCTGCACGACGTGGGCGCCGGCTCCCGGCTGGGAGATGTCGACGGGCACGGTGAGCACCTCGGGATCGCCGGACGGGCCAATGGAACGTGAGGTCGCCACGACCGCGTAGCCGGCTTTGCGATATGCGGGAACGAGGGCCGCTCCGATTCCCTGGGAAGCGCCGGTGATGATGGCGACGTTCGGTGTGGGGGTCATGCCGAATACTCGCTTTCCAGAGGGGACTGATTTCGTGCCGAAGCACAAATTGATGGTGCGCGCGAGGCGAGTTCTCGCGCCACGACCTGTTTTCTCCCGCGTGGGAGGATCAGCCTCCGAGTTTCCGGTGCGGGTCGCCCTCGGGCAGCCACACCCCGCTGCCGTGGATGCCAAGGTCTCCGACATCACGGGTGATGGCGTCGGCAGCGGCCAGCACGGTGGGACGGAGCTCCTCCCGACGCCACACCAGCGACCACGTCCAGATCACCTCGGGGTCGATCACCGGTCGGCGCGCGAGGTCCGGCGGCAATCTCGTGGTCTGCCCTTTGGGTGAGCTGAGCACCGGCCGACAGGCCGCCCGGACGTGGTCGAAGAAGTAGCCACCTTCGATGCCGCCGTCCTGGATGCGCACGATGCGGGCGCCGGTGGCGTGGGCGAACTCTCCGGCGAACACGTTCCACGACGACCAGGACGTTGTGTCGTCGTCCACGAGCACGGTGACGTCCCGCGCCCGCACCGGCGACGTCTCGATGCCGGTCGACACGGTGTGGAGCCGCTCCGCGCCCAGCAGCCGGGCCCGCAAGCCGTGCTGGTCCAGGTCCATGGTGCGCACCCAGCACACGGCCAGGTCGAGGCTGCCGTCGGCGACCCGCGCAGCCTGGGCATGCGAGGGCAGGACCCAGGTATCGACGTGCAGCTGCGCGACACCCGAGGTGAGCGCGGCCAGGTTGGGAGGCAGCCAGTTGACGAAGCCGAGGCGGACCGAACCGGCCCCGGACAGCCGTTCAGCGCGGCGACGCACCTCGTCGGCCCGCTCCAACAGCTCCCGGACGTCCGGGAGCAGCGCCGCACCGGCCGGGGTGAGCGCGACCGAGCGGCGGTCGCGGACGAACAGCCCTACGCCGAGGTCTTGCTCGAGCGCTTTGATCTGCTGCGACAGCGACGGTCCCGCGATCAGCGGACGTTCCGCCGCCCGGCCGAAATTGAGCTCCTCGGCGACCGCGACGAAATGCCGCAGCTGGCGCAGTTCCACGCCCTCGCATGCTACGTGGTCTGGGAGGGTCTGCCTCTCATACGGGAGGACAGCGGTCGTGGCGGCTCCGTGCGGTGCGGCTACACGATCAGCCCATGACTCACGGCCCCCCGTCGGCGCACATCGGCAACGCGCTGATGCGCGAGGACCCCGTACTGGGCATGACCATCGCCGACGGCGCCTGGGCCCGGCGACGGCCGATCCGATAGCACGGGGCCGCACTAGGCTGCCACGGACCCCGCGTCCGGGAAGGACATGGCCAGTGACGAGTCTCGACGCCCTCGAGGGCGCCCTCACCGCCGTGGTGGGGCAGCAGCGGTTCGCCCCGGGGCGCAGTGACGCGGAGATCGACGAACTGCTCCGCGCGTCCGGGCTGGTGCTTCCTGCCGAGGTCCGGGCCTACCTGCGCCGGCACGACGGCGTCACGCCCACCGCCCGGGTGCTGGCACCGTGGCTGATCGGGCATTGGCTGCCGCTGTCGTTGCGCGCTGCCCTGGCGGAGCGCGAGGTGCGGCGCGCGATGGCGTGCGAGGAGTTCGGGGGTGAGCCAGACAGCGCCGACGGCGTGTGGGGGCCCGGCTGGCTGCCGCTGTTCCGGGCAGGCAACGGCTACATCCTCGCCGTGGACTGCCACGCCGATCCCGGCCCGGACGGCGGGGCGACGGTGCTGCGGATGGCCAGGGTGACGCCGACACCGCCGCCGGTGCCCTCGCTGGGGAAGCTGTTCGAGTTCTTCACGCTCGCCCTGACCACCCGGGCCTGGTGCTGGGACGAGGACCGGCGACGATGGATGTTCGATCGGGGGCGGTTGGCCGGCCATCCGCTGGCCCATGTGCTCTGACCAGCGACCCGCCCGGTCGCTGCCTGGAATGTTCGGTTTCGACCTGGCTTTCAAATACCGTAGTGAGATCCTCTACCTGCAGGCCTGAACCGCGGCTACCATCCGTCTGCTCCCAGGACCTGGATTGGTGGGTGAGCGATGGACACGCCGTCGTCGGCTTCCGTCGTGCCCCGCCGCGTCTGGACCACGCTCGGGGAACCGGCCCTCCGGACGGTCGCCAAGATCGCCGCGGTCGGTGCTTCCGGCGCGCGCGTGCAGGAGCGGGTCCAACTGATCCTCGACGAACTGCGCACGGTCGTGCCGTACCAGGCGGTGATGCTCGCCGGACGAGACCCGGTCAGTGGCCGGACCCGGCGCGTCGTCCAGTCCGGGTATCCGGCGCGTCTGTCGGAGTACATGATCGGCGAAGGCTTCCGGACCGAGATGACCGAGCCCTTCGCACGCAGCATGCCGGGCTGGCCCGTGCGCGAGTGCGACCTGCCGATGGACCCGATGTCCCTGCGGTCGATCGCCGAGCATCTGCGCCCCGCGGGCTACCCGGAGGGACTGCTCATGACGTTGACGGCCGACGACGATCGCGACGTCGGGTTCCTGATCATGTCGGTGGACGACGCCCGGACCCCGCCGTCGGACGAGGCCATCACCTCCATCGGGCACGTCGCCGCACTGCTCGGCAACCTGGTGGATCCACTCGGTGAGGCGCGCCGCCTGGCCTCCGTGCTGGGCGAGGAGCAGACCGCCGTCGCGATCCTGCCGAACGGGACCACGGAACCGCTGCAGGGTGCTGCCCCGCCGGAGCTGCTGGACCGCGGATCGCGGTTGCGGCTGGCGGCGGATCGCCTGGCCCGCGGCCGGTCGGCCGACACCCCGTTCACGTGGCTGGACGACGAGGGCGCCTGGTACCGCTGCCGGTTGCTGCGCTGCCGCGACGGGATCCTCGTGCTCACCATGACCGGCTGCGAGCAGCGGCACCGGCTCACGCGCCGGGAGCTCGAGGTCCTCACCCACCTGGCCGCCGGGAGCACCAACGACGAGATCGCCGCGGAGCTCGTCGTCACCACGAGGACCGTGCGGGCCCACGTGGAGCGCGTGATGGAGAAGCTCGCGGTGGGCTCCCGCTCCGGTGCCGTGGCCCGCGCCATCCGCGAGGGACTGCTCATCCCCTGAGCGCTCATCGGCTGGGCGCGGGTGTGGCTTTTCGGCCACTGTGCCCCGAATCGCCGCCGCCATAGCCTCGCGTCGAGCGGGTGCCCGACCTGGCGCCAGCACAGACGACTCGGCTAAGGCAGGTAGACCGGTGACTGAGCTTCTGAGCCGACCGACGACGGACGCGGTGCGGGAACTGGTGCGGCGGATCGGCGAGCAGGCTGCGCTGCCCCTGGAGGAGAGCCGCGCGCTGCCGGCCCGTGCCTACTGGGATCCGGAGTTTCACGAGTACGAACTCGAGCACGTCTTCAAGAAGGACTGGATCTGCATCGCCCGGGTCGAGGAGGTGCCGGACAAGGGCAGCTACCGCGCGATCGACCTGGCGGGGGAGCCGCTGATCGTCGTGCGCGGCAACGATGAGCAGGTTCGGGTGTTCTCCCGGGTGTGCCGGCACCGCTATGCCGACCTCATGGGCGGCGAGCGCAGCGACGAGGAGCGGGTCAGCGGCTGCGTGGCCCGCTTCGAGTGCCCCTACCACGCCTGGATCTACCGCCTCGACGGCAGCCTGCTCAGCGCGCCGGAGATGTCGGGCCGGCCGGGCTTCGACGCGAGCGCCAACGGCCTGCGCGAGATCCGGACCGAGATCTGGCAGGGATTCGTCTTCGTCAACCTCGACGACGACACCGACATCCCGTTCGACATGACCACCGTCGCGGAGATCCAGGACGGCTACGACCTGACCGACTGGGAGATCGCCTCGGTCATCGACTGGGGTGACTCGAAGGTCAACTGGAAGATCGTCGTGGAGAACTTCCTCGAGGTCTACCACCACATCGGCATCCACAAGAACGTGCTGCAGCCGCTGTGGCGGCTCGGCAAGTGCCGGCGGGGCGACTACACCGGCGCCGACTTCTACTACTCGCGCATGATGGCGGGCGCCGAGGTGGCGATCGGCGAGGAGGACGGCCACCTGCTGCACCCGCTGTTCCTGCCGGCGAAGAAGGGGCTGAGCTCGTTCCAGCGGTCGCACACGCTGCTGCTCGCGAAGTTCCCCGCCTACCTGTGCGCGCCCGGCCCGGACATCACGTTCTGGTTCCGGTCGCTGCCGACCGGCCCGGAGACCCACCGCCTGGAGATCCACCTGCTGGTGCCGAAGGAGAACCTCGGCGCCGAGGACTTCGACGAGAAGATGAAGGAAGCCACCGACTTCCTCAAGCTCGTGCAGGCCCAGGACGCCAGCGTCAACGAGGCCGTCCAGTCGTCGTCGAGGTCGCGCTACGCCACGGGCGGCGTCCTGCAGGCCCACGAGCAGCCGCTCTGGCAGCTCCAGAAGTACCTCGCCTCCCGGCTCCCCGCGCAGGACTGAGCGCGGCCGTTCCACTCACCGGCCGGGCGCGGTCCGTGTCCCGGCGGACAACCGATCGAAAGGACGACCACGACATGGCTCAGCGTGAGGTCACGTGGATCTCAGGTGGCTTCGCACAGTGGGGCAGGCAGGTCCCGCTGCGCGGTAGCGACCACAGGACCGTCGGCTACGAGGCCGACCTCGTCACGAAGCTCGTCGTCGCGGGCTCGGAGTCCCCGACCTACTTCCGCACCCTGTTCACCGGGCAGGACGAGGTCGCCCCGGACGGTTCGGTCCCCCGCGGTTTCGGCGCGGTGCGCCTGGAGGACATGCACACCGACGAACTGCTGATCGGGCACGTCGACTGGTTCATCGAGGACGGCCGCGACAAGGGCACGCTGACCGTCGACGGCGGCACGGGCCCGTGGAAGGGCGTCACCGGCACGGTGGCGATCGACCTGGAGTTCGGCACCGCCCGCAGCGGTGACTCCGTGACCACCGGCGAGCCGGTCCGCGTCATGGGGTTCATCGAGGGCACCGGGCAGTTCTCCTTCCCGGACTGATCGGTACCCCTCGAGGCGGATCGAGCCCGATCGTCCCGGATCCCCACCCCGCCGGTCGACCGACCGGCACCGCTTCCATCACGGTTCGTCGAAGGGTCAGCTCCCCATGGTCGTGGATCCCCTGTCCACCCGGTTCGTCCTGCACGAGGCGCGCTCCTGGCGCGGGGACGACAGCGGGCTCCTCGGACCCACACCGTTCGTCCGCGAGACCCGTGACGCCTACCAGGCGATCGGTGGCCATCCGGCCCGCGATGCCGGGGCCGCCGATCTCCTGGACCGGCTCGCCGCCGCACCCGGGATGTGCGCGTTGCGGGGACGCGGGGGAGCGGCCTTCCCGGCGTTGACGAAGATCCGGGCGGTCGCGCACGGTGCTCTCACGGCGCCGAGCCCACCCGTGGTGGTCGCCAACGGCGCGGAGGGCGAGCCGCTCAGCGTCAAGGACCGCTATCTCCTGCGCTTCCGCCCGCACCTGGTGCTGGACGGGTTGCTCACCGTCGCCGCGGCCCTCGGCGCGCCCGAGGCCCACGTCTACGTGGCCGACGCTGCGGCCCGGTCGGCCGTCGAGACCGCCCTGGCCGAGCTCGGGGACTCCCGCCCGGGGACCCGGGTGCACGTCTTCGCGGCGCAGGACACCTACGTCGCCGGTGAGGAGACCGCCGTGGTGCGGGCCCTGAGCACCGGCATCGCCCGCCCCACCGACAAGCCGCCCCGGCCGTTCCAGGTGGGCGTGCGGGGGGCGCCCACGCTCGTGCTCAACGTGGAGACGCTGGCGTGCATCGCGCGGGCCGGCCTGCCCGGCGGGCAGGAGGCAGGCGCGACCTTCCTCGCCACGGTCTCCGGGGCCGGTCGGCCGCCGATCCTGTACGAGCTGCCTACCGGGCTCGCACTGGGAGACCTGCTCCGTGAGCACCTGGGCCGCCAGGACTCCAGCCTCGACGTGCTCATCGGCGGCTTCTTCGGCGGAGTCGTCCCGGCCTGGCCCGACCTGGAGCTCAGCCACCCCGGCGTCGCCCGTCAGGGCGCCGGCCTGGGCTGCGGTTCCCTGCACCTTCTCGAGGCGCCGGCGTGCCCCGTCGCGATCACCGCCGACGTGATCGCGTTCTACGCCGCGCACAACGCGGGGCAGTGCGGCATGTGCATGGCCTCGTCCACGGCGATCGCGGCCACCCTCGCCGAGCTGGGCGAGCCCCGCGCCGCCCGCAACTACGCCGCGTTGCTCCCGCGGTGGGCCGCCCAGCTGCGCGGCCGCGGCGCCTGCGCCGTGCCGGACGCGATCGCCGTGCTGCTGCGCACGCTGCTGCGCCACCACCCGCAGACGGTGTCGCAGCACATCGCCACCGGGTGCGACCGCTGCCGTCGGGTCGAGGACGACCCGCGATGGGGGCATCTCCACGTCACCCTCCCGGCCCCGACCGGCGAACCGACCAACCCACGAGCCGCCGAGCTCGCGCCGAGCCTGACGGGTGCCCGATGAGACTGCGTGTCGACCCCGTCAAGTGCCAGGGCTATGCCGTCTGCACGGAGGTGGCGGCCCGCCACTTCAGCCTCGACGACTGGGGTTTCGCGCAGGCGCTGGTCGTCGACGTGATCGGGGCCGACGTCGCGGCGGTCTCCGAGGCGATCGCCGACTGTCCGGTGCGGGCCATCCGGTGGATCGCGGGTCCCGGCGAGAGCGTGGGCGACGGTGCCGCTCCGCCGGGCACGGCCGGGTGACCCGAAGCCCGGAGAGTGGCTTTTCCGCCACTGTGCGGCCCCCCGTGCCGCGGCCATATTTTTCCCCGTCCTTCTCCTCTGTGGCAGCCGCCACACCCCCTTCCGAGTCGCGTTCCGCGGACTGGAGACACACGACATGGCGATGCAGGTGAGCGATGACGCCCCGCACCGGCCCCCCACCGACGAGGTCGGTCGGGTCGAGACCCGGGGGGTCGACTTCGTCCCGCTGGAGGACCGGCAGGACCGGCCCCGCGACATCGGAACGGTCTTCCTCGGCGCGAACATGTGCTTCGGCACCATCGTGCTCGGAGCGTTGCCGATCCTGTTCGGGCTCGGTTGGTGGGCGGCGTTCTGGGCCATCACGGTGGGCACCCTGCTGGGGACCGCCTTCTTCGGCCCGGTCGGGCTGATCGGGCCGCGCACCGGCACCAACAGCGCGGTGAGCAGCGGGGCCTTCTTCGGCGTCGTCGGGCGTCTGATCGGCTCGCTGGTCGTTCTCGTCATCGCGATCGGGTTCTACGCGCTCGCGGTCTGGACCGGCGGGCAGGCGGTGGTCGCGGGCGCGCACAAGCTGTTCGGCCTGCCCCAGGACACGCTCGAGTTCGCCATCGCCTACGGGCTGATCGGCGCGATCACCGTCGTGCTCGCACTGATCGGGCACGCCACGCTGGTGGCCTCCCAGAAGGTGATGGCGCCGCTCATCGCGGTCCTGCTGATCGTCGGGGTGCTGATCAAGCTGCCGGACTTCGACCCCGGCTACGCGGGCGGGGAGTACCTGCTCGGGAGCTTCTGGCCGACCTGGGTGCTCTCGATGGTCGCCTCGGCCTCGCTCGCGTTGTCCTACGGCCCCTTCGCCAACGACTACGCCCGGTACCTGCCCGTCACGGCCGCGCGCCGCGGCGCCCTCTGGGGGAGTGCCGGCATCTTCTTCGGCTGCTGGTTCGCCCTGCTCTTCGCCGCGTTCTTCACGTCCATGATGGCCCCGGGGACGGCCGACTTCGTCGTCGGCCTGGTCGAGGTCTCGCCGACCTGGTACGCGGTGCCCCTCGTCATCATCGGGCTGCTCGGCGGCTTCGGTCAGGGTTCGCTGGCCCTCTACGGCACCGGTCTGGACACCTCGTCGTTGATCCCGCGGTTGAGCCGGGTGAACGCCACCGTCGTGGTCAGCATCGTCGGGGTGGGGCTGGTGTACCTGGGCGCCCTCGTCTGGGACGCCCTGAGCCTGGTGTCGACCTTCACCGTCCTGCTCACGGTCATCGCGGCGCCCTGGCTGGTCATCAACGTGATGGGGCACCTGGCCCTGCGTGGCAGGTACATCCCCGAGGACCTGCAGGTGTTCAACGTCGGCATGACCGGTGGGACCTACTGGTTCCGGCGCGGCGTCAACTGGTACGCGATGGCGGCCTGGCTGCCTTCGGTCGTCCTGGGACTGCTGTTCGCCAACACCCCGCCGCTGATGGAGGGGCCGTGGCGCAACGCCGCCGGGGGCATCGACCTCAGCTTCCTGTCCGCCGCGCTCGTCGCGTTCCTGATCTACGGAGCGTTCCTCCTGCTCGTCCCGGGGCGCGCGTTGCCTGCCACGTCGGGGACCCCACTGGTCGGCCTCGCCACGGCGTCGGGTGTGGCTCCCGCGTCGGGTGAAAGCCCTGGGGACCACGCCGCGCCGCTCACGGCCCCGCTCGGTCCCGAAGGGGCCCCGAGCACCTGAACCCGCCCCGCCCCTCCCGCATCGCCGCGGGTGGGTCGTCCGACCGGCCGGGACGCCCCGGCCTCCTTCCACCACCCCGATCCCAAGGAGGAGACGGCCATGCTCGCCGTTCGTCTTGAGCAGTACGGGCAGATCCCCGTGGTCGCCGATGTGCCCGAACCGGTCCTGCAGGGCGCCGACGACGTCATCGTCGCGGTCGAGGGCGCCGGCGTCTGCCGGACGGACCTGCACGCCGTCCACGGCGAGCTCGCCGACGTCTTTCCGACCCCGCTGCCCTTCACGCTGGGGCACGAGGTCGCCGGCGTCGTGGTTCAGAAGGGTGCCGACGCGCGCGGCGTCGATATCGGGACCAAGGTCGTCCTGCACCCGCTGATGACCTGTGGCCTGTGCCGGGCCTGCCGCCGCGGCGAGGACCAGCACTGCGCCGAGGGCAAGTTCGTCGGTCTGGCCGTGGACGGCGGGATGGCCCAGTTCGTGCGGACGAACGCGCGGGCACTGGTCCCGCTCGCGTCCACGACCGACACCCGCGAGGTCGCGCCGCTCGCCGACGCAGGCATCACCGCCTACCACGCACTCCGGCGGGAGGTCGCGCACCTCAGCTCCGAGAGCGTCGCGGTCATCCTCGGGTGCGGCGGCCTGGGCCACCTGGCGATCCAGATGCTGCGGGCGATGAGCGACTGCGTCATCGTCGCCGTCGACCCGAAGGAGGCGGCCCGGGATCTGGCGAAGTCCGTCGGCGCCGATCACGTGGCAGGCGAGGACGCCGGGGAGGTCGTCGCGGAGGTGTCCCGCGGGGCCGGCGCCACCGCCGTCTTCGACTTCGTGGGCGAGGGCGACGCTCCGGCGCTCGGCGTGAGCCTGCTCGGTGCCCAGGGGCTGTACTCGGCCGTCGGCTACGGCGGCACCAGCAGCATCCCCACGATGGAACTGGTACTCAAGGAACTCCGCGTGCAGGGCAACATGGTCGGCACCTACCAGGACCTGGCCGAGCTGATCGCGCTCTACGAGCGTGGCCTGCTGCGGTCCCACGTGGTGCCCTACCCACTCGCCGAGGCGCACCGGGCGTTCGACGACCTGGAGAAGGGGCTCGTCCGCGGACGCGCGGTCCTCGTGCCGTGACCGGCGGATAGCGAAGCAGGCGACCGCCTCGCCCGGATCCGTCAGCAGGGCGCCCGGGCCACGCGGTCGTCTCAACCCCCTCTACTTTCAGGAAGGTCGTCCGTGGCCTGGGTGTATGTCATCCTCGGCGGCTTTTTCGAGACCGCGTTCGCGGTGTCGCTGAAGTACTCAGAGGGGTTCGGTCGGCTGTGGCCGACCGTGTCGTTCCTGGTCTGCTCCGTGATCAGCTTCGCCCTGCTGACAGCGGGCCTGCGGGAACTGCCGGTGGGCACCGCCTACGCGGCCTGGACCGGGATCGGGGCGGTGGGGACCGCCACGGTGGGCATGATCTGGTTCGGTGACTCTCCGGCGTTCCTCCGGATCGCCTCGGTCGCCTTGATCGTCGCCGGGGTGGTCGGGCTCAATCTGGCGGGTTCCGAGGCCCACTGACTGCCGGAGTCGTGGTGACGACGGGCAGACGCGACGCAGAACCCGGCCGACACCTGCCGCCGCGGTACCGGCGGGCAGGTGCCGCCGGTTCGCCGTGGCGAGCACAACCTGCGGACCGCAGCCACGGGTGTGGTCGGCCGGTGGGTGCGCCGTGACGGCACGGAGAGCGTCGAGCTGATGCAGGTGGCGCCGCACCGGGCGCTCGACGTCGTGCTCGACGATCTCCGCGCCTGCGTGGCACGGTCGGCCGGTGAGCGCGGCGTGCGACGGATCCTGCTGCCGCTGGACCCGGCGCTCGAGCCCGGCCCGGTGTGCCGCGACCTGTTCGGGCCGGTCGGGTCACCCACCGGTCTTGTCGGGCGACTCGACCTGCGCGGGGGTGATCACCGTGGTGGCCGAGGCCGGCTGGATGGACGGCCAGCGCGGCGGCGACGGCATGTGTGCGCAGCGGGAGTCTGCCCACGTCGGCGACGACGGCGGGCGGGCGCCGCGTCTGCTGCCAGCGCAGCATGTCCAGGGACAGGTCCGCGGCCACCGGGTACGCGTCCGCGGCCCGCAGCGCTGCGCTCACCAACCCGGTCCCGGCCCCGGCGTCGAGGACGATGGCGCCGGCCAGCGGGTGCGGGACGGCCGCGACGAGGTCGTCGGCGATCGGGCCGTAGACGCGGGCGGCGCTGTTGGCCCAGCCTTCGGCCGCGCCGGACCAGCCCGAGGTCGTCGCGCCAGCCGCGGAACTCTGCGCCCAGCGCGGCGATGCCGTCGAGCAGCCCGCGGTGCGTGGTCATGCCGAGCACGCCATCGCCTGCGGGGACGAGCCGCTCGCCGACGTCGCGCATGAGGATGGTCAGCTCGCCGTCGACCACGTCGACGTCGACGACGGCGTGGTCGACGACCGCGGCCGCGCGGTGCATGATCCCGGCCCGCCAGATCTTCGCGGTTCGGAAGCCGCGGTCGCCGGTGATCCGCATGACCCAGTCGTGCTCGGGGCGGACCCGTTTGCGGAACCAGCGCTGTCCGGCGTCGGTGAACCGCTCGAACGTCGCGCCCGACTTCGTATCGGCCGGCTGCACCTGGACCATCTCGGTCACGACGGCCGCCGCAGCTCGTAGAGGTTGTTGAAGGGGTTGTCCATCGGCACCTGCCGGACCTCGGCGAACCCTGCTCGGCCGGCCAAATCCCGCAGTACCGACGGCGTCAGTCCGAGCGTGCCGAGCCCGGCGCCGCCGTGGGCGAGCGAGGTCGTCATGCAGTACAGGAGGCTGAACCCGTAGAGCAGCGTCGCGATCGGGCCGATGTTGTCCTCGGCGCGGTCCGAGCAGTTGATGTCGAGACATACATGTACGCCGCCGGGGACCAGTGCATCGTGGATTGCCGCCAGCAGGCCCTGCGGGTCGACCGCGTCGTGCACCACGTCGAAGGTCGTGACGACGTCGAAGCGCCCCGGCAGCCCCACCGCGGCGTCGGCCACCAGGAACTCGACACGGTCGGCGACCCCGGCTTCGGCGGCGGCGCGGCGGGCCCGTGCGATCGTCGGCGCGTGCGTGTCGATCCCGACGACCGTGCAGTCCGGGAACTCCTGGGCGATCCGGATCGGGCCATGGCCGGCGCCGCAGCCGACGTCGGCGACGCGGGCGTCGGCACGCAGCCGCCGCTGCACGTCCGGCATCAGCGGCAGCCACTGCTGCACCAGTAGGTGCTCGTGCCAGCCCGCGGTGAACCGCTCGGTGCCGGTCCATACGTCGGCGTGCAGGTTCTCGGGTGCGAGACCGCCGCCGCGCCGAAACGACTCGGCGATGTGGTGGTAGCCCTGCAGGGCACCGACGAGCTCCTGGTGCACGCCGCCGAAGAACGCCGGACCGGACTCGGTCGCGAGCGTCGGGACGTGCTCGGCCGGCAGCAGGTACCGGTTCGCCGGCGTGTCGTGCTCCAGGTATCCGGCGGCGACGAGACCCGCCGCCCACTCACGGACGTAGCGCTCGTCGGTGCCGGTGCGGGCGGCGAGCTCGGCGCTGGTGGCCGGGCCGTGCTGGGCGAGATCGGCAAACAGGCCCAGCCGGTCACCCAACGCGGCGAGCACGACCGCCGCCGCCGCGGCCGTGTCGGTGAGGACCTTGCCGGTGAAGGCGTTCGCGCGAGCGGTGTCGGTGATCTCGGTGGTGGTCACGGTGTGCTCCTTCGGTCGGTGCAGGCATGTACCCCGAAGGCGTGCGTTCGGAGGTAACGATCCGTTCCACCGCGCCGTACGATCGCGACCCCGACGGGAGGCCAGATGGAGCTGGTCGGCCGGTCCGCCGAGCTGTGCGCCCTGGACGCGGCGCTCGCCGACGTCCGCGGCGGGCGCAGCAGGCTCGTACTCGTCGCCGGGGCCGCCGGCATGGGCAAGACCGAGCTGGTGACCGCGGCGATGTCGCGCGCCGAGGCGACCGATCTCACGGTGCTGTGGGGCAGCGGCTGGGAGGCGGGCGGTGCTCCCGCGTACTGGCCGTGGACGCAGGTGCTGCGCGGGCTGGCCCGCCGGCCCGGACGCCGACATCCCGCGGCTCGCCCATCTCGTGCCGGAACTCGGCAGCCCCGATCCCGCGGGCGTCGCCTCCGACGGGGCCCGCTTCGCGCTGTTCGACGCGGTCGCGGCGGCGCTCGCCGGTGCCGCGGGCGTCGCCCCGCTCGCCGTGGTCGTGGACGACCTGCACGTGGCCGGGCAGCCCTCGGCGCTGCTGATGCAATTCCTCGCGCGCGAGCTGCGCCGGTCCGCGGTGCTGCTCGTCGCGATCTACCGCCCCATCGAGGCCGGCTGGCAGCCGGGGATGCGGGAGACGGTCGCCGCGCTGGAGGGCGCCGCGACGGTGCTGGCGCTGCGCGGGCTCGACACGGCGGGGATCGCGCAGATCGTCCGCGCGACGGCTGGCACCGTGGCGCCCGCCGAGCTCGTCGACGCGATCGCCGCGCGCACCGACGGCAACCCGCTGTTCGTCACGGCCGTCGCGCGGATGCTTGCCGCCGGGGTGCCCGAGCCGGGATGGTCGGTGCCTGCGGGCATCCGCCAGGCGATCCGCGCGCAGGTCGCCCGGCTGGCCGACGAGTCCGCCGCCACGGTAGGTGCGGCCGCCGTGCTGGGCCGCGACGTCGACATCGCCGTGCTCGCCGACCTGCTGCGGCGCCCCGCCGCAGAGGTGGCCGTGGACCTCGACGGGGCCACGACCGAGGGGCTGCTACACCCGCATGCTGTCGGCCACTACCGCTTCGCGCACGACTTGGTCCGCGAGACGGTGCAGGCCGATCTCGACCCCGGCGTGCGGCCGCCAGCCTGAAGCCGGCAACGAACCCGAGACGGTTCACCACGTGGTCCGGGGTGGCCTACGTCGCTTCGTCATCGACGCCTACTCCCGGTGCATCCTGGGCTGGCGCGCGACGACGAGCATGCGCACCGAGCTTGTCCTCGCGCCCTCGAACACGCCGTCTGGATCCGCGCCGAACAGGGCCGGGCCAAGCTGGACGGTTTGATCATGCACACCGACGCCGGGTCGCAGTACACGTCCATCGTCTACACCGAGCGCCTCGCCCCGGCCGCCGCAGCACCGTCGGTCGGCACGGTCGGCGACGCCTACGACAATGCGCTGGCCGAGTCGACCATCGGGCTATTCAAGTCCGAGCTGATCAAACCGAGAGGGCCCTGGCGCAGCGTCGAGCGGGTCGAGATCGCCACCCTCGAGTACGTCGGCTGGTTCAACCACCGACGGCTACACAGCGCCGCCGGAGACATCCCACTCGCCGAACTTGAGGCCGCCCACTACCGTCAACGAACAGTCACACCGCAGCCAGAGAACTCAAGCCGATAGCTCCGGACACGCCGGGGCGGTTCAGCCTGCCGTTATCGTCGTCGGGTGCCCGGTGCCTTCGACTCGGCCCTTGCCGCCCGGTCTCGCGTTCACGCGTGGACCTCACCAGTTCGATCTCAGCGTTACATCTTCACGTCGCTGATCTGGATCGTTGGCTGGATCGGCGTGTAGTTCGGGATGTCGCCCATGATCTGCTCGGTGTGCGGCCCAAAGGCCTGCTCGAACGCCGCCGCCGAGTCGAACAGAAGGTGACCCATGGCGACGAAGGCCGGCGGTGCGTCCGGCGTCCCGCCCGCCACACCCTGCTCGACCGAAACGCCTTTGAGTGCCGCGCCCAGCTTCTCTTGAACCATCGGGATGTGCTGGCCCAGGTAGTAGTCCATGTCGAACTTCGCGCCCTCGTTGTGAGGATAGAGCACGCTTACCTTGATCATGGCGTTCCTTCCGGCCGAGATCCTGTGGTATCGGCACCGACGATGCCGCACGACGTACGCGAGGACAAGCCCATGGACTCCTGCGTCCTTTATCGACGGCAGAAGCCGGTGAGCGTCCCGACGGGACGACAAGGCATTCCTCACCGGTTCGCCAGCTCACCGGCGAGGACGACAGCAACTTGGAGCGCAGCCTGGGGTCGTTGGCACTCCACCGAGCGTGCAACGGGCGTGCGATACCCGGGTGCACCTTGGGGTCAACTACGTTACTCAGGCCGCCGACGAGCCGCAGGTCAAAGGCCACGATCGCACCGACGGACGGCCCGCGGGCTGTCCGGGGTGAAGCTGGTGACCTCCGATGCCCACGACGGGCTCGTGGCCGCGATCGGGGCGACGCTGCCCGGCGCCGGTTGGCAGCGCTGCAGAACCCCATTACGCGGCGAACCTGACGGCGGCCACCCCGAAGGCATCGTGGCCGTGGGTGCGGGCGCTGCTGCACTCGGTCTACGACCAGCCCGACGCCGCCTCGATGCACGCCCAGTTCGACCGGGTCCTCGACGCGGTCGCCGAGAAACTGCCGAAGGTCGCCGAGCACCTCGACGCCGCCCGCGCGGGCGTGCTGGCCTTCACCGGTTTCCCCAAGGAGATCTGGCGTCAAATCTGGTCCAACAACCCCAGCGAACGCTTGAACCGGGAGATCCGCCGCCGCACCGACGTCGTGGGCATCCTCCCGGATCGCGACGCCCTGATCCGCCTGGTCGGTGCCGTGCTGGCCGAGCAGCACGACGAATGGGCCGAAGGCGCCGCTACCTCGGCCTCGACGTCCTCGCTCGAGCGCGCGTCAGCCTCGTCCCCGACACCACTACACTGAGCTTGGCCCTTGGCACGTGCCTTCTTCGGCAAATTTGTGCGGAGACTCGCACGGGACGGCCCGGAAGCAGGGACGGTCCGGAACCACCTGCGGCCACGTGGTCCCGACGCCTGGACCTACGCAGCCAAGGCCTGCGTCGCGCGGCGATTTCTATGTTGTGGGGCGTACATCCGGGGGACCGGCCAGTGGCATGACCGCCGTCGGTGAAGAAGCCGTCAGCTCCCTCGCGCCGGGTTGGGCGGCTGCCGGTCTGGTGCCGGGCCAGAGGCGGTGTGACCCGGTCGGCCGGTCGCCACGGCGGGAAGCCCCGGCCGACT
>NZ_JAOPWR010000232.1 GCF_025965585.1 Pseudonocardia sp.
GGCGCCGGTGTTGTCGCAGCGGTTCGAGGTTCGTGCGGTGCCCACGTTGATGGTGGTGCGTAACGGGGAGGTCGTCGCCCGGCAGCCGGGAGCGGTGCCCCTCCCGCAGCTGCGCAGCTGGCTCGACCAGGCGCTCGCAGACCGACCCGACCAGGAGACAACCCAGTGAGCCGATCCACCGCCAGCACGATGTCACGCGGCGACATGTGGGAGGTGCCGCTGCGGCTGACCTCCGGTGCCTACATCGTGGACTCGGGCCTGGGCAAGTGGGGCGCCGACGAGGAGACGGCCAAGCATCTGCACGGCTTCGCGGCCGGGGCCTACCCCTTCCTCAAGGGCATGGATCCCGCCACGTTCGTCAAGGCGCTCTCGGCCGGGGAGGTCCTCATCGGGGCGGCGCTGCTCGTCCCGTTCGTGCCGGCGGGCATCGCCGGGCTGGGGCTGCTCGGGTTCGGCGCCGGGCTGCTCGGGCTCTACGCCCGCACTCCCGGGATGCGCCGCCCCCATTCCCCGTTCCCGACCCAGGACGGGATCGCGCTGGCCAAGGACGCCTGGCTCGCCGCGATCGGCGCGGCGCTGGTCCTCGGCGAGCGGGCGAGGCGATGACCGCGGGGATCAGGCCTGACCGGGGCGTCGACCCGCATGTCACCTGGATCCGCGACGTCGTGCCGCGCACCCCGGAGGGATGCGAGGACTGCATGCAGATCGGCAGCGCATGGGTGCATCTGCGGCTGTGCCTCACGTGCGGGCACGTCGGCTGCTGCGACTCCTCCCCGATGCGGCACGCGCGGGGCCACGCCGGGTTCGTGGGGCACCCGATCGTGCGGTCGTTCGAGCCGGGCGAGGACTGGCGCTGGTGCTACGTCGACGAGGTGTTCGCATGACACGCACGGGCTCGGCCCCGCCCGGGGCAGACCTCGAGCAGCTGCTCGCGTCCGTCCCCGACGGTGAGAGCCCGGACCTGACAGGGGCCTACCCCCGGCTCGACGAGCCGGAGGTCCGCGCGTTGTCCGCTCTCGGCGAGCGCACCCGGATGGAGCGCGGTCAGGTGCTGATCGCCGAGGGCGCGCCGGACGACGCGTTCCGGGTGATCCAGTCGGGGCGGGTCGCGGTGGTGGAGGGCTTCGGCACCCCCGAGCAGCGGGTCGTCCGGGTCCACGGCCCGGGGCGGTTCCTCGGCGAGTTCGGCCTGCTCACCGGGCAGGTGGCCTTCGTGACCTGGCTCGCGGCCGATTCCGGCGACCTCCTCGTCGTACCCGCGGACCGCTTCCGCGCCCACCTCGTGGACGATCCCGCCCTCGGCGACGAGATCCTGCGGGCCTACCTCATCCGCCGGACGCTGGAGCTCGGCGAGGGGGCCGGGTTCCGGATCATCGGGTCCCGGTTCTCCCCGGACAGCCATCGGCTCCGGGAGTTCGCCGCCCGCAACCGGCTGCCGCACCGGTTCGTCGACCTCGAGTCCGACCCCGCCGCGGACTCGCTCCTGCGCGAGCTCCAGATCACTCCCGACGAGACACCGGTCGTTGTGTGGCGCGACCGGCTGCTGCGCAATCCCGGGCCGGCCGATCTCGCCGCGCTGACGGGGCTCGCGCGCGGCGGCCCCGCGGTCGAGGTCTGCGACCTGGCCGTGGTCGGGGGCGGCCCTTCCGGACTGGCCGCCGCCGTCTACGGCGCGTCGGAGGGGCTCGCCACGGTCCTGCTCGACGGCGTCGCCATGGGTGGGCAGGCCGCGACATCGTCGCGTATCGAGAACTACCTCGGTTTCCCGGCCGGGATCTCCGGCGGGGAGCTCGCCGACCGGGCCGTCGTGCAGGCCGAGAAGTTCGGCGCCCGGATGGCGGTGCCGTCCGAGGCGGTGGCCCTGGAGATCGGCGATGACGGGCTCAACCGGATCCGGATCAGCGGCGGCGACACCGTCACGGCGCGCGCGGTCGTCCTCGCGTGCGGGGCCCGCTACCGGCGGCTGCCGGTGCCGCGGCTGGAGGAGTTCGAGGACACCTGCGTCCTCTACGCTGCCACCCTCATCGAGGCCCAGATGTGTGCGGGCGAGCCGGTGGCGGTCGTCGGCGGCGGCAACTCGGCCGGCCAGGCCGCACTGTTCCTCGCCGGCCACGCGGTCGGGGTGCAACTCGTCGTCCGCGAGCACGACCTCGACGAGAACATGTCGCGCTACCTCGCGGACCGGATCCTGCACGATCCCCGGATCGAGCTGCACCTGCACACCGAGGTGCGTGAGCTGGTGGGGGAGCGTGGCGTGCTGGAGGCCGTCGTCATCGAGGACATCGAGACCGGCGAGCGCCGGACAGTGCCCGCCCGCAGGCTGGGGGTGTTCATCGGCGCATCGCCCTGCACGGGCTGGCTGGGCGACGCCGTCGCGCGCGACGACGGGGGCTACGTCCTGACCGGTGCCGCCGTGGCCCCCGACGACGGGCAGGCCGACGCTCCGCTGCTGCTGGAGACGAGCGCGCGCGGGGTGTTCGCGGCCGGGGACGTCCGCAGCGGATCGGTGAAGCGGGTCGCGTCCGCGGTGGGGGAGGGTGCGATGGCGGTCCGCATGGTGCACGAGCGCCTGGCGTCGGTGCGGTGACGCCCACCCGGTCCTCGCGCGGGTCGCGGAGTTCCTGCGCTCATCCGGCCTGACCGACGATCCCCCTCGTCGCCGTCGGCGTCCGCCCCGAACGGCGTCATGGCCGCCGTGACGCCGCCGGACCGTCCGGCCGGTGCGATCTCGACGGCGGGTGCGCCGGCGCCGGGGCGGTCGAGTCCCGCACCCGCAAGGAGGTCGGCAGCACCACGCGCGCGTCGTGGCGGCTGCCGAGGAGCACGTCGATCAGTGCCCTCCCGGCCTGCTCCGAGGGGCTGGTGACGGTGGTCAGCGGGGGATGGCAGAAGTCGGAGCCGAAGATGTCGTCGTAGCCGACCACGCTGACATCGGCGGGCACCGCGATCCCGAGGTGCTCGAGGCGGCGCAGCACGCCGATGGCGAGCAGGTCGTTGAACGCGATGAGGGCGGTGGCGCCGCTCGCGATGCCGACGTCGGCGGCGGCCTCCCCGTGGTCGACGGTGGGGGAGAACGGCCCCAGCCGCGTGAACGCGATCCCGGCGGCCGCCGAGTGCCGCTCCAACGCCTGCCCGCGTTCGGCGTCGGACCACGCGTCGGGTGGGCCGCCGAGGTACGCGATCGACGGGTGGCCCAGCGCGGCGAGGTGCTCGACGATCTGCCTGCTCCCGTCGTCGGAGTCGGTGACGACGCTCGCGAACCCGTCCGCCTCGCGGTTGTAGAGCACGACGGGGCGGCGGCCGCCCACCGCGCGCAGCGCGTCCTCGGGCAGGCGGCTGGAGGCGAGCACGAGCCCGTCGACGGCCGAGCCGATGCGGTCCGCGTGGTCGGACTCCAGCTCGGCGCTGCCCTGCGAGTCACCGAGGACGAGCGTGTAGCCCGCCGCGCGCGCCTGCGCCTCCGCGCCGCGGATCAGCCCGAAGTTGTGGGGGTTGGTGATGTCGCTGACCAGCAGCGCGAGCATCCGCGTGCGTCCCGAGGGCAGGGCCTGCGCGATCCGGTTGGGCCGGTAGTCGAGCCGCCGTGCGACGGCCTGCACGTGCTCGCGGGTGCGGCTGCTGACGCGGTCGGGGTTGGACAGTGCCCGCGACACGGTCGACACCGCGACGCCGGCCTCGCGGGCGACGTCGTGCAGCGTGACGGCCTCCGTCCGCGACGGCGCTCCGCTGCTGTCGACGCTGTGGGGCATGCCTCAGTTGTACCCGACGCTGGCAAATTATGGCAAACGTTTGCCATACTGGTCTCGGTCCAGCTGAGGAGATGACGTGGGAAGCACCGGTGTAGCCGTCACGACGAGAACGGCCTGGGCGGTGTGGACCGTCGGCGTCGCCGCCTACGTGATCACCGTGATGCAACGGACCACGCTCGGCGTGGCCGGGCTCGATGCCGCGCGGCACTTCTCCGTCACGCCCGCGACGCTGTCGGCGTTCGTGTTCGTCCAGGTCGCGGTGTACGTCGCGGCCCAGATCCCGGCCGGCCTGCTGGTCGACCGGTTCGGTGCCCGGATCATGCTGGTGGTCAGCGGGTCGCTGCTGACCGGCGGTCAGCTCGTGCTGGCCTTCGCCTCGGCGCTGCCCCTGGCGGTGCTCGCCCGCGTGCTGGTCGGCACCGGCGACGCGATCGTCTTCGTCGCGGTGCTGGCGCTGATCCCGCGCTGGTTCCCGGCGCGGCGCGTCCCCGTCCTCACCCAGCTGACGACGATCCTCGGCCAGCTGGGGCAGATCCTCTCGGCGGTGCCGTTCCTGGCGCTGCTGCACGCCTCGGGCTGGTCGGCGGCCTTCGCCGGCGCCGCCGCCGGCAGCGCGCTCGTCGCCGTGCTGGCGCTGGCGGTGGTCCGCAACGCCCCGATCGGGCCCGACGGCGCGGGATGGTCGCCGGCACCGTCGGTGTCGGTGCGCGAGATCGCGGCGCAGCTCTCGGCGGTGTGGCGCCGGCCCGGCACCCGACTCGGTTTCTTCGGCCACATGGGCACGCAGTTCTCGATGATGGTGTTCGCGCTGCTGTGGGGCGTGCCGTTCCTCGTCTCGGCCCAAGGGCTGACGGCGTCCGAGGCCAGCGCCCTGATCACGCTGTTCGTGGTGTGCACGATCCTCATCGGCCCGATGGTCGGCGTGCTCGCGATGCGGCACCCGCTGCGCCGGTCGTGGCTGCTGCTGGGCGTCATCGCCGCCGACGTGACCGTCTGGACGGCGGTGCTGGCGCTGCCCGGGCCGGCACCGCGCTGGCTCCTGGTGGTGCTGGTCGTGGTGCTGTCGGCGGGCGGCCCCGGGTCGGTGGTGGGCATCGACATCGCGCGCACCACGAACCCCAGCTCCAACCTCGGGGTCGCCCAGAGCATGGTCAACCTCGGCGGCTTCCTCGCGACGCTGGTGGTGCTGGCCGTCATGGGTGCGCTGCTCACGGCGATGGGAGGGTTCACACTCGAGGCGTTCCGCGTCGCCTGGCTGGTGCAGTACCCGGTGTGGGCGCTCGCGGTGGTGGGCGTGCTCGTCACCCGCCGCAAGGCCCGGCTCGTCGACGCGGCCCACGGCATCACGCCCCGGCCGCTGCGCGAGCTGCTGGCGGCCCGTCGATGAGCCGCTAGCCGCAGGTCGCCCTGGAGCTCGCCGTCGCGGCCGGGCGGCTGCAGGTCGAGCGCCGGGCGATGGTGGTGGGCCCCCTCGTCCAGGTGTCATCCGCGCCGGTGACGTCCGCCTCCCAGCGGACCGCGCGAACGGGCGAGAGTGCGCCCCGTGCGAGCGGACGGTGTCGCCGGGCGGCAGGGGACACCCGGCCGGCGGCTGCCGGGGACGGGGTACGGCGGGATCGTGCCGGTCAGTGGGCGGCCTCGGGGTGGCGCAGCATGGCGTCGACGGCCTCGCGCAGCGCGACGACGCGGGCCACGTGGTCGTCGGCGATGGGGCCCGGCGCGCCGGGTGCGTCGGCGACCGTGCCGCCGATCGCCACCGCGATCTCCGGCGGCAGCGTGGCCAGCATCCCGCGGCCCGCCCCCGCGCCCCCGAGCTCGCGGGCGGGCACGCGGACGTAGCCGAGCAGGTCGCCGAGCTCCACCACGGTGTCGGCGATCCGGTCGGCCTCGTCGCGGAGCGGGGAGACGTCCAGCACGACCCCGCCCCCGGTGTCGCCGACGACCGCCACGGCCCGCTCCAGGTCGGCCACCGGCGTTCCCGGAACCACCGAGAGCAGTGGGCGGAGGCGGTAGCGGTGGGCGAGCTCGGCGAGCAGACCGAACAGCTCGGCCGGGTCCTCGGCGGAGCCGGTGGCGGCGCGCGCGGTGACGAACTGGGCCCCGAGCCGGACGCCGAGCTCCAGCGCGCGGCTGTAGGCGTGGCGGCTGTCGACCACCCGCAGTTCCGGCCCCAGCTCGACCCGCCCGACGTCGAGCACGGTCACCCGCGAGGCCAGCAGGGCGGGCACCAGCTCGTGCAGCATCTCCGAGCCGATGCCCTTGCTCCACCACTGCGTGCCGTCGACGACGGCGGCGACCCGGAGCCCGATCGACTGCAGCCCGGCCCTCTCGACGACCCGCACGAGGCCCACGGGGTCGAGCGGGTGCACGGTGGACTGGTGCAGGGCGATCCGGTTCACGCGGGCTGCCTCCGGGGACGTGATCGGGGACGGGTGGTGCGGGCGTCAGCTTGCCAGCGGCCCGCCCTGTCCGTCGATGTTGTCCCTGACGAGGCAGCGGAAATGCTCGCGGGTGCGTTCGGGGAGCTCGGACCACGGCAGGGCGCCGTAGCGGAGGTACAGCTCGCGGGCCCGCTCCTCGAGGTCTGCGGGCGGGTCCGGCGTGCGTGAGGACGTCATGCCTGTCCATCGCGGGTGGCGATCGATCCAGTACCGCCGGTATGTCGCTGAGCGGAACCGACGTGCGGCTCGCCGCCGTTCCTCGTGCCGACGCACGAGAGCCCGTCCGGGGCACCGGACGGGCTCTCGCGTTCCTCGGCCGTGGGCCGGGCTCATGGGGGTCAGGCGGGCGGGGCTGAGGCCGCGGGACCGTTGCGGGTGGCGCGGGCGCGCCTCGGCGCCTCGGTCGCGGCGGTGACCGGGGTGAACGCCGCGGCTGCCGTCCGGGCCTGCTCGCCGAGCGTGTCGGTGGCCTCGGTGCCTGCGTCGATCAGCGTCGCGACGAGGGCCTTCTGCGCGGTGAGCAGGTTCGCGGCCAGGTCGAACCACGTGTCGACGACGGTGTGGATCTCGGTGGCGGCGGGGAGCGGGTTCTCGGCCGAGAACGACAGCGCATAGTGCTGGAGGCTCTCGGTCCAGGTGCGGACGGCCGCGGTGGTGGCGTCCTGGCTGCGCTGGGCGATGGCGGCGATCTGGTCGGTCGGGGCGGTCATGGCGGTGTCTCCTTCGACGTCGTTGGCGTTGCTTGAAATAGTACGCAGTCATCGTTAACTATGTCAAGCGAAGCGGCGGAGCAGCGCGGTCAGTCGGGCCGGTGGGACGGGCTCGCTCCACTCGTCCGCGTGCAGGTGCAGCACGATCTCGTCCCCGTCCGTCGTGACATCGCGCAGCCGCAGGCGCCTGGGGAGAGCGGGCAGGGCGATCCGCAGCTCCGGAAGCCACGCGGGCAGCGCGGTGCGGAGCCTGCCCACCTGCAGGGTGCGGGGCCGCAGCAGCAGGGCCTCGGCCGTCACCTCCGGGGTGACGGTCAGCGATCCCCGTCCGAGGTGCCGCGCGAGGTGCACCCGCGCCGCACCGTCGCCGATCTCCAGGCGCAGCGCCGGTCGCAGCGCGGCGAGCCGGTCGTGGAGGACGGCGGGGCGCAGCCGCAGCTCCAGCGTCACGGGCGCGGCCACCACGGTCGGGGCGGGCAGCGGCCGCACGTGCACGTTGTGGCCGACGAGGACGGCGCGGTGGGCCTCCAGGTCGCGGTGGCGCACGTCGGTGGCCGCCACGCGCACCTCGCCGAGCTGGCCGAGGGAGAGCCCCACCGGCTCCGGGTGCACGCGCAGGGACTCCAGGCACAGGCTCAGCTCGCCGCCAGTGCCCGGCACCGTGACGCGGCGGCCGGACAGCCGACGTCCGGCGGCCCGCAGCACGGCCTCGACGGCGGCCCCGAGCCCCAGCAGGCCGGGCACAGACGGACCCGCGCCCGTGCCCGGGAACAGTCCGCTCAGCGCCCGCAGCGCGGCCGGACCCGGCCAGGTCGACCAGGGGTCGGCGTCGCGGTCCACCCCGGCAGTGTCGACCGCGTTCCGCCGGTTTGTCGCGCGACCACTTCCGCCGAGCGGGAGCGGTGTCCGATCGGACCGGCGCGCCACCATCCTGGGTTCGGCCGGATGGCCCGATGCGGAGGTCGGTGTGGACTCGTACGGACTCGTGCTCGCCGACGCGGCGCAGAACCTCTACCCGGCGCGCATGCAGATGGCGCTCTCGCTTGGCTGGCACATCATCTTCTCGTGCTTCGGCATCGCGTTCCCCGTGCTCGTCGTGTTCACCGAGTGGCGCGGGCACCGGCGCGGCAACCCCGAGTTGCTGGACCTCGCACACACCTGGGCCAAGGCGATGGGGGTGATGTTCGCTGCCGGCGCGGTGTCCGGGACGCTCCTGTCGTTCGAGATGGGCGTGCTGTGGCCCGGCCTGATGGCGCCCTTCGGCCCGGTGTTCGGGTTCCCGTTCGTGCTGGAGGGCTTCGCGTTCTTCATCGAGGCGATCTTCGTGGGCATCTACCTGTTCGGCTGGAACCGGATGTCGCCGCGCGCCCACATGCTCAGCGCGCTACCGATGATCATCTCCGGGTTGCTGGGCGCGTTCTTCGTCATCGCCGCCAACTCGTGGATGAACAACCCGACCGGCTTCCAGCTGACTCCCGACGGCAGGGTCGTGAACGCCGACCCGGTGGGTGCGATGTTCGGCCCGGACACGTGGCCGGAGTTCGTGCACATGGTGGTCGCCGCGTACATGGTGGTGGGGTTCACCGTGGCGTCGGTGTACGCGGTCGGGATGCTGCGCGGCAGGCGCGACCGCTACCACCGCTTCGGGTTGCTCATCCCGCTGACCGTCGCGTGCATCGCCGCTCCGATCCAGATCGTGGTCGGGGACTGGATCGCGAACGCGGTGGCGGAGAACCAGCCCGTCAAGCTCGCGGCGATGGAGGGGCTCTACCGGACGTCGACGGCGGTGCCGCTGTCGCTGGGCGGGATCTTCGTGGACAACCGGCTGCAGTGGGCGCTCGAGGTGCCGTGGGGGCTGTCGCTGCTCGTCACCCACGACCCGAACGGCAAGGTGGTGGGCCTGGAGAGCGTGCCGCCCGACCTGCGCCCGCCGGTGAACATCGTGCACCTGTCCTACAACGCGATGGTCGGGATCGGCTCGGCCCTGCTGCTGATCACCCTGTGTCTCGCGTGGAGCTGGTGGCGACGACGGCGGGCGCCGCAGTCGCGCTGGTTCCTCCGCGCGGTGGCGGTCTCGGGTGCCGCGGCCGTCGTCGCGATGGAGGCCGGGTGGGTCACCACCGAGGTGGGCCGCCAGCCGTTCATCGTCTACGGAATCCTGCGCACCGCCGACGCCGTCAGCCCGGCGCCGGGTCTCTACCTCGGCTACTACGCGGTGGTGGTGATCTACGTGCTGCTCACCGTGCTCACGCTGGTGGTGCTGCGCAGGCTCGCCCGGTCGCATGCCACGCCCGCGCCGCAGGAGCCCGAGCCCGAGCGGGCACTGCGATGACGCTCGCGGACGCGGTGCTCGGCGTCATGTTCGTCGGGCTCATCGCGTACGGGTTGTTCGGCGGCGCCGACTTCGGCGCCGGTGTGTGGGACCTGCTGGCCGGCGGTACCCGGCGCGGGCAGCGGCAGCGCGACCTGATCGAGCACTCGCTCGGCCCCGTCTGGGAGGCCAACCACGTCTGGCTGATCTTCGTGCTGGTGGTGCTGTGGACGGCGTTCTCCGGAGCGTTCGTCTCCGTCACCACCACGCTCTACCAGCCGCTGCTCCTCGCGGCGTTCGGCATGATCGCCCGCGGCGCGGCGTTCGCGTTCCGCAAGAGCGTCACCACGCTCGGGCTGCGGCGCTTCCTCGGGGCCTCGTTCGCGCTGTCGTCGCTGATCACTCCGTACTTCCTCGGCACCATCGTCGGAGGGGTCGCGTCGGGCCGGGTCCCGCCGGGCATCGGGGCCGGCGACGTGACCACGAGCTGGGTGAACCCGACCTCGACCCTGGGCGGCGTACTGGCCGTGCTCGTCTGCGCCTACCTCGCCGCCGTGTTCCTGTGCGGTGACGCCCGGCGCGACGGCCACGAGGACCTGGCGAGGGAGTTCCGGGGCCGGGCGATCGGCACCGCTGCCATCACGGGCGCGGTGGGGCTGGGCGGGTTCTTCGTGCTGCGGGCCGACGCGCCGCTGCTGTTCGCGGGTCTGACCGGCCGCGCGCTGCCCGTCGTGGTGGTGTCGGTGGTGGCGGGGCTGGCCGCGATCGTGCTGCTCGTCCGGCGCCGCTATGCGCCTGCGCGCGTCGCCTCGGCCCTCGCGGTGGCCGCGATCCTCGTCGGGTGGGCGGTGGCGCAGTACCCGTACCTGCTGCCCCCGGCCCTGACCATCGCCGACGCGGCGGTGGCCCGGGCGACGCTCGTGGCCACGCTGGTGTCGCTCGTGGTGGGGGCGCTGATCCTGGTCCCGTCGCTGGTCTACCTCTACACGCTGTTCCAGCGGGCGCCGTCCGATGACGCGCCGGCCGTCGGCGCCGTCTCCGCGCCGACGCCGGTGCGATGATCCGCTTCCCGGAGGCCGAGGGGTGCACCGGTCCGGGCCTCGTCGGCGCGCGGGCGATCATGACGGTCCCGCCGTGCGGCGGGGGACAGCGTGCAGTCGTTCCGCTGACGGGCCGAGTCGGTGAGCGGTGATCATGGGTTGCGCTGCGCCACTCGCGCGCCCCGGGGCCACCGGACGGACGAGGCGCGGCACCGGCCGCCGATCCGGGGGTTCCGTCCGGCCGGGTCCGGCACCAGGCTGGGGCGGTCACAGTGTCGTGGCGCGCCCATCGCGCTGGACCTGCGTCCGGCCCCCACCCTGCCCGCGCAGGGCAGCCCATGCCGAGAGGGCCACATGACCCGACCGCCCGCCACCTCCACCTGGCCCGCCGTCCCACTGCCCGCCTACGCCCGTGACGCCTCCGCCTACGACAAGCGCACCGGCTCCTTCGGGCGCTACCGCCGCGAGGTCGTCGACCAGCTGCCCCTGCGGCGTGGCGATGTCGTCATCGACGTGGGGTGCGGCACCGGACTGTGCTTCGCGCAGATCGAGGAACGCATCGGGCCGGACGGCACGATCGTCGGCGTGGACGCGGCGCCGGACATGCTCGCGGTGGCCTCCGAGCGAGCGACCGCCGCCGGCTGGTCCAACGTCGTGCTCGTCGAGGCGACCGTGGCCGAGGCCGAGCTGCCCGTCGCCGACCATGCGCTCTTCTGCGCGGTCCACGACGTGCTGCAGTCGGCATCGGCCGTCGACCACGTGGTGGCCCACGTGCGGCCCGGTGGCGGGGTGGCGGCCGGGGGCGGCAAGTGGGCGCCCCCGTGGGCGCTCGCCGTCAACGCGTCGGTGCTGGCCCTGCACGCCCCCTACGTGCGCGACTTCACCGGCTTCGACCGGCCCTGGGAGCTGCTCGCGGAGCGGGTGCCGGGCCTCGGGGTGCGCGAGGTCGCGATGGGCGGTGGCTACGTCGCGGCCGGCACCGTTTCCGCCGAGTGGGAGCCGCCGCCGGGCTGACCCGGTGCCGCCGATGATGACGGCGTGACCGTGCAGAAGGCGATCGAGCTGATCGGGACCGGCGACACCGTCCAGGACGCCGTGACCGAGGCGCTCGACCGCGCCCGGCTCTCCCTGGAGGGCATCACCTCGTTCGAGGTGCAGCGCATCTCCGGCGTGCTCGACGGGTCCGGCACCTCCTACCGGGTGGAGCTGCGGGTGTGGTTCACGCTGCTCGAGCGCATGCACGGATGAGCGCCGCGGAGGCCGTGTCCGTCGCGCTGCCGGTCGGGGTCAACGGCGTCGAGAGCGTCACCATGACCGTCATCCCGGACGGCGACCACGTCACGATCGTCGACTGCGGGGTGTGGCGGCCCGACCTGCCCGACGGCGGTGTCGGCGCGCTGGAGGCAGGGCTGGAGGGCGCCGGGTACGCGCTGCGCGACGTCTCGCGGATCGTCGTCACGCACGCCCACATCGACCACTACGGCATGGCCGGACGGCTGATGGAGCTCACCGGCGCGCCGCTGCTCATGCACGCACACACCGACCTCGACTGCGAGAAGTACCGCCACCCGGACACCGCGCGCGCCCGGCGCCGCGACACCTACGCCGACCATGGCGTCTCCGAGACCGAGCGCACCGACCTCGCCGACCACCTCACGCGCTGGCTGCCGTATCTGCACTCGGTGGTGGAGGCGTCGCAGCGGCTCCGCGGCGGCGAGGTGCTGACGATCGGCGGCGAGGACTGGGACGTCGTGCACACGCCGGGACACTCGCTCGGCCACGTCTGCCTCTGGTCGCCCACGCGGGAGCTGCTGCTCTCCGGCGACCACCTGCTGCCCGGCATCACCCCGCCCGTGACGTTCGAGCGCGGCTTCGACGCCGACCCGCTGCGCAGCTACCTCGACTCGCTGCGCCGCATCGCGGACCTGCGCCCGCAGCTCGTCCATCCCGGCCACGGCCGCCCGTTCGGCGACGCGGTGGGGCGGATCGAGGCGATCCTGCGCAACAAGCTGCGGCGGCTGGAGCGGGTGCGCGCGGCGATCCGGGAGCGGCCGTACACCGTGACCGAGCTGGCCGACCTGCTCGTGGCGAAGGCGATCCTCGCCCACCAGCGCCAGCTCGCGATCTCCGAGACGCTCGCCCACATCGCCTACCTGCGCTGGTCGGGGGCGGTGGAGCGGCGCACGCGGTCCGACGGCGTCTACGAGTGGTACGCGACGGGCGACGCGCCGCTCGACGTCAAATCCGGCCTACGGGCGGCACCGAGCGCACCCTGAGCGTGGTCCCACCCCTCGGGAGCCACGCGGGTGGTGCGGTGGACGTGCCGCGGGGCCACCGCGCGGACGGTCAGACCGCTGTGGCCTCGGCGGGGTGGGTCGTCGCCAGCTGCCGTGACAGGCTCCCCGTCGCCACGGCCAGCGCCGCGCGGGCGCCGTGCAGGCCGTCGGGCATGTCGGCGACCTCCAGCTCGAGAGCGGCGAGCAGCGCCCCGCCCGCTCCGAACACCGGCATCGCCACCGCACCGGGTGCCGCGCCCGGCTGCGACACCACGAACCGGGTCAGCCGGATGGTGCCCAGCGACCGGCGCAACCGCTCCGGGTACGCCCCGCCGATCATCGCGTCGACCACGGGGGACGGGCTGAAGGCCAGCAGGACCCGGCCCAGGGCATGGTCCTGTGCGGGCCGTGCCGACGCGGCCAGCGCCACCGGTGCGGGGTCGCCCGGCCGGACCGTCACCTCCAGGACGACCCGGCCGTCGATCGTCCCGAGCCGGACCGGGGAGCGGATGGCGAGTGCGAGGTCGCGCATCACGGCGCCGGCGCGGCTCAGCAGGGTGGCGTGGGCGGAAGGCGCACCGGACAGGGCCGCGGCCGCGTCGTCCGGGCGGCATCCGGTCATCTCGGCGTCGGACGTCACGGGCCGGGCGGCCGCCGCCCCCGCGCCGATCATCCGCAGCGGCAGCCCGATGCGGTAGCGCCGTCCTCCGTGCGCTCCAGCAGCCGTCGTGCCGCGAGCTCACCCGCGAGCCGGTGCGCGGTGGACACCGGCAACCCGGTCAGGTGCGCCAGCTCCGTGAGCGAGTATGCGTCGCCCCGTGAGAACGCCATCAGGATCGCGGTGACCTTGCTGGTCACCGAACGCCCGGACTCCGCCGCTCCGCCTGCCATGCCGGACCTCCTCGTCGAGGCACCCACCCTGACCGGAGCACGGCACGCGGGAAAGGAACTGCTCTCGTTCAGCGGGAACGGATCGCGAGCGGGCCCGCGTGCCGGGCGCGGTCCTGCAGCGCACGGCTGGTCGAGATCGCGGCCGTGCGGACGGCGGGGCCGAGCTTGCGCACGTCGGCCCGCCCGGCCCGCTGCACCACGGCCAGCGCCGCGACCACCACTCCGTCGGCGTCGACGACGGGGGAGGCGACCGAGGACGAGCCCAGGCTCATCTCCTCACGGGCACACGCGATGCCGGTGCGCCGCACGTCCGCCAGGGAGCGCCGTAGCTGCCCGGGCGCGACGACGGTGTGGGCGGTGTAGCGGCGCAGTCCGGACTCGCACAGGTCGTGCAGCAGCGCGTCCCCGGCGTGGGCGAGCAGCACCTTCCCGACGCCGGTGGCGTGCAGCGGCAGCCGTCCGCCACGCCGCGATCGCACCCGGACCGCGCCGCGTCCGGTGATCGTGTCGACGTAGAGCGCCTCACGCCCGTCGAGCACGGCGAGGTGCACGTTCTCGCGGGTGGCCTGGTAGAGGTCCTGCATGAACGGCAGGGCCACCTCGCGCAGCGTCGCGTTGCGCGGGGCGAGCGCGCCGAGCTCCCACAGGCGGACGCCGATCCGGTAGCCGGTGCCGCCGTCGGCGCGCTCCAGGCCGCCCCACGCGACGAGCTCCGACGCCAGCCGGTAGGTGGTGGAGACGGGCAGGCCGGTGATCCGGGCCAGCTCGGCGAGGGAGAGCTCCGGTGCGCCCGGGGTGAAGGCGTCCAGCAGCGACACGACCTTGCTGATCACCGAGCGGCCCCGCCACTCGGTACTCCCACCGGCCACAGCGTCACCTCGTCTCGCCGCCATCGTGGCTGCCGCCGGTGCCGCCCCGGTCGCACTCCCACTCAGCAGGAAAGGGCCGTCGGCGCGGCTGACCGCCCGGTGGGCGGTGTTTCACTCGGCGCCAGGTCAGCAGGGGCGAGACGAGGGCGGCACCGATGGCGGAGACGACCAGTACCGACGCGGCGACCAGTACCGACGCGGCGACCGGCGTGGTCCTGCACGGCCTCGAGGGCCTGCAGGAACGCGTCGGTCAGGACATCGGCACGAGCGGCTGGCGGACCGTCGAGCAGGAGCAGATCGACCTGTTCGCGAAGCTCACCGGCGACGAGCAGTGGATCCACACCGATCCGGCCCGCGCCGCGGCCGGCCCGTTCGGCGCCACCGTGCAGCACGGGTTCCTGACCCTCGGCCTGGCCACCGGCCTGCTGTGGGAGGTGTGCACCGTCGACGGCTTCGGCGTGATCCTCAACTACGGCCTGGACAAGGTCCGGTTTCCCGCACCGCTGCGGGTCGGCAGCCGGATCCGCATGCACGTCGCACTCGCCGATGTGAAGGCACTCGAGGGTGGCGCGGAGGCCGTCTACCGCCTCACCTACGAGGTCGAGGGCGAACCGAAGCCGTGCTGCGTCGCCGATCTCGTCTTCCGCTACTACGCCTGATTTCCCCGAGCCTGGAGAGGGAGTCCATGACCACGACCGAGAACCCGGCGATCGGCGAGAGCGCCGAGGGCAACGGGATCCGTACGAACTATCTCGAGGGCGGCAAGGGGGACGAGCACGTCGTGCTGATCCACGGGTCCGGCCCGGGCGTGACGTCGTACGCGAACTGGCGGCTGGTGATCCCGTCGCTGGCGGAGGACTTCCACGTCGTCGCCCCGGACATGGTGGGCTTCGGCTACTCCGACCGTCCGGAGGGCGTGAACTACAGCCTCGACACCTGGGCCGACCAGACCGTCGGGCTGATGGACACGCTCGGCATCCAGAAGGCCCACCTCGTCGGCAACAGCTTCGGCGGCGGCATCGCGCTGCGCATCGCCACCCGGCACCCCGACCGCGTCGGCAAGCTCGTGCTGATGGGCTCGATGGGCGTGCCCTTCCCGATCACCGAGGGTCTCGACGGCGTGTGGGGCTACGACGGAACGCTCGAGGGCATGACCCAGGTCATGGACTACTTCGCCTACGACAAGTCGCTGACCGGCGCGGAGCTCGCGCAGGTGCGCTACGAGGGCGCCACCCAGCCAGGGTTCCAGGAGGCGTTCTCCTCGATGTTCCCCGCCCCGCGGCAGCGCTGGGTGGAGGCGATGACGGTACCCGAGGAGGAGATCCGCGCGCTGCCGCACCGCACGCTGATCGTGCACGGCCGGGAGGACCAGGTCATCCCGCTCGCCAATTCCTACCGGTTGGAGGAGCTGCTCGACAACGCCGATCTCGCCGTGTTCAGCCATTGCGGACACTGGTCGATGATCGAGCGGACCGCCGACTTCAACCGCCTCGTGCGCGACTTCTTCCTGGGCGACTGACGTGGCGACCAGGACTCCCCGCTCCCGGCGGAAGCCGGCGTCCTCGACGGTGGCCGACCGGGATCCCGAGCTGCTGCTGCGGATCCACAAGTTCATGGTCCTGACGCGCGCCGTCGAGGACCGCATGGTGGCCATGTACAAGGGCGGCGACCTGCTCGGCTCCCTCTACACCGGCCACTGGCACGAGGCGATCAGCGTCGGCGCGGCGTCCGCGCTTCGGCCCGACGACTACATGGCCCCCATCCACCGTGACCTCGGCGCACACCTGTGGCGTGGCATGGAGCCCTGGCAGGTGATGGCGAGCTTCATGGGCAAGGCCACCTCGCCGACCGGCGGGCGCGACGGCACGCTGCACTACGGCCGGCTCGACCTGGGCATCTACAACCTGCCCAGCCACATCCCGGCCAACTTCCCGGTGGCCACGGGCATGGCGTTCGCGGCGAAGTACCGCGGCGAGGACAAGGTCTGCCTGGCGTTCTGCGGTGACGGCTCGACGTCGCGGGCGGACTTCCACGAGGCGCTCACGCTCGCGTCGGTGCAGAAGCTGCCCAACGTGTTCGTGATCGAGAACAACCAGTACGCCTACTCGACGCCGCTGCGGCTCACCTCGGCGTCGGAGAGCTTCGCCGTCAAGGCGGTGGCCTACGGCATGCCCGGCGTGACGGTCGACGGCACCGACGCGCTGGCCGTGCACGACGCGGTGGCCGACGGGGTCGCGCGGGCCCGGGCGGGCGAGGGGCCGTCGCTGGTCGAGGCCGTGACGATGCGCATGCACGGCCACGCGGAGCACGACCCCGCGGACTACGTGCTCAAGGAGCTCTACGAGGAGTACGCGGCGAAGGACCCGGTGGAGCTGTTCGAGAACGTGCTGATCGCCGCGGGCCTCCTCGACGACACCGCCGCCAAGCAGGTGCGGGAGGACGCGCGGCAGTACGCCATCGCCGCGCGGCGCAAGGCGCTCGCCGACCCGATGCCCGACCCCAGCAACATCGAGGACGGTGTCTATGCCGACTAGGACAGGGCCGACCAGGACAGGGCCGATCGACACGGGGAACGCCACCTACCTGGATGCGGTGGGCCTGGCGCTCGACAGCGAGATGGACCGCGACCCGGACGTCTTCATCATCGGCGAGGACGTCGGCCAGTTCGGCGGTGCCTTCAAGGTGACGAAGGGCTTCCTCGACAAGTACGGCCCGCGCCGCGTGGTGGACGCCCCGATCGCCGAGACCGGGTTCACCGGCCTCGCCGCGGGCGCCGCGCTGGTGGGGCTGCGGCCGGTGGTGGAGTTCCAGTTCGCGGACTTCATCTCCTGCGCCTTCGACCCGATCATCAACGTGCTGGCGCGCCACCACTGGCGCACCGGCGACTCCATGCCCGTCACGATGCGGGCGCCGTTCGGCGGCCGGTTGCGCGCCGGGCCCACCCACAGCCAGAGCGTGGAGAGCTACTTCGCGCACGTGCCGGGCCTGAAGATCGTCATGCCGGGCACGCCGCAGGACGCGGCGGGCCTGCTGATCAGCTCGATCCGCGACAACAGCCCCACGCTCTACCTGGAGAACAAGTACCTCTACCGGCGGCTCAAGGCGTCGGGCCCGATCTCGCTGGACCCGATCCCGCTCGGCGTCGCGAAGGTCGTGCGGCCCGGGCGCGACGTCACGCTCGTGACGTACTCGGCGGGCGTGCACCAGGGCATCGAGATCGCCGACGAGCTGGACAAGGACGGCATCTCGGTCGAGGTGATCGACGTCCGCACGCTCGTGCCGCTCGACGTGGAGACGATCGTCGACTCGGTGCGGAAGACCTCCCGGGCGGTCGTGCTGCACGAGGCCGCGAAACGGCTCGGCTACGGCGCGGAGATCGCGGCGACCATCCAGGAGGAGTGCTTCTGGTACCTCGACCAGCCGGTGGTGCGGATCGCGGCGAAGAACACCCCGACCCCCACCAGCCCGCCGCTGGAGGACGCGGTGATCCCGCAGCCCGCCGAGATCGCGGAGGTCCTCCGGAAGGTGGCGACGGCATGAGCACGAGCGACTACGACATCGTCGTCCTGGGCGGTGGGCCCGGCGGTTACGCGGCCGCGCTGTACGCCGCCTCGGCAGGGCTCACCGTGGCTTTGGTCGAGAAGGAGAAGGTCGGCGGCACGTGCCTGCACCGGGGCTGCATCCCGGCGAAGGCGTTGCTGCACGCGGCCGAGGTGTTCCGCACGGTGTCCCATGCCGCCGAGCACGGGGTCCGGGTGGCCGGCACGCCCGAGCCGGACTGGGCCGCGGCCAACAAACGCAAAGCCGGCATCGTCAACCAGCTCCACAAGGGGCTCTCCGGTCTGCTCAAGCGCCGCAAGGTCGCCGTGATCAACGGCTACGGCACGCTCGCCGCGGACGGGGCGGTGTCGGTCGACGGGCAGGTCGTCCGCGGCCGGGCCGTGATCCTGTGCCTCGGCTCCGTGCCGCGCACCATCCCCGGCATGGAGATCGACGGGTCGACGATCGTCACCTCGGACCAGTCCACCAACAGCGGCGCCGACCGGCTCCCTGAGCGCGTCGCCGTGATCGGCGGGGGCGTGATCGGGGTGGAGTTCGCGTCGGTCTACACCGACCTCGGCGTGCGGACGACGCTGCTGGAGGCGCTGCCGAACGGCGTGCTGCCGATCGGGCCCGACCGCGACTGTGCCGACGTGCTGGCCCGCAGCCTGAAGAAGCGCGGCACGACGATCCACGCCGAGGCCCGGGTCGGCACGCTGGAGCACACGTCGACCGGCGTGGTCGTGCCGTACGAGACGCCGCGGGGCTCGGACAAGCTCGAGGTCGACCAGGTGCTCGTCTCCATCGGACGCCGCCCGGTCACCGAGGGCGTGGGGCTCGAGGAGGCGGGCGTCCGCATCGACCAGCGGGGCTTCGTCGAGGTCGACACCGCAACCATGCAGACCTCGCGGCCCGGCGTCTACGCGATCGGCGACTGCGTGGCCACCCCCGGGCTGGCGCACGTCGCCTACGCCGAGGCCGTCGTCGCGGTGGAGAGCTTCCTCGGCGAGAACCCGCCGCCCGTCGACTACGGGAAGGTGCCGTGGGTGGTCTACACGCACCCCGAGGTGGCCTGGTCGGGGATGAGCGAGGCCGAGGCGCGCGCAGCCGGCTTCGAGGTCGAGGTGCACAAGCACGCGATGGCGGGCAACGGCCGGGCGATGATCCTCGGCGAGACCGACGGGCTGGTGAAGGTCGTCGCGCAGAAGGACGGCCCGATCCTCGGCTTCCACATGGCAGGCCCGTGGGCCAGCGAGCTGCTGCACGAGGGCTACCTGGCCGTGAACTGGGAGGCGCTGCCCGACGACGTCGGCCGGCTCATCCACGCCCACCCGAGCCTTGCCGAGGCCATCGGCGAAACCATGATCACTTTCTCCGGCCGTTCCCTGCACGGCTGAACCGGAGGCATCGAAGATGAGTGACGAGTGGGTCGTGGCCATGCCCAAGCTGGGCGAGACGGTCACCGAGGGCGAGATCACGAGCTGGTTCAAGGCCGCTGGCGACGTCGTCGCCTTCGACGACCCGCTGTTCGAGGTGTCGACGGACAAGGTCGACTCGGAGATCCCGAGCCCGTACGACGGGGTGCTGCTGGAGATCCTGGTCTCCTCGGGGGAGACGGTTCCGGTGGGCACGCCGCTGGTGCGCATCGGCCCGCCCGGGTCGACACCCGGCGCCCAGGCGCCGCACGCCGGGGTGGACGTCCCGGCCGCGGCGACCCGGTCGACCGCGGCTGCCGGCGGCCCGTCGCTGGGCGATCCGGCCGCGCCGCAGGTGGGCGGCTCGGAGGGGCCGGTGGCCGATGCGTCGGGCGCCGTCATCGGGACGGTGCACGACATCACCATGCCCAAGCTCGGCGAGACCGTCACCGAGGGCACGATCGGGAACTGGCTCAAGCAGGCCGGCGACACGGTGGCGTTCGACGACCCGCTGTTCGAGGTGTCGACGGACAAGGTCGACTCGGAGATCCCGAGCCCGTACGACGGCGTGCTGCTGGAGATCCTCGTGGCGCCGGGGGAGACGGTGCCCGTGGGCACGCCGCTGGCGCGGATCGGGGAACCCGGAGCGGTGAGCGCCGCCACCCCGGCTGCTGCCCCGGTTCCCGCCGCCGCGCCGGCCGTCGCGGTCCCTCCGGCGACGAACGGGTCGGCGCCCGGCGCGCGGGAGGGCCGGCTGCTGTCCCCGCTCGTCCGGCGGCTCGTCGAGGAGGCCGGGCTGGACGTCGCGCTGATCGCGGGGACCGGTGCGGGCGGGCGGATCCGGCGGGAGGACGTCGAGAGGGCCGTGGCGAGCGGTGCAGCGGTGGCCGCGGCCCCGGCTCCGGCCCCGGCTCCGGT
>NZ_JAOPWR010000233.1 GCF_025965585.1 Pseudonocardia sp.
AGTGTAGGCATGCCTAAGGTAGGCAACCGTGTCCTGGGCCGATGCCATACCGAACCTCGTCATCGGACTTCGTGAAGGTCTGGAAGCCGGCCTGGTCGTGAGCATTCTTCTCGCCGCTTTCCACAAAACAGCCGAAAGCGGCGGTGCGCACCGTTCGACGGCTCCGATCTGGCTCGGAGTCCTCGGCGCGGTCACCGTGTCGGGCAGCTTCGCGGCGGTGCTGACCTTCTCGACGAGCGTGCTGTCGAGCCAGGCTCAGGAGGCGGTCGGCGGTGTCCTGAGCGTCGTCGCGGTCTGCTTCGTCACCACGATGATCTTCTGGATGCGGTCGACGGCGGCACAGCTGTCGTCGCATCTACGCGGCGAGGTCGACCGGGCGCTTCGCATCGGCACGGGTGCGTTGGCGTTGACCGCGTTCCTGGCGGTCGGGCGTGAAGGACTCGAGACCACGCTGTTCATCTGGACGGCGGTCAAGGCGTCGGGGTCGACGGCGGCACCGTTGCTGGGTGCCGCCACCGGGCTCGTGATCGCCGTCGTGCTGTGCTGGCTGCTCTACCGGCGGGCGATCCGCATCAACCTGGGCGTGTTCTTCAACCGCACCGCCGTGCTCCTGATCGTCATCGCCGCCGGCGTGCTCGCGTACGGGCTGGGGGACCTGCAGGACGCCGGACTGCTGCCCGGCCGGCGCTGGATCGCGTTCGACCTCAGCACCCACATCGACTCGGGGTCGTGGTGGGCCTCGATCATCACCGGAGTCACCGAGCTCACTCCGACGATGACGGTCCTGCAGGTCACGGCCTGGCTGGTCTACCTCGTCACCGTCCTCTACCTGTTCGTGCGGGCGGCCCGGGCCGAACCCGTGACACGGGCGGAGCCCAGGACCGAGTCCGAGGAGCGGACGAGCTGGTGGGAACGCATGGCCGGGCGACGGCCCCTGGCCGTCGCGGGCACCCTCGTCGTGATCCCGGTCCTGATCGCCGCCGGCGTGATCGCCGTTCTGCCCGGTGCAAGCGCCGGCGACTCGACCGCGGTCACCATCACCCCCACGGCGTGCGCGACCGGCTGGACGGCGCCGCAAAGCGGCGCCCAGACCCTCAGCGTCGACAACAGGTCCGGTAAGGCGGGAGAGATCGACCTCGTGGACGCCTCCGGGAGAATCGTGTCCGAGATCGAGACCATCGGGCCGGCCACCACCGCGGACATGACCGCGGTGCTCACCGACGGCAGCTACAGCATCAGGTGCTACATGTCCGGCGCCGCTCCCATGTCCTCGCCCGTCATGCAGGTGACGGGGCCGGCCGGTCAGGCCGCGCCCACGGCCGTCACCCCGGTCACCGTCGCCGAGCTCGCCGGCCCGAACCGGGCCTACCAGACCTATGCGGCCGCCGACCTCGCCACCGAGGAGAAGGACGTCGCCGCACTCCGGTCCGAGCTCGCCGCGGGCGACCTGGCCGCCGCCAGGTCGGACTGGCTCACCGCCCAGCTGGACTGGGAACGGGTGGGCGCCTCCTACGACAGCTTCGGTGGCGACGGCACCGCCGTCGACGGGCTGCCCGACGGGCGTGCCGGCGGGGTCGCCGACCCCGGCTTCACCGGCCTGCACCGGCTCGAGTACGGCCTGTTCCACGGGCAGAGCGCCCCGTCGCTGGTTCCGGTCGCCGCCAGGCTGGCCACGGACGTCACCACCGTCGCCCGGAACCTCACCAGCGGCGACGTCGCCGGTGATCCCACCAAGCTGCCGATCCGTGCGCACGAGATCCTCGAGGACGCACAGCGTGACCACCTCTCCGGCATCGACGACGAGGGCAGCGGCGCCGTCTACGCCGAGACCTACGCCGACACGCAGGTCACCGCCACCGTGCTGGGCGAGCTCGCCCCGTTGATCGACCAGCGGTCCCCGGGACTGGTCGCGACCGCGGACGCCCAGATCGCGACGGTGCAGGCCGCCCTCTCGGCGACCCGGGCCGGCGGGCAGTGGCAGTCCCAATGGCTGGTCCCGCTCGCGCAACGGCAAGCGGTGGACGCGGCGACCGGGTCCCTGCTCGAGACCTTGTCCTCCGTGCCCGATCTCCTCGAAGTCCCTCCCTCGCACTGATGCGCCCACGCGAGTCACCGCAACCGACGCCGTCCGAAAGCAGCGCACTCCGATGAACGTCAATCGCCGCAGGTTCCTCCGGGGGATGGCCACCGGTGCCGCGGGTACAACCCTCGCCGGCGGAGTGCTCATCGGCGGAGCACAGGCGGACGCCGCCGCTACCACCGGAGCACCCACAACGGCGGCGAGCTACCCGTTCCACGGCCCGAACCAGGCCGGGATCCTCACGCCCGGCAAGCAGGCCTTCGCGAGCTTCGCCGCGTTCGACCTGACCGTGCAGAACAAGGCCGATCTCGCCGAGCTCATGCAGACCCTCACCACCCGGGCGCGCTTCCTCACCACCGGGGGCACCCCGGCCGATCTCGGTGTCGGGCAGCCACCCTCCGACAGCGACGTGCTCGGCCCGGTCGTACCCGCCGACGGGCTGACCGTCACGCTCTCGCTCGGCTCCAGCGCCTTCGACGACCGATTCGGACTCGCCGGGTCGAAACCGGTCCGGCTGGTCCCGATGAAAGTGTTCCCCGACGATTCGCCCGACCCGGCCCAGATGCACGGCGACCTGCTACTGCAGCTGTGCGCGAACAACCCCGACGCCGTGCACCACGCCATCCGCGACATCGCCAAGCACACCCGCGGCGGCATGCAGCTGCGCTGGAAGATGGAGGGCTACAACTCGCCGCCCCGCCCGTCGGGCACCTCGCGCAATCTCCTCGGGTTCAAAGACGGCACCGCCAACCCGACCGGCACCACGGCCGCCGACCTGATCTGGGTCGACGACCCGACCGAGCCGTCCTGGGCCCGCGGCGGCTCCTACCAGGTCGTGCGGCTCATCCGGATGCTCGTCGAGTTCTGGGACCGTGTCTCCATCAACGAGCAAGAACGCATGTTCGGGCGCCGCCGCGACACCGGCGCACCGCTCGACGGCACCCTCGAGACCGACGTCCCGAACTACGCCGCCGACCCACGGGGAAACGTGATCCCCACCGACGCGCACATCCGGCTGGCCAACCCCCGCACCCCGGCAACGGACAACCAGCGGCTCATCCGCCGCTCCTACAACTACGACCTCGGCGTCGACACCAACGGCGACATCCAGACCGGCCATATCTTCGTCGCCTATCAACAGGACGTCCAACGCCAGTTCGAGACCATCCAGAACCGTCTCGCCGGCGAGCCCCTGGTCGACTACGTACAGCCGTTCGGCGGCGGATACTTCTTCGCCCTGCCTGGAGTCGCGGATTCCCAGGACTGGTACGCACGCGAGCTGTTACGCGCCTGACCCCGATACACCGGAGCTGCGGCGTAGTCGGAGCAGGACCCCGAACGGCGTGAGGGCCGCCGCCGCGGCATCCGTGGTGGTCGTGTCCTCCCCAGGGGATCCCGAGTGGGACGGCCGCGATCATCGTGCGGCCCCTCGGGGGCGTGCGGGCGTGACCGGAAGTCGTTCCCTCTGCGGCGCTGCCGGAGTGCTTGCGGACGAGATGGTCTGCGGCCACTGGCACAGCGGCGGGTGTCGCTGGGATTCGGTGGCGGGCGGTGGGATGGGTGCTGCTGCGGGAGGGGCGTCCCGCCTCGCCCCGGCCTATCCCGCCCTCGGCCTCGGCGCCTGTCCCTTCGCTGGTGGCGGGCTGTTGCGGGCCATGTGCACGATCAGGCCGACGGGGACGAGGAAGAGGAAGAAAAAGGCCGGCACGGGAAGGCCCAAGAGGCTGAACATAACGGCGAGCGGCAACGGTGTGACGGTCTGCGCCGGCACGGACCTCTGCAGCCGGGCCAGGAGCGGGGACCGGAGATCGTGTTCCTGGGCCAGGCGGCGCTCGATCTCGGCCCATGCACGGGCCTCGTCCCT
This sequence comes from Pseudonocardia sp., assembly GCF_025965585.1. Classification (GTDB taxonomy): domain Bacteria; phylum Actinomycetota; class Actinomycetes; order Mycobacteriales; family Pseudonocardiaceae; genus Pseudonocardia. The sequence goes on from NZ_JAOPWR010000233.1 coordinate 3,945, forward strand.
ACTGAGCATGCCGCCTCCGGGGTCCTGACCGGCCGGGGCTCGGAACCCGGCACATCCGATCACGGTGACGACCCGCGTTTACCTGCGGGT
>NZ_JAOPWR010000015.1 GCF_025965585.1 Pseudonocardia sp.
CGGATCATCGGCCGGCAGGTACGCGCCGGGACGCAGCGTCGTCAGCGACTCGGACGCCCGGAGCCGACGCAGCTCGTCGTCGGTGACCCCGGAGGCCAGCAGAAGCGGCCGGAGCCCGATCTCGGAAGGACTGTTCTCCACGACGACGAGCCTGCCGCCCGCCGCAATCGCTCGCGGCCGAATGAGCGAACCTATGGACAACCCTGATGGGCTCAGGCCAGGAGGCTCGGGTGCTCCGTCGCCTCCCCGTTCCTGGCTTCCACCAGCGTCTCGTACGTGCTCGTGTCCGGCTCCGCCTCCGACAGCAGCGGCACCACGTGCTCGCGCACCGCGAAGGGGCTCAGGCTGCGGCGGTAGGCGTCCACCGAGGCGAAGCGGACGGTCAGCACCCACTCGTCCGGCTCGTCCACGGCCCGGCCCAGCTCACCGCCGACGCAGCCGTCGGCGGCGGTGAGCAGCTCCAGCGCGCGGCGGGCACGCGGGAGCAGGTCGGCGGGCAGCGGCGCGACGAACCGGCAGACGAGCAGCACTGCGTCACGATCCCATCTGCCTAGGATGGCTCCGACCTAGGATGGATCGGCGGCCCGTTCGCGTTGCTGCAGGGGGAGGTACCACATGTCGATCGTCGCTGACGACGAGAACACCCGCACGCACGGAACGGTGGCCCCGGCTCCGGCGCGCACCCCGCGCACCCTCGCCGCGGCAGGCGACCTCCTCCGCGCGCTGGCCGCGCCGGTGCGCATCGCGATCGTGTTGCAGCTGCTGGAGTCCAGCCGGTGCGTCCACGACCTCGTGGACGCGCTGGGCGTCACGCAGCCGTTGATCAGCCAGCACCTGCGGGTGCTCAAGTCGGCGGGTGTGGTGCAGGGCGAGCGGCAGGGCCGCGAGGTCGTCTACTCGCTGGTGGACGACCACCTCGCCCACATCGTCGTCGACGCCGTGGCCCACGCGGAGGAGAGCCGATGACGACGCCACGCATCGTCCGCTCCACCCGGCAGCGGGCCGCCGTGTCGGCCCTGCTCGACCGGCTCGACGACTTCCGCTCCGCCCAGGAGATCCACGAGGAGCTGCGCCGCACCGGCGACGGCATCGGGCTCACCACCGTCTACCGCACGCTGCAGACCCTGGCCGACGGCGGCGAGGTGGACGTCCTGCGCACCGCGTCGGGCGAGGCGGTCTACCGGCGCTGCGCCACCGCGGCGCACCACCACCACCTGGTGTGCCGGCGCTGCGGGGCGGCCGAGGAGATCGAGGGAGAGGCCGTGGAGAGCTGGGCGCAGAGGATCGCCGAGGCCCACGGCTACTCCGACCTGAGCCACACCATCGAGATCTTCGGGCTGTGCCGCGACTGCGGCTGACGGCGAGTGTGGCCCGCGTCTCACATCGACACATCCGGAGCCCGTCCCCGCGGCTAATGTCCGCCCGGTGACTGAGGACGCAAGCAGCAACGGTGCGACGGCAACGGCGCCGAGCACGGTACGCAGGCTCGACGGGCCGGAGGCGGGTGAGCTGGCCGCGCTCGCGGCGGTGTTCGAGGATCTGCAGTACGTGCTGCGGTGCTGCGAGCACCTGGTCACCGCCCTGAACTCGCCCGGGAGCGGGCCGGTGCGGGTCGACACCGACGACGCCCTGATCGAGGCGCTGTGGACCGGTGCGCTGATCGGCTACGTGCGCTGCTTCTCCGGCCGTACGTCCGTTCTGACGGAGAAGGACCTCGAGGAGCTCGAGCTCGACGGCGACGTCAGCGAGTTCCACTCGCTGGTCAAGAAGCTGCGTGACCACTACGCGTCACGTCATGTGAACCCGCGCGAGGCGTTCACGGTCGGCGCCGCGCAGTCCAACGAGGGCAAGCCCACGGGCATCGCGGTGGTCTCCACCCCCCGCCCCATCGTCGACGACACGACGGTGCGCCTGCTCGGCCGCGTCGCCTACGCGCTGTCCGGCCTGATCGACGCGCGCATGCAGAAGAGCCAGAACGACGTGCTCGGCGCGGCCGCCAAGATGTCGCCGATGGAGCTCTCGCGGCTGCCGCTCGTGCACCTGGCGAACGAGCCCGTCTAGGCCCCGGTCAGTTCCGCGCGCAGCGTGGACGCATTCCCCACCACGAGCATCAGCAGGGTGCCCATGGCCTTCTCGTCGAGCCCGACGGCGGGGAACGCGTAGCGCAGCGTCACGTCCCAGCCCTTCTCGCCGCGGATGACGCGGGGGGTGCCGAACAGGCCCTCCCCCGCGCCCATGGCGACGCGGGTGGGCACGTCGGTCTCCACCGGCAGGTCCCACGCCACCACGCACGTCAGGTTGAGGACGGGCAGGCCCTCCTCCAGCTCCAGGCCCTGAACCACGCACAGCACGCCGCCGTGGGCGAACGTGAGCGCGCCGTCGTCGTCGGCGGTGACGTCGTGGAAGTTCTCCAGCGCGGCCCGCGCCACGTTCAGCATGTCCTCGATGACGCTGGTCACGATGCGTTCTCCGGGGTGTCGAGTGCGCCGCCGAAGCGGCGGTCGCGGCGCGCGTAGATCTCGATCGCCTCCCAGATGTGCCTGCGGTCGAAGTCGGGGAACAGGGTGTCGAGGAAGACCATCTCCGCGTACGCCGACTGCCACAGCAGGAAGTTCGACGTGCGTTGCTCGCCGGAGCTGCGCACGAACAGGTCGACGTCGGGCATGTCCGGCTCGTCGAGGTACTTCGCGATCATGCGCTCGTCGATCTTGTCGGGCTTCACCTTGCCCTCGGCGACGAGCAGGCCGATCTGCTTGACGGCGTCGGCGATCTCCGCGCGACCGCCGTAGTTGACGCACATGGTGAGCGTGAGGACGTCGTTGTGGCGGGTCTTCTCCTCCGCCACCTCCAGCTCCTTGATCACGCTGCGCCACAGCCGCGGCCGCCGGCCGGCCCACCGCACGCGGACGCCCATCTCGTGCATCTCGTCGACGCGGCGGCGGATGACGTCGCGGTTGAAGCCCATGAGGAAGCGCACCTCGTCGGGGCTGCGCTTCCAGTTCTCCGTGGAGAACGCGTACGCCGAGAGCCAGCGGACGCCGACGTCGATGCAGCCGCGCGCCACGTCCATGAGCGACGCCTCGCCGCGGCGGTGGCCCTCGATGCGCGGCAGGCCCCGGGCGTTGGCCCAGCGGCCGTTGCCGTCCATCACGAGCGCGACGTGGTTGGGAACCAGCTCACGCGGGATCGCCGGTGGGCGGGCACCGGAGGGGTGCGGGGCGGGAGGCTGGAACTGCGGCACGACCTGCACCCTACGGCGGGGGCACAACCGTGGCCCGCGCCACCACCGCCCGTCGCTCCACCAGTGGCAGTGAGCGGAGCTGCCGTTCCATGTGCCACTGCAGGTGCGCGGCCACCAGCCCGCTGGTGTCGCGCCGGGTGGCGGCGCCCATCGCGTCGGCTACGTCCCAGTCGCCGTGCAGCAGGGCGTCCAGCAGCAGATAAGTCTCGCGCGACGGCGTGATCGAGCCGGGCGGGCGGCAGACCTGGCACACCGCTCCCCCGGCCGCGATGTTGAACGCGGGGTGCGGGCCGGGCTCGGCGCAGCGGGCGCAGTCGTTGATGGCGGGGGCCCAGCCGGCGTGGGTCATGGCCCGGAGGAAGAACGCGTCGAGGACCAGCGAGGCGTCGCGCTCGCGGCCGGCCAGCGCGCGGATCGCTCCCACGAGCAGCAGGTACACCCGCAGCGCCGGCTCCCCCTCCTCCGCGACGAGCCGATCGGCGGTCTCGAGGATCGCGCAGCCCGCGGTGTAGCGGGAGTAGTCGTTGACCAGACCGGCGCCGAACGCGTCGACGGTCTCGGCCTGCGTGACGATGTCGAGCGAGCGGCCGGTGTAGCACTGCACGTCGACGTGGTTGAACGGCTCCAGCCGGGCGCCCCAGCGGGACTTCGTGCGCCGCACACCCTTGGCCACCGCGCGGATCTTGCCGTAGCGGCGGGTGAGCAGCGTGATGATCCGGTCGGCCTCGCCGAGCTTCTGCACGCGCAGCACCACGCCGGTGTCGCGGTACAGGGCCATGTCCCCACCCTACGACCTGGTCGGTATGTCACCGTTGCACCTCGCCGACCCCTACGATCGGCCCCCACACCCAGCCGAGGGGGAAGCGCATGTCCCAGAACCCGCCCGACGACGACAAGACCACGTCCTTCCGTCCGGGGAACGAGGACGGCCCGGTGTCGCTGGGCAAGTCGGCCGAGTCCGGCGCCACCCCGAGCCCCGGGTACGACCCGAACACCTACGGCCAGCAGCAGCCCCAGTACGGAGGCGCCTACGGCGGGCCGCCGCAGCCGGGCTACGACCCACAGGCCCAGTACGGGCAGCAGCCGGCCTACGGGCAGGCTCCGTACGGCCAGGCGCCCCCGTACGGCCAGCAGCCCGGCTACGACCCGCAGGCGGGCTACGGCCCGCAGGCCGGCTACGGCCAGCCGTTCCCGCAGCAGCCGGCCTACGGGCAGCCAGGCGCCTATCCGGGATACCCGCAGCAGGCCTACGCCGCCCCGCCCGCCACCAACACGATGGCGATCCTGGCGCTGATCTTCGGCATCATCATCGCGCCGCTGGGCATCGTGTTCGGGTTCATCGCGCGCGGCCAGATCAAGCGCACCGGCGAGAGCGGCGACGGGCTGGCACTGGCGGGCATCATCATCGGCGGCATCTTCACGCTGCTGTTCATCGCCTACATCGTGTTCATCATCGTGTTCTTCTCGGCGGTGGCCAGCACGATCCCGGACTTCCCGAACGGCGGCTCGTTCCCCACGAGCTGAGCGGGCCTGACATCGTCCGGGCCCACGAGATGAGGTGAGCCTCACCGAACACCCGGGAGGAATCGTGACCCACAGCGTCCCCACCGAGGTGATGGCCGAGACCGAGCGCACGCTCGCGGCCACCCCCGGCATCCAGGGGGAGCCGACCGACGCCGAGCGGTCCCGCACGCTGATCGCGTCGGCCCGCACCGCGGCGCTGGCCACGATCGGTGACGGCGGGTTCCCGTTCGGCTCGCTCGTCAGCCACGCGGTGGACGCGTCGGGGCGGCCGCTGCTGCTGCTCAGCGACCTCGCCGAGCACACCCGCAACCTCGCCGCCGACCCGCGCGCGTCGCTGATGGCCGTGCAGGACGGCGACGGCGACCCGCTCGCACTGGCCCGCGTCACCGTCGTCGGCGAGGTCGGGGAGCTGCGCGGCGACGAGCGGGAGGCCGCGCTGGCGGTCTACCGCGCCACCCACCCCGGCGCGTTCTACGCGGGGTTCGCCGACTTCCGGCTCTACCGCCTCGAGGTCGCCTCGGTGCGTTACGTAGGCGGGTTCGGGCGGATGAGCTGGGTGGACGCCGCCGGCTACACCGACGCCGAGCCCGACCCGCTGCGCCCGCACGCCGCCCGGATCGTCGACCACATGAACGACGACCACGCCGACTCGCTCGTGCTGTTCGCCCGCGTGTTCGGCGGCCGCGAGCAGGCGGTCGAGGCCCGGATGGTGGACTGCGACCGCTACGGCTTCGCGATGTTCAGCCGCGACACCCCGGACGGCGAGCAGACGGCCGTCCGCCTGCCGTTCCGCACCCGGGTCGACACGCCGGAGGGCGCGCGGACGGCCATGGTGAACCTGGTGCGCGAGGCCCGGCAGTAGCCGCGTTCGCGTGCCGGTCCGCGCGCGCAGCCACGCGCGGAACGGCGCTAGAAGCCCAGCTTGCGGAGCTGGCGGGGGTCGCGCTGCCAGTCCTTCGCGATCTTCACGTGCAGGTCGAGGAACACCTTGGTGCCCAGCAGCGCCTCGATCTGACGCCGGGAGTCGCTGCCCACCTGCCGCAGCCGCTCGCCGCCACGGCCGATCACGATGCCCTTCTGGCTGGACCGCTCGACGTACACGGTGGCCATGATCTGCAGCATCGGCTCGGCCTTGGGGTGGCGGCCCTCGCGCGGGCCCATCTCCTCGATCACCACGGCGATGGAGTGCGGCAGCTCGTCGCGCACGCCCTCCAGCGCGGCCTCGCGGATCAGCTCGGCGACGAGCGTGGCCTCGGGCTCGTCGGTGAGCTCGCCCTCGGGGTAGAGCGGCATGCCCTCGGGCAGCCGGGCCACCAGCAGGTCGGCGATGAGGTCGACCTGGAAGCCGTCCTGCGCCGAGCAGGGCACGACCTCCGCGAAGTCCATCAGGGCACTCAGCTCGGTGAGCCGCGCGACGATCTGCTCGGGCTGGGCCAGATCCGTCTTCGTGACGATGCCGATCACCGGGGTGCGCCCGGCGACGGCCTTCAGCTCGTTGACGATGAACTCGTCGCCGCGGCCCACGGGCACGTCGGCGGGCACGCAGAAGCCGATGACGTCGACCTCCGACCACGTCTCGCGCACCACGTCGTTGAGCCGGCTGCCCAGCAGCGTGCGCGGCTTGTGCAGGCCCGGCGTGTCGATGACGACGAGCTGCGCGTCGTCGCGGTGCAGGATGCCGCGGATGGCGTGGCGGGTGGTCTGCGGGCGGCTCGACGTGATGGCGATCTTCGAGCCGATCAGGGCGTTGGTGAGCGTGGACTTGCCCGCGTTGGGCCGGCCCACGAAGCACGCGAAGCCCGAGCGGTAGCCGTCGGGCACATCGGCGAAGGTCATGCTGCTTCCAGCGGGGCGATGCGCTCGCCGGTGAGGCGCTCCAGGATCTCGCGCCCGATGGGCAGCGCGGCGGTGGCGGCGGGCGACGGGGCGTTGAGCACGTGCAGGATGCTGCCCGCTCCCGTGCCCTGGTCGACGAAGAGGAAGTCGTCCACCAGCGTGCCGTCGGCCTTCACCGCCTGGGCGCGCACACCGGCACCGGCCGGCGAGAGGTCCGACGCCGCCACCTCGGGCAGCATCCGCTGGATCTGCTTCACCATGGCCTTCCTCGACAGCGACCGGTGCATCTCGCCGAAGCCGTAGCGCCAGTGCTCCTTCGCGATCCGCAGCATGCCCGGGTAGGCGATGGTCGCGAGGAACTCCTTCGGCTTCACGGTGCCCCAGGAGTAGCCCTCGCGGGCCAGCGCCAGCACCGCGTTGGGGCCGGCGTGCACATGCCCGTCGACGCCGCGGGTGGCGTGCACCCCGAGGAACGGGAACGCGGGGTCGGGCACGGGGTAGATCAGGCCCTTGACCAGCGCCGACGCCCGTTCGGAGAAGCCGGAGTACTCGCCGCGGAACGGGATGATGCGGATGCCCGGGTCGACGCCTGCGGCCTTCGCCAGCTCGTCACAGCGCAGCCCGCCGCAGACGACGACCTGCGTGCCCAGGACGTCGCCGCTCTCGGTGCGCACCACCACGTCGTCGCGGCGGCGCACCAGGCCGGTGACCGCGCGGCCGAGGTGCACCTCGCCGCCCTCCTTGGTGACGAGCTCGCCGAGCTTCTCCGCGACCAGCCGGTAGTCGCAGATACCGGTGGAGGGCACGTGCAGCGCCGCGATGCCGCGGACGTGCGGCTCGTGCACGCGCATGCCGTCGCGGTCGAGCTCGTGCACCTCGACGCCGTTGGCGGCCCCGCGACGGACCAGCTCGGCCATCCGCGGCAGCTCCTCGGGCTCGGTGGCGACGACGAGCTTGCCGCACACCTCGTGCGGGAGGTCGTGCTCGCGGCAGAACGCGACGGTCTCGGCACAGCCGGCGACAGCGAGGCGGGCCTTGAGGCCGCCGGGCGCGTAGTACAGGCCGGAGTGGATGACGTTGGAGTTGTTGCCGGTCTGGTGGTCGGCCAAGCGGGGCTCGCGCTCGACGACGGCCACGGAACGGCCGGTACGCGCGACGGCATGGGCGGTGGCGAGGCCGACGATGCCGCCGCCGACCACCACCATGTCGAACCTCGGGGTGGCGGGCAGGGTCATGCGGTGGGCTCCAGGGTGTCGACGACCGCCCCTGACGGGTCGGCGCGAAGGATGTGGGCGCCGGGCGCCAGGTCACGGACGGCGGAGACGGACAGCTCGTCCACCGCATCGGCGGCCGTGACCACCGCGGCGGCCTCGAGGCCGGGTGCCCCGCTGGACACGGCCGCGGCCACGGCCGCCTGCAGGGCCGTGAGCTGCAGCGACGGCAGCGCGACGGTGGCGGCGGCGTAGGTGCGGCCGTCGGTGTCGCGCACGGCGGCGCCCTCGACGCCACCCGTGCGCGCCCGCGACGAGCGCGCCAGCGTCACGATCTTCAGGTCTTCGGGGTCCAGGTCAGCCGCGGACATCGCTCTTCTCCTCCCGACGCTCGACGGGGTTCTCGCCGTTGTCGTCGCGGTCGTCGTTCTCGTGATCGGGCTCGATGGGGTCCACCAGCACCGAGGTGATGCGGATGCGCCCTCGCGCGTCCTTGCCGCCCTCGGCCAGCAGCCGCAGCCCCGCGACCTCGGTGGTGGCGCCGGGCAGCGGGACCTTGCCGAGCTGCTGGGCCAGCAGCCCGCCGACCGTGTCGACGTCGGCGGCCTCGATCACCTCGGTGAGCGGGCTGTCCTCGCCGTCGGCACCGGGGAACAGCTCCGCGAGGTCCTCGACGGGCAACCGGGCCGAGACGCGCAGCCTACGGCCGTCGAGCTCCTGGACGTCGGGCACCTCCTCGAGGTCGTACTCGTCGGTGATCTCCCCGACGATCTCCTCGAGGATGTCCTCGATCGTCACGACGCCAGCGGTGCCGCCGTACTCGTCCACGACGATGGCCATGTGGTTGCGGGCGGCCTGCATCTCCTTGAGCAGCTCGTCGACGCGCTTGCTGTCGGGCACGAACGCGGCGGGCCGCATGACGGAGGTGAGGGCGGCGACGGTGCCGTTGGCCTCGGCCTGGGCGCGGACGATGTCCTTGAGGTAGGCGACGCCGATGATGTCGTCGATGCTGTCGCCGAGCACCGGGATGCGGGAGTAGCCGCTCTTGAGCGCGAGGCGCAGCACCTTGTCGATGTGGGTGTCGCGCTCGGTCCAGACCACGTCGGGCCGGGGCACCATCACCTCGCGGACGAGGGTGTCGCCCAGCTCGAACACCGAGTGGATCATCTGCCGCTCGTCCTCGTCGACGACGCCGCTGGTGCTGGCCATGTCCACCAGCTCGCGCAGCTCCACCTCGGACGAGAACGGGCCCTGCCGGAAGCCCTGGCCGGGCGTGATCGCGTTGCCGACCAGGATCAGCAGCTTGGTCAGCGGACCGAGCAGGGCGGCGAGCGCGCGGATCGGGGCCGCGACGAGCATGCCGACGCGGTAGGGGTGCTGGCGGCCGAGCGTGCGCGGCCCGACGCCGATGAGCACGTAGGACACCACGAGCATGATCGCGCCCGCGGTGAGCGCGCCGGCCCAGACGGTGCGGAAGATCTGCACCAGCGCCACCGTCAGCAGCACGGTGGCCGCGGTCTCGGACGCGAGCCGCAGCAGCAGTAGCAGGTTGACGTGGCGCGGGCGGTCGGCCACCACGGCGGCGAGCGCGCGCGACCCGGCCTGGCCCGTGCGCACCAGTGCGTCCACGCGGGCGCGCGAGACCGACAGCAGCGCGGCGTCGGCCGCGGCGAACATCCCGGCCAGCGGGATGAGCAGGACCGCGATGACGATCAGGGGCAAGGTGCCGTTCATCGGCGGGCGCCGTTCATCGGAGCGGGATCAACTGTCCTCGAGGCCGACGACGCCGAGCACCGCGGAGTCGCTGCGGCGCTGCGCCTCGCGGGCCGCGGCCTGCTCCCGGCCGACCCGCCAGTCGGTGAGCAGCGTGGTCTGCAGGCCGAACATCTCGCGCTCCTCGTCGGGCTCGGCGTGGTCGTAGCCCAGCAGGTGCAGCACGCCGTGGACGGTGAGCAGGTGCAGCTCGTCGTCCAGGCCGTGCCCTGCCTTCTTGGCCTGCTCCTTCGCGAACTCCGGGCACAGCACGATGTCGCCGAGCAGGGCCGGGCCCATGTCCGGGGCGTCGGGGCGTCGGGACTCCTCCGCGAGGTCGTCCATCGGGAAGGACATGACGTCGGTGGGGCCGGGCTCGTCCATCCAGCGCTCGTGGAGCTCGCTCATCGCGTCGGTGGTGACAGCGAGGATCGACAGCTCGGCCGCCGGGCTGACCCGCATCGCGTCGAGGGCGAACCGGGCGACGGAGGCGATCAGCGTGGCGTCCATGCTCACGCCGGACTCGTTGCACACCTCGATCGACACGTCCACCAGGGTAGACCGTGCCGGTCGGTAGGTTCGGGGGCATGGTGGAGAACTGGGCGGGCAACGTCACCTTCGGCGCGTCGGCGTTCCATCGGCCGGCATCGGTGGCGCAGCTGCAGGAGATCGTGGCGGGCAGTGACCACCTGCGTGTCCTGGGCACCGGCCACTCGTTCAACCGCATCGCCGACACCACCGGCGACCTCGTCTCGGTCGCCGACCTGCCGCCGGTGCTGGAGATCGCCGCGTCGGGGGTCCGGGTCTCCGCCGGTACGCGGTACGGCGAGCTGATGGCCCCGCTGCACGCGGCTGGGCTCGCCCTGCACAACACCGGTTCGCTGCCGCACATCTCCGTTGCGGGCGCGTGCTCCACGGGCACGCACGGCTCGGGCGACGCCCACGGCGTCCTTGCGACGGCCGTGTCCGCGGTGGAGCTCGTGGGCGCCGACGGGGAGCTGCGCACGGTCCGCCGCGGCGACCCGGTCTTCCCCGGATCGGTCGTGGCGCTGGGGGCCGCCGGCGTCGTCACCGCGCTGACGCTCGATGTGCAGCCCACCTTCGACGTCCGCCAGACCGTCGTCGAGGGGCTGCGGGGGTTCGAGAACGTCGAGGAGGCGCTCGCCGCCGCGTACAGCGTCAGCCTCTTCACCTACTGGGATGGCAACGGCTTCGAGCAGGTGTGGCTCAAGCAGCGTGCCGACGTGCCCCCGCTCCCCGCGGGCTGGCTGGGCACGACTCCCGCCGACGGCCCGCGGCACATGGTGCGCGGCGGCGACCCCGCGCACTGCACGCCCCAGCTGGGCACCGCAGGCCCGTGGTTCGAGCGGCTGCCGCACTTCCGCCTCGCGTTCACCCCGAGCAGCGGCGACGAGCTGCAGTCGGAGTACCTCGTGCCACGCGCGACGATCGGCGACGCGCTACGGGAGCTGGACGGCATCCGCGAGCGCATCGCGCCGGTGCTGCTCGTCGGCGAGATCCGCACGATCGCCGCGGACGACCTGTGGCTCTCCCCCGCGCAGGGCCGCGACAGCGCCGCGATCCACTTCACCTGGGTCTCCGACGCCGCCCGCGTCGAGCCCGTCGTCGCGGAGGTGGAGGCGGTACTCGAGCCGTTCACGGCGCGGCCGCACTGGGGCAAGGTGTTCACGACCTCGCCCGAGCGCGTCCACGCGCTGTGGGAGCACCTGCCGGAGGCCGCGAAGGCCCTCTCCGCGGGAGACCCGGGCGGGAAGTTCCGGAACGCACTGCTGGACCGCTACCTGTGACCGCCCCGGTCGGCGATCTCGTGCGCACCCGGCGCCGGCGCCGCCGACCGAGCCGTCGCGGAGCTCACGGATACCGATCTCCACGGGACCTCCCGGAGTGGCTGCATCCGACAGGGGCGATGTAGCCGCATCCGGGCTCAGCGACGGCGCGCGCGGCGGTCCTGCGGAGGGCCGTTGCGCGGCGCCGCGGAGCGCAGGTTGGGCCGCTCCTCCTCATCGGCGTCCCACCGGGCGTAGGCATCGACGATGTCGGCCACCAGGCGGTGGCGCACGACGTCGGTGCTCGTGAGCTCCGAGAAGTGGACGTCGTCGACCGCGCCGAGGATCTCGCGCACCACGCGCAGGCCCGACCGGGCGTGGCCGGGCAGGTCGACCTGTGTGACGTCGCCGGTGACCACGATCTTGGAGCCGAAGCCCAGCCGCGTCAGGAACATCTTCATCTGCTCGGGCGTGGTGTTCTGCGCCTCGTCGAGGATGATGAACGCGTCGTTGAGGGTCCTACCGCGCATGTAGGCCAGGGGCGCCACCTCGATGGTGCCTGCGGCCATCAGCTTCGGGATCGACTCGGGGTCGATCATGTCGTGCAGTGCGTCGTAGAGCGGGCGCAGGTACGGGTCGATCTTCTCGAACAGCGTGCCGGGCAGGTAGCCCAGGTTCTCCCCCGCCTCGACGGCCGGCCGCGTCAGGATGATGCGGTTGACCATCTTGTTCTGGAGCGCCTGCACCGCCTTGGCCATGGCCAGATATGTCTTGCCGGTACCGGCGGGGCCGATGCCGAAGACGATGGTGTGGGAGTCGATCGCGTCGACGTAGCGCTTCTGGTTGAGCGTCTTCGGGCGGATCGTCTTGCCGCGCCGCGACAGGATGTCGAGGCTCAGCACCTCGGCCGGGGACTCGCCGATCGCCTCCTGGGCGCCCGCCCCCAGCATCTCGACGGTGCGCCGGACAGCGTCGCTCGACACCTGTTGGCCGCGCTGGGCCAGGGTGATCAGCTCGGTGAAGACCCGCTCGGCGAACGCGACGTCTGCGGCCACCCCGGTGAGGGTGAGCTCGTTGCCGCGCACGTGCACGTCGGCGTCGAGGAGATCCTCCGCGGTGCGCAGGCTCTCGTCGCGAGAGCCCAGCAACGCGAGCAGAGCAGCGTCGGGAACAGTCATGCGGGACTGGACGGAGCCGGGTTCGGTACCGGTCAAGGGGTCAGCCGCCTGCTTTCTACCTCTGCTCGTGGGACGTCACCGACTCTACCGCGATCCACCGACACTCCGCCCGGCCTTTCGGCCGCCGTACCGGAGACCACCGGCGAGCCCGGCGGACGGGTCGGGCGGGCCGTGTGCGCGGAGAAGGGTCAGGGAGATGGGCCGGGCCGGCTTTTCCGCGCCCGACCCGCGCCGAGCCGCGCCGAGGACGCCAGGATGGGCCCGTGCACGACGACTCCCAGCTCGTCCTCGGCCGGATCCTGCGGTTCACCCGCGAGCGGCTGGTCCCGGCGGTCCACCGCGACCATCTCCCGCTCGCCGTCACGGCATGGGTCGCGCCGGGCGAGCCCGTCCCGTTCGCCGAGGCCGTCCGCCAGGACTTCACGCCGTTCGCGATCGGCGCGCCGTGGGGGCGGCCGTGGGGGACCGTCTGGTTCCACGTCACGGGCACCGTCCCCGCCGGCTGGACGGACCCGGCGACGCGCCCGGAGCTCGCCGTCGACCTCGGCTTCAGCGGCGCCCAGCCCGGCTTCCAGGCAGAGGCCACCGCCTACCGCTGCGACGGCACGATCATCAGCGCGATCGAGCCGCGCCGCCGCCACCTCCCCCTCGGCGAGGCCGGGTCGGCGGTCGACCTCTACATCGAGGCCGCCGCGAACCCCGATGTCGCCGGCCCGTGGACGTTCGCGCCGACCCGGCTCGGCGACCTCGCCACCGCGGGCGACGAGCCGATCCACCGGCTGGTCCAGATGCACGTCGCGCTGCTGGACGTCCCCGTCTGGGAGCTGTGGCAGGACTTCTGGACGTTGACCGGGCTGGTCAACTCGCTGCCCGCCGACCTGCCGCGCCGCGCCGAGGTGCTGCGCGCGATGGAGCGCACCGTGGACGTCGTCGACCCCGACGACGTGTCCGGCACGGCGGAGGCGGGCCGCATGGAGCTGGCCGGCATCCTCGCGAGCCCCGCCCATGCGAGTGCCCACCGCGTGCACGCCGTCGGCCACGCCCATATCGACTCGGCCTGGCTGTGGCCGGTGCGCGAGACCGTTCGCAAGGTGGCCCGCACGTTCTCCAACGCGCTCGCGCTCATGGACACCGACGACGACTTCGTGTTCGCGGCGTCCTCGGCACAGCAGTACGCGTGGCTGCAGGAGCACCAGCCGGAGCTGTTCGCCCGGGTCAAGAAGAGGACCGCGGAGGGCCGGTTCGTGCCGGTCGGGGGCATGTGGGTGGAGTCCGACACGAACATGCCCGGCGGCGAGGCGCTGGCCCGGCAGCTGGTGGCCGGGGAGCGCTTCTTCGCCGAGGAGCTGGGCGTCGAGAGTGACGGGGTGTGGCTGCCCGACTCGTTCGGCTACTCCGCCGCGCTCCCCCAGATCGCCGCGGCGGCCGGGCGTCGCTGGTTCCTCACCCAGAAGATCTCCTGGAACGAGACGAACAGGTTCCCGCACCACACGTTCGCCTGGGAGGGCATCGACGGCACGCGGATCTTCACGCACTTCCCGCCCGTCGACACCTACGGCGCCGAGCTGCTGGGCGAGGAGCTGGCCCGCGCCCAGCGGCAGTTCGCGGAGAAGGGGCGCGCGAACACCTCGCTCGTGCCGTTCGGCTGGGGCGACGGCGGGGGCGGCCCGACGCGCGAGATGCTCGCCGCGGCCGCCCGCACCCGGAGCCTGGAGGGCTCCCCGACGGTGGAGCTGAGCAGCCCGTCGGCGTTCTTCGCCGCGGCGGAGGCCGAGTACCCACGGCCTCCCGTGTGGTCGGGCGAGCTGTACCTGGAGTTCCACCGCGGCACCTACACCTCGCAGGCGCGGACGAAGCGCGGCAACCGGCGCAGCGAGCACCTGCTGCGCGAGGCGGAGCTGTGGGCCGCGACCGCCGCCGTCCGCACCGGTGTCGCCTACCCGTACGACGCTCTGGAGTCCCTCTGGCGGACGGTGTTGCTGCAGCAGTTCCACGACATCCTCCCCGGCAGCTCCATCGCGTGGGTGCACCGCGAGGCTGAGCGGGAGTACGAGCGGGTCGCGGGCGAGCTGGAGGAGCTGATCGGCGACGCCCTCACGGCACTGGCCGGCGACGAAGGCCGGTCGCTGACGTTCAACGCCGGCCCGTACGAGCGCGGCGGCGTGCCCGCGCTGGGCGGTGCGCCGACAGCCGCGGCACCCGGAACGACCGTCGCCGAGACGCCCGGCGCCATCGTGCTCGCCGACGACCGCGTCCGGCTCACGATCGACCACCGCGGCCTGTTCACCTCGGTGTACGACCTGGTCGCCGGGCGCGAGGTCGTGCCCGACGGCTCCCCCGCCAACCTGCTCCAGCTCTTCCGCGACACCCCCACCCGCTGGGACGCGTGGGACGTCGACGAGCACTACAAGCGCACCGGCCGCGACCTCCTCGACGGCGAGGTGACCGTCGACGGGGACGCCGTCCGAATCGTCCGCAGCACCGGCCCGTCGACGATCACGCAGGTCGTCACGCTGCACGACGGGTCGATCGACATCGCGATGCACGTCGACTGGCACGACCGGCAGAAGCTGCTCAAGCTCGCCTTCCCCCTCGACGTGCACGCCGACCGCGCCGCGTCGGAGATCCAGTTCGGGCACGTGCACCGCCCCACCCACACCAACACCTCGTGGGACGCCGCCCGCTTCGAGACGTGCGCCCACCGCTGGGTGCACGTGGGCGAGCCCGGCTACGGGGTGGCCGTGGCCAACGACTCCACCTACGGCCACGACATCGGCCGCACCACGCGCGGCGGCGGCACCACCACGACCGTGCGGCTGTCGCTGCTGCGTGCCCCGCTGTTCCCCGATCCCGACGCCGACCAGGGCGAACACCGGTTCACCGTGTCCCTGCGGGCCGGGTCGGACATCGGCGACGCGGTGGCGGAGGGCTACCGGCTCAACCTGCCGCTGCGCGAGGTCCGCGGCGGCGCCGACGTCGCCCCGCTGGTGACGGTGGACGACCCCGCCGTCGTGGTCGAGTCGGTGAAGCTCGCCGAGGACCGCAGCGGCGACGTGGTCGTGCGGCTCTACGAGGCGCTGGGCACCCGTGCCACCGCGCGGGTCACGGCCGACTTTCCGCACACCGCCGTGGTGGAGACGGATCTGCTGGAGCGGCCGCTCGCCGGACCCCCGTGCCTGGAGGACGGCGTCCTACGCGTGCGGCCGTTCCAGCTCGTCACGCTGAGGTTCGCTACTTGATCAGCTTCTGCACCGCGCGGAACTGCGGGTGCTGGGCGTCGCCCAGCCACTCGAACAGCACCATCTCGGTGGTGACCACCTCGGCGCCGTGCCGCTGCATCCGGTCGACGGCGGCCGCCTTGTTCGCCGGGGCGCGGGAGCCGATCGCGTCGGCCACCAGCAGCACGCGGTACCGCGCGGCGAGCAGGCCGAGCACGGTCTGCAGCACGCAGACGTGCGCCTCGCAGCCGGCGACGACGATCTCCTCGGTGCCGGGTGGGAGCAGCGTCGCGAAACCCGGCTCGGCGACGGCCCCGAACGCCATCTTCGGCATCACCATCTGCGGATACGCGGCGAGCGCCGCCACGGTGGGCCCGAGGCCCGCCGGGTTCTGCTCGGTGGCGCACACCGGCACGTCCATCAGCCCGGCGCCCTCGGCGAGGCGCGCGGCGTTGGCCACCACGGCGTCGCCGTCGTGGATGGCGGGCATGAGCCGCTGCTGGAGGTCGACCAGCAGCAGCGCGGATCCCTTGGCGGTGAGCAACACCGGAGCAAACTAGCCGAGAATGCGATCCGCGGCGGAACGGCAGGCCCGCCACGCGTCGGTGGTCGGGTCGATCAGCACGAAGTGGTCGGCGCCCGGGATCGTGATCAGCTGGTCGTCCGAGGCGGCCGTGAACCGCTGCGACTGCCGGATCGGCACGTTGGCGTCCTCGGTGCCGTGGACGCACGTCACCGGCACTCCGATCGGGATCCGCGCGATCGGCGAGGCGAGCGCGTAGCGGTCGGGCACCTGCGCCGGCGAGCCGCCGAGCAGGTCGTCCACCGCACCGGCGCCGACACCCTGTTCCGAGGCGTCCACCAGGTCCATCACGCCGGCCTGCGCGACGGCGCCCTTCAGCCGAACGGCGGGCGCCGCTCCCGGCGCCCCCGCGGGGAGGCCGGGCCGCGCAGCCAGCCAGCCGACGAGATGTCCGCCCGCGGAGTGCCCGATCGCGACGACGCGGTCGAGCGGGAGCCGCCCGCCCGCCTCCAGCTGGACGGGTCCGGCGAGCAGGTCGAGAGCGGCGGCGACGTCGTCGAAGGTGGCGGTCCAGCCACCGTCGTCCGAGTCGGTGCGCGGTCCGCCCGCGCTCCCCGTGGCCACGCGCCGGTACTCCACGTTCCACGCGGCCAGCCCGTCGTTGGCCAGGTCGGCGGCCAGCGGGCGGCCCAGCTCGAGGCCGTACCGCTGCCGCCAGAACCCGCCGTGCACGATCACGGCGACGCCGCGAGGGGTGCCCGCCGGCAGCGTCAGCTCGCCGAACTGGCTCGGGTGGCCGCCGTAGGGGATCCTCCGCGGGCCCGTGACACCCGGGGCGGGCGCGGGCGCGGCCACGGCGCAGGCCGCCAGCGCGGCGGGGAGGGCGAGCGCGGCGGCACCGACGACGGCCATCCGTCGGAGAGCACCACGGCGAGTCATGGGGACGATCATGCCGGGACGTTCGCAGCCCGTCACCGCCCAGGTCGTGGCGGCCGAGACGGGACCGGGGTTGCCACGTCGCGGTGCACGTGGGGGGACACACACCGCGACGTGGCCCCGCCGGACGAGGGGGACTCTCCGACGGCCCCGCGAACGCGAACGCCCGCGGCTCCACTCCGGGCCACGCAGGACGTGGAACCGGAACACGGCAGACGATAAACCCCCCGCGGGCCCGCGACGCCGCGTCGTCACCCGGTTGATATGCGGCACGCCGACGATCGGAGCTGGTCGGCGCGTTGCGCGGGCCGTCCACAGCCGTCCGCTCGATCGTCAGCTCCACCGTCGGGTGAGCACCCCGAGCGCACCGAGAGCTACGGCGGCGGCCGTGGACGCCCGGAGCACCTCGCCGCCCAGCCGGACCGACCGCCCCCCGGCAGCCGTGAGTGCCGCGATCTCGTCGTCGGTGACGCCCCCCTCGGGCCCGACGACGAGGAGCAGGTCGCCCGCGGTGGGCAGGTCGACCTCGGCGAGGCGGTCGGTGGCGCCCTCGTGCAGCACGAGCGCGCCCGCGGCGTCGGCGACGCGGCGGGCCAGCATCGCGGTGGTCACGGGTTCCTCGACGACCGGCAGCCACGGCCGGCGCGCCTGCTTCGCGGCCTCGCGCACGGTGCTCCGCCAGCGGGCGAGGGCCTTGTCGCCGCGCGGCCCGTCCTCCCAGCGGGCGACGCACCGGGCCGCCCGCCAGGGCAGGATCCCGTCGACCCCGGCCTCCGTGGCCATCTCGACGGCCAGCTCGCTGCGGTCGCCCTTGACCAGCGCCTGCGCGAGCAGCACGCGCGGCGCGGGCGGGGCGAGCGTCGACCGCGAGGTGAGCGCGAGCGAGACGGTGTCCCGCCCGGTCGACTCGACGACGGCCTGCGCGAGGGCGCCACGTCCGTCCGTGACCTGGACGACCTCGCCGACCCGCATGCGCTTGACGGTGGCGGCGTGCCGCCCCTCGGGCCCGTCGAGCACGAGAACGCCCCCGGCCGGGAGGGCGTCGACCAGGAACAGCGGTGCGGTGCTCAGCGGCCGAAGCTGTCGCGCAGGCGGGAGAAGATGCCGTGTCCGTTGCGGTTGCCGCCGACGAGATCGGGCTGCTCCTCCCCGCGCAGCGCCGCCAGCTGGCGCAGCAGGTCGGTCTGCTCCTTGGTCATGTTCGTGGGAACCACGACGTCGACGTGCACCATCAGGTCGCCGTGGCCGTCCACGCGGCCGGTGGAACGCAGCCGGGGCATGCCCCTGCCGCGCAGCGTCTTGACCGTGCCGGCCTGCGTGCCGGGGTCGACGTGCAGCTCGTCGGTGCCGTCGAGCGTCGGCAAGGGCAGCGTGGTGCCCAGCGCCGCGGCCGTCATCGGCAGCTGCACGGTGCAGTGCAGGTCGGCGCCGTCGCGGGTGAAGAGCTCGTGCGGCTCCTCCTCGACCTCGACGTACAGGTCACCGGCGGGGCCGCCGCCGGAGCCGACCTCGCCCTGCCCGGCCAGCCGGACCCGCATGCCGTCGGCGACGCCGGCCGGGATGCGCACCCCGACGTTGCGCCGCGAGCGGACGCGCCCGTCACCGCCGCACTGGCGGCACGGGTCGGGGATGACCTCGCCGAACCCGCGGCAGTTCGGGCACACCCGGGACGTCACGACCTGGCCGAGGAACGAGCGCTGCACGCTCTGCACCTCGCCGCGGCCGTTGCAGATGTCGCACATCGACGGCGAGCTGCCCGGGGCGCAACCGGAGCCGGTGCACTCGGTGCACAGGACGGCCGTGTCGACCGCGAGGTCGCGGGTGATGCCGGTGGCGCACTCCTCCAGTGTGAGCGACATGCGGATCAGCGCGTCGCCGCCGGGCTGCACGCGGCTGCGCGGGCCCCGCCCACGACCGCCGCCACCGCCCTGGCCGCCGAAAAACGCGTCCATGATGTCGCCGAAGCCGAACGCGCTGAACGGATCGCCGCCGCCCGCTCCGCCGCCGCCCCCGCCGTTGCCCAGGGGATCGCCGCCGAGGTCGACGACGCGCCGCTTCTCCGGGTCGGACAGCACCTCGTAGGCCGCACTGACCTCGGCGAAGCGCTCCTGTGCCCCCGGTTCCGGGTTGACGTCGGGGTGCAGCTCTCGGGCGAGCCTCCGGTAGGCCCGTTTGATCTCGTCGGCGCCTGCGTCGTTCGCGACCCCGAGGATCCCGTAGTAGTCCCGTGCCACTCGCGCGTTCCCCATGATCCTTCTCGTTCGAACTCGACGATCGATGTGCCTGGCAGGCGTCCTAGCGTCCTGCCAGGATCTCACCCACGTACCGGGCGACCGCATGCACCGCCGCGATCGAGCCCGGGTAGTCCATCCGCGTGGGTCCGACTACGCCCATCCCTCCCAATACGGTGCCCGCGCCGTAGCCGATCGACAGCACGGACGTGTCGCGCATCTCCTCGGCCTCGTTCTCGCCGCCGATGCGCACGGTGACGGTGCCGGGATCCTGCGCCGAGGCGAGCAGCTTGAGCACCACCACCTGCTCCTCGAGCGTCTCGAGCACCTGCCGCAGCGTGCCCGGGAAGTCGGCGACGTTGCGCGTGAGGTTGGCGGTGCCGCCCAGCACCAGCCGCTCCTCGGGGTGCTCCACGAGCGTCTCGATGAGCACCGTGGACAGCGTGGTGATGACCTCGCGCAGCTCGTTCGGCGCGAGGTCGGGCAGGTCGGCGACCGCCACCGACGCCGCGGCCAACGGACGCCCGGACAGCGCCCCGTTGATGACGGTGCGGATGGTGCCCACGTCGTCGTCGGAGAGCACCTGGCCGAGGTCGACGACCCGCTGGTCGACGCGGCCGCTGTCGGTGATGAGCACCAGCATCAGCCGGGCCGGGGTCAGCGCGACGACCTCGCAGTGGCGCACGGTGGAGCGCGTGAGCGTGGGGTACTGGACGACCGCGACCTGGCGGGTGAGCTGGGCGAGCAGCCGGACACTGCGGCGCAGCACGTCGTCGAGGTCGACGGCGCCGTCGAGGAAGGCCTGCACGGCCCGCTTCTCGGCCGCCGACAGCGGCTTGACCTGAGCCAGCCGGTCGACGAACAGGCGGTAGCCCTTGTCGGTGGGCACGCGGCCGGCGCTGGTGTGGGGCTGGGCGATGAGCCCGTCCTCCTCCAGCACGGCCATGTCGTTGCGGACGGTGGCACTGGAGACACCGAGGTTGTGCCGATCGACGATCATCTTGGACCCGACGGGCTCCTGCGTGGAGACGTAGTCGGCGACGATGGCCCGCAGGACCGCGAAGCGGCGTTCGTCGGCGTTCACCCGGCTCCTTCCGGCGGCGGTGGGCAGTTCCTCCATTCTAGGTGTTCCGCGCAGCTCCGGCCCACGAGACGATCTGGTATGTGCAGATCCGCAGGGTGACACTCGACGCGATCGCCGCCGGCACGGTGACGGTCCTGTTCCGGCGCTGGGACCGGGCCCGGGTGCGGGTCGGCGGCACGCAGCGCACGCCGGTCGGGGTGCTGGAGTTCACGGCCGTCGAGCCGGTGGCCGAGGCCGACCTCACCGCCGACGACGCCCGCGCCGCCGGCTTCGCCGCCCTCGACGCGCTGCGGGCCGCCCAGGTCGGGACCGGGCAGATCTACCGGGTCGCCGTGCGGCCCGCCGGGCCCGACCCGCGCGTGGCGCTGCGCGCGAGGGCCCGCCTCTCGGCCACCGACCGCGCGGAGATCGCCTCCCGGCTGGACCGTCTCGACCGCGCGTCCCGGCGGGGCCCGTGGACGGCGACGGTGCTCGGCCTCATCGCCGAGAACCCCGGCGTCCGGGCGCCGGACCTGGCCGCCGGGCTAGGGTTGGAGACGCCGCCGTTGAAGCGGGACGTACGCAAGCTCAAGGAGCTGGGGCTGACCGAGAGCCTCGAGGTGGGCTACCGGCTCTCCCCGCGCGGACGGGCGTGGCGCCGTCACGTCGCGAGCAACCACACCGCGAACTGACGGCGCCCACACGGCGCCGCGAGCACCATGGGGACAAATGGCCGCGCAACGCTTCAGCCGGCGCTGGCTGCTGGTCGGCGCCGGTGCCGCCGCGCTCGTGGCCGCCGGCGCGGTGGAGCTTCCCGCGGCCGCCGTCGAGGTCGATCCCGAGGAGCTGCGCCGCCGCATCCGGGGCACCGCCCCGCCGTACGTCGGCTACGCCGAGAGCACCGGACGGCTGGGTCTGCCGGAGATCCCGCAGCTGGAGTCGGTCACCGCGCTGCTGACCAGCACCACCCGCATCCGCGCGTACGTCGCGGCGGGCGACCGCTGGCGCGCCGACGAGTTGACCGGCGCGTTCGGCGACAGCGAGCGCGACACCTACCAGCTCGGTGCCGCCGAGTTCTTCTGGGACTTCGGCAGCGACCAGCTCACCCGCGTCGTCGGCCAGGCCCCGTTGCGGCTCCCCCGCGCCGGGGACCTGCTGCCCCCCGACCTCGCCCGCCGGATGCTCGGGCTGGCCCGCACCGACCCGGTGACGGCGCTGCCGTCGCGCCGGGTGGCCGGACGGTCCGCCGCGGGGATCCGCCTGGTGCCGTCCGATCCCGACACCACCGTCGGACGCGTGGACATCTGGGCCGACCCCGCCACGGCACTGCCGCTGCGCGTCGAGGTCGCCGCCCGTACCGGGCCGCCGTTGCTGGTCAGCGAGCTGCTCGACGTCACCGACGGCCCGCCCGATCCCGCCGACCTGCGTCCGCCCCGCCCGGCCGGTGCCGGCATCGTGACCGCGAGCGCGGCCGACGTCAGCGGGGCGCTGCGCGTGTTGAACGCCCCACCGCCGCCCGCCCGGCTCGCCGGCCGCGACCGCGTCGCGCTGCCGAGCACGCCGGACGCCGAGCTGCCCGGGGTGGGCGTCTACGGCACCGGGCTGGCCGGTTTCGTGCTCATCCCGGTGGGCCGCGACGTCGCGAACCGCGCCGCCGCCGGTGCCGCCGCGGCGGGCGGCACCTCGATCGACGTGCCGTTCGGGCGGGCGGTGCAGCTCGCCACACCGCTGCTGTCGCTGGCGGTGCGGGCTCGTGGCCGGGGCGGATCGCTGCTGATCGGCACCGTCGCCCCCGCGATCCTGAAGCAGGCCCTGCTCGAACTCCCCACCCGAGGACGGCCTCGATGAACGACGTGATCGCCACCACCGCACTGACCAAGCGCTTCGGCCGCGTCACCGCCGTCGACGGCGTCGACCTCCACGTCACGGCGGGCGTCCGCTTCGGTCTGCTCGGCCCCAACGGCTCGGGGAAGACCACGCTCGTGCGAATGCTGCTCGGGCTGGTGCACCCCACCTCCGGATCCGTCGAGCTCCTCGGCCAGGCGATGCCCCGTCACTCCGCGGCCGTGCTCCCCCGCGTCGGCGCGCTGGTGGAGAACCCGGCGGCGTGGCCGCACCTGTCCGGGCGCGCCAACCTGCGGCTGCTCGACGCCGCGGGAAAGGGCGGCCGGATGCGCGACCGGAAGGCCCGCGTCGAGGACGTGCTGGCCCGCGTCGGGCTCGCCGGCGTCGACCGCCGCCCCGTCAAGGCCTACTCGCTCGGCATGCGCCAGCGCCTCGGCATCGCCGCGGCCCTGCTGCGCAGCCCCGAGCTGCTGCTGCTCGACGAACCATCCAACGGCCTCGACCCGCGCGGCATCGGCGAGATGCGCGGACTGCTGCTGGCGCTGAACGCCTCGGGCGTGACGGTGGTGCTGTCGAGCCACCTGCTCAGCGAGGTCGAGGCACTGTGCACCCGGGTCGGCGTGATGGACGCCGGGCGGCTGGTGCTCGCCGAGGACCTCGACGTCCTGCGCTCCCCCACCGGCAACGTGCGGGTGCGCACCCCCGACCCGGCCTCGGTGGTCGGGCTGCTCGACGGGCAGGTCGTCCACCGCGACGGTGACGCCCTGCTGGTGCGCGCCGACGACGCCGGCGCCCTCAACGCGCGGCTCGTCGCGGCGGGGGTCCGGGTCACCGAACTGGCCGCGGAGCGGCGGAGCCTGGAACAGGTGGTGTTGGAGCTGACCGGATCGAGCTCGGACCGGATCGACGCCTCCCGCACCGCCGCCCCGAGGACCGGGGTGCCGCGGTGATCGGAGTCGAGCTGCGGCTCATGCTGCGGCGCCGGCGGGTGTGGCTGTGCTGGCTGCTGCTGTGCGCCATCCCCGCGCTGGTGGCGGTGCTGCTGGCCGTCACGGACCTCGCCCCGGCGCCGGGGCAGGGCGGGGCGTTCCTCTCGGCGGTCGTCAGCGACGGGCAGCTGTTCCCCGCGGCGGCGCTGGCACTGGTGCTGCCGGTGTTCCTGCCGATCACCGTCGCGATCGTCTCGGGCGACGCGGTGGCCGGCGAGGCGAGCACCGGGACGCTGCGGTACCTCCTCGTACGGCCGGTCGGGCGACTGCGGCTGCTGACAGCCAAGCTGATCTCGGTGGCGGCGTTCGTGCTGCTCGCGGTGCTGTTCGTGACCCTCACCAGCTACGTCGTGGGCATCATCGCGTTCGGCTTCGGCCCGGCCGCCGGCGCCGGCGGCACGGGCGGCGTCACGTCCCTGTCGGGCGTGACCCTCACGCCGCTGCAGCTGGCCGGGCGCACCGCCGCCACCGTCGGCTACCTGGCACTGTGCATGCTCGCGATCGGCGCGGTGGGCCTGTTCTTCTCGACGCTCACCGACTCGCCGCTCGCCGCGGCTCTGGGCGTGCTCGCGTTCGTGGTGCTCAGCGCGATCCTGCTGCCCCTCGACGCGGCGTCGGCGATCCGTTTCTACCTGCCGACGACGCACTGGCTCGCCTGGATCGACCTGTTCCGCGACCCCATCCTGTGGACGGCCGTACGCCAGGGCGTGGGCGTGCAGCTCGGCTACGTCGTGGTGGCGTTCGGGGCGGCGTGGGCGAACTTCGCGACGAAGGACGTCACGAGCTAGGCGCCCCCTCGGCGCGGAGGGTGGTGCAGTCGCCGCCCGGGTCCAGCCGCGCCGTCGACAGCCCCTCCAGCACCAGGCCGGCCACCGCCGGGTCGCGCGGCAGGCTGCCGTGATCGACCTGCGCGCCGGGGCACAGGCTCTGCAACGGGATGTTGACCGCGCCGTCGAGGCGGGCGGAGTCGGGCGGGGTGACGGTCTCGTCGCCGGTGGTCCAGATCGACAGCCACGGCAGCAGCGTGCCGACACGGGCGCGGGCGAGCTCCGCGAGCTGGGCGCTGCCCGGCGCGAGCTGCCGGCACGCGACGGGGCACGCGCTGGGCAGGGTCGCCGCCCCGGCGGCCGCGAGCGTGGTGCCGTCGAGCGGGGCACCGAGGGTGATCACGCGGCGGGCCTTGGCGGCGCCGTCGTCACGGGCGACCCAGAGCCCGGCGACGACCCCGCCCGCGGAGTAGCCGACGACGTCCACCGAGGGGGCGCCGCCCTTCAGCGCGGTGTCGGCGGCGGCGTCCAGCACATCGACCTGCGCGGAGAGGTCACCTGTGCCGTCGCCCTCCAGCGCGAGCACCTTCACGGTGCGTCCGGAGGCTCGGATGCGGCCGGCCAGCGGCTCCAGGCTCGCCTGCGACCCGCCGTACCCCGGCACGAGCAGCACGGGCCCGAGCGCGTCCTGCTCGGGCCGTGACGACGGGTCGACCGACGGCCCTCGGCTCGCCACGACCTGCACGCCCACCAGCACGACGCCCACCAGCACGAGGACGCCGACGAGGGCGAGCAGCAACCGGCGCCGAGGACTCACGCCACCCCCGTGTCGCGGCACGCGTGGCGTCCTCGCAGCACGCCGGCATGCTGCGAGGAGGCGCGACGGGCTGCGAGGTGCGTCATACGGGGGCTCCGGCGAGGAGGGCGTGGACCACGCCGTCGGCCAGCAGGCGCCCTCGGCGGGTCAGCACCGCTCGGCCGTCCGCCGGCTCAAGCAGGCCGTCCGCCTGTGCCTGCTCTGCCGCGGCACGCCCCGCCGCGTCGAGCAGGTCGAGGGGCAGGCCGCTCGCCAGGCGCAGGCGGAGCATCACGCGCTCGGTGTGCTGTTCGTCGAGGGTGAGCTGCTCGCGGCCGGCCTCCGGCGACGCCCCCTCGGCCAGCCGTGCCGCGTACCGGGCGGGGTGCTTGACGTTCCACCAGCGGGAGCCGGCGAGGTGGGAGTGGGCGCCGGGGCCCAGGCCCCACCAGTCGCCATCGAGCCAGTAGCCGAGGTTGTGCCGGCAGGCCGCCTCTGAGGAGGCCGCCCAGTTGGACACCTCGTACCAGCCCAGGCCGGCGGCGGAGAGCCGGTCGTCGATCATCTCGTAGCGAGCGGCGGCCACGTCGTCGTCGGGGGCGGGCAGCTCGCCGCGCGCGACCTTGCGGGCCAGCGCCGTGCCGTCCTCGACGATGAGCGCGTAGGCCGACACGTGATCGACTCCCGCGTCGAGCACGGCGTCGAGCGAGGACCGCAGGTCGTCGTCGGTCTCGCCCGGGGTGGAGTAGATCAGGTCGAGGTTGACGTGCGCGAGGCCGGCGGCCCGGGCCTCCTTCGCCGCAGCGGCGGCGCGGCCGGGGGTGTGGCGGCGGTCGAGGACGGCCAGGACGTGCTGCGCGGCCGACTGCATGCCCAGCGACACCCGCGTGAACCCGGCGTCGACGAGACCCGCGAAGAACTCCGGGGACGTCGACTCGGGGTTGGACTCGGTGGTGACCTCCGCGCCCGGCGCCAGCCCGAACGTCTCCCGGACGGCGCCCAGAACCTCTCCGAGCCGCTCCGCCCCGAGCAACGACGGCGTGCCGCCCCCGACGAAGACGGTGTCGACCGCTCGGGGGCCGACGGTGGCGGCGGCGAGCGCCAGCTCCTGACGGACGGCGGTGAGCCAGCCGTCGGGTGACGCGCCGGATCCCTGCAGCTCGGAGGCGGTGTAGGTGTTGAAGTCGCAGTAGCCGCAGCGGGCCGCGCAGAACGGCACGTGGACATAGATCCCGAAGGGTGGCGGCACGACATCCCAGTGTGCCACCTGGGGCGA
>NZ_JAOPWR010000036.1 GCF_025965585.1 Pseudonocardia sp.
GCCGCCGCTCCGGCCGCCGAGGCCCCGGCGGCTCCCGCGAAGCCGGCGCGCCGCGCGGCCAAGGCCGGCGCGTCCTTCGCCGCCCCCGCCGCCGAGGCCCCTCCCGCGAAAGCGGCTTCGAAGGCTGCGGCTTCGAAGGCTGCGCCCACGAAGTCGGCGCCCACGAAGTCGGCGCCCACGAAGGCTGCGCCTACGAAGACTGCGGCCAAGCCTGCTGCGGCCAAGCCTGCTGCGGCCAAGCCTGCTGCGGCCAAGCCCGCCCCCGCGAAGACGGCGGCGAAGACGGCGGCCCCGAAGGCTGCGGCGAAGACCAAGGACGAGAAGCCGAAGAAGGCCAAGGCGAAGAAGTAGCCGGACCCGCACCTCATCGCCGCGGGCCGCACATCGATGCCCTGCTCAGGGTGCCTGTGTGCGGCTCGTCGCGGTCGTGGGCCGGACGGCCCTCAGCCGGTGGGGCGGGGGTAGTAGTCGGCGGTGCGCAGGTCGGCGCCGTCGAACCCGAGCGCCCACGTGCTGGCCTTGCGGCTGGGGATGTCGGCGAGGTCGACGCCGATCCGGTGCCGTGACGACTCCACCAGCCGCGCGATCACGTCGGGGATCACCCCGCCCTGGCTGCACACCACCGTGACCCCTGGCTCGGCCGCGATCTCGCGCAGCCGGGCCATGCCGGCGTCGGGGTCGGACCAGTAGCCGGCCTCGCTCAGCTGCGGCACGTCGAGCACGTCCATGCCCAGCTTCTCCGCCAGCGGCGCGACGGTCTGACGGCACCGCACGAGCGGGGCGCTGACGATGCGGTCGGGCCCGAACAGGGCCAGCAGCGCGGCCAGCTGGCGGGCCTGCTCGCGGCCGGTGCCCGAGAGCGGGCGCAGGTCGTCGTCGGCGTCCCACTGGCTGCGGCTGCCGGCCTTCGCGTGGCGCACCAGCAGCACCAAGGACGTCGGTAGGCCCACGCGCCGGAAGCGCGCCAGCACGTCGAGGTCGTGGCGGTAGGAGAGCAGGTCCCGGGCCCCGTCGGGCGACACCCAGCGCAGCTCGTCGATCTCCTGGTTCGGGGTGAACTCGCCGCCGGTGGCCTGCGCCGACCAGTACCGGACGAGCTTGTGGCCCTCCGGCACCTCGTAGCGGACGTCGCCGAGCAGCGGGCCGAGCCGGGCGGCGACACCGGTCTCCTCCGCCACCTCGCGCACGGCCGCGAACGGCATCGTCTCGCCCGGGTCGAGCTTGCCCTTGGGGAAGGACCAGTCGTCGTAGCGGGGCCGGTGCACGAGCGCCAGCTCCACGCCCCCCGCCCCGGGGCGCCACAGCACCGCTCCCGCCGCCTGCACGTCGACGCGGGCCGAGTTCGTGCTCACTCCGCGTCGGCGACCGTGACGGCGGCGTGCCGCAGCATCATCTCGGCCTGGTGGTCGCGTACCGGGGTGATGCCGGAATCCGCATCGGGCGACGGCTCCCACGAGCCGTCGGCGTGCAGCGTCCAGCAGCGGGTGGCGGGGGCGAGGCAGGAGTCGAACACCTCGCCGAGCTTCGCGGCCAGGGACTTGTCGGCCACGCGCAGCAGCACCTCGACACGGCGGTCGAGATTGCGGTGCATCATGTCGGCGCTGCCGATCCAGTACTCGTCGGCCGCCCCGAAGTGGAACACCCGGGAGTGCTCCAGGAAGCGGCCGAGGATCGAGCGCACGCGGATGTTCTCCGACAGGCCCTCGCGCCCCGGCCGGAGCGCGCAGATGCCCCGCACCACGATGTCGACGGGCACCCCGGCCTGCGACGCCCGGTAGAGCGCGTCGATCACCTGCTCGTCGACGAGCGAGTTCATCTTCAGGCGGATGCGCGCGTTCTCGTCGCCCTGACGGTGGGCCTCGATCTCGTCCTCGATGCGCCGGACGATGCCGCGCCGCACGCCGTACGGGGCGACGAGCAGGCTGCGGTAGGAGGTCTGACGGGAGTAGCCGGTGAGCGAGTTGAACAGGTCGGTGAGGTCGGCGCCGATGGTGGGATCGGCTGTCAGCACGCCCATGTCCTCGTAGAGCCGCGCGGTCTTCGGGTTGTAGTTGCCGGTGCCGATGTGGCAGTAGCGCCGGATCGTGGAGCCCTCCTGGCGCACCACGAGCGAGGTCTTGCAGTGCGTCTTCAGGCCGACGAGCCCGTAGACGACGTGCACGCCCGCCTTCTCCAGCTCACGTGCCCAGCGGATGTTGGCCTGCTCGTCGAAGCGGGCCTTGATCTCCACCAGCGCGACGACCTGCTTGCCCGCTGCGGCGGCGTCGATCAGCGCGTCGACGATGGGGGAGTCGCCGGAGGTGCGATAGAGCGTCTGCTTGATGGCCAGCACGTTGTCGTCCTCGGCGGCCTGCTCGATGAACCGTTGCACGCTCGTGGAGAACGAGTCGTAGGGGTGGTGCACCAGCACGTCGCCCTCGCGCAGCGTGGCGAAGATGCTGCGCGGCGTCTCCCGGTCGGCGAACGCCGGGTGCGTGGCGGGCACGAACGGCTCGTCCCTGAGATCGGGACGGTCGACGGCATGCACGGCCCACAGTGCGGTGAGGTCGAGCAGCCCGGGCACCGTGACGACGTCGGCGGGGTCGACGTCGAGCTCGCGCAGCAGCAGCTCCAGCACGTGCTCGCTCATGGTGTCGGTGACCTCGAGGCGCACCGGCGGGCCGAAGCGGCGGCGGGCGAGCTCACGCTCGAGGGACTGCAGGAGGTCCTCGTCGCGGTCCTCCTCCACCTCGACGTCGGCGTTGCGGGTGACGCGGAAGGCGTGCACCTCGGTGACGTCCATGCCGTTGAAGAGATCGCCGAGGTGGGCCGAGATGAGGTCCTCGATGGGCAGGAACGTGATGTCCTCGCCCGGGGTGTCGACGCGCACCAGCCGCGGCACGTTGTTGGGCACCTTGACGCGCGCGAAGCGCTCGGTGCGCCCCTCCGGATCCCGCACGGTGACGGCCAGGTTCAGCGACAGCCCGGAGATGTAGGGGAAGGGGTGCGCGGGATCGACGGCCAGGGGGGTGAGCACCGGGAAGACCTGCGCGGAGAAGTAGTCCGACAGGCGCAGCCGCTGGGCGTCGGAGAGCTCGTCCCAGCGCAGGATGCGGATGCCCTGGCGCTCCAGCTCGGGCCGGACCTGGTCGAGGAACACGTGCGCCTGCGCCACGGCGACGGCCTGGCTGCGCGCGGCGATGCGGGCGAGCTGCTCGCGGGGCGACAGACCGTCGGCGCTGCGCACGGCGAGCCCGGTCTCGTTGCGGCGCTTCAGCCCGGCGACGCGAACCATGTAGAACTCGTCGAGGTTCGAGGCGAAGATCGCCAGGAACTTGGCGCGCTCCAGCAGCGGCTGGCTCTGGTCCTCCGCCAGGGCGAGCACGCGGGCGTTGAAGTCCAGCCACGACAGCTCGCGGTTGAGGTAGCGGTCGTCGGGCAGCTCCGACGCGGGTGCCGGCGTGCGTGCAGGCGGGCTGACCGGCACGGCGGCCGCCGTGGACCCGGACGTGCGCGCGTCGGTGGCTGCTGGGGCCGGACCGGGCTGGTTCGCGCGGCCGTTGCCGGTGCGCGGCTCGGGTACCTGCGTGGCCGTGGCCGCGGACCCCGATCGGGTGGCGGCGTGGGACCTGCGGGAGGACGGACGGGGCGCCCGCCGTCGGGTCTGGCCCCGGCCGGACGTCGGCTCCGGAGGCCCGGACCCGGTGTCCGGCTTGCTGTTCACATCGTCACCCACGCCGCGATTGTTCCGTACCCTAGCGGTCGCCGCCGCCCATGCCCGGCGTCATCCGAGTGAACTGTCTCCCGATGATCACGCCCCCGGGCTCGTGACGAGGACAGCTCGCGTGTGCGCGCCGAGCCCGATGGCGGCGGCGTGATCGAGATCACCGGGCGTGTCGACGTCGCGGCGCAGACCGGGCCACCCGCCGATGAGCTCGGCCGCGCCCGACGCCCGGTGTCGCTCGGCCGAGCCCGCGCCGAACCGGGGGTCGAGCACGCGCCACGGGGCGGCGAGCAGGAACGTGGTGCCGGTGCCCTCGGCGTCGGCGCAGAAGGCGCGGCCGCCCGGTGCGGCCAGTGCGGACCCGATCGCCGCGTCCAGCTCCTCGGGGCGCAGGGCGGGCAGATCGGCTTGCAGGGCCCCGACCGCGCATCCCGGGTCACACCCGCGGAGCAGGGCGGCGCCGTGGGCGTAGGCGGCGTTGAGACCGCCGACCGGGCCGTCCGGCACCACCTCGACGCCGGCAGCGGCCAGCTCGGCGGCGACCGTCGCGTCCGAGCTGACGACGAGCAGCCTGCGCACCCGGCCGACGGCCAGCACCGCGGCGACCGTGTCGTGCGCCAGCGCCAGTGCCAGCCGGGCGTGGGCCTCGGGGGCGCCGACTCCGCGGTCCGCCGCGCCGCGCAACCTGGATTTGGCCATCCCGAGCGGCTTGACCGGCACCACGAGGTCCACGGCCGGATGCTCGCTCACAACACCATCGTCCTCACAGCACCATCGTCGCACCTGCGCCGATCGGCCCGGACCGCGCACATGATCGGCCGCCCGCGGCGTCCCGGGTCCCCCGCCGCGGGGGCCGAACGGGCACATCCATCTGGTTGACCGCGCAAGCGGGTTCCGGCGTCTATAGTCCGCACAGGGTGCAGCTCGGTCCCCGGGGACCCGTGCCTGCGCCGCCGTCGCCGCTCCCCGCATCGCGACGGTAGTACCGCACGAGTACCGCACCGGACGACGCCGATCGGTGCGAAGCCAGACAGGTCCGCGCGTCCCCGGCCTCCCGCCGTGGACGTGGATGCCCGCCGTGGGGATCGTGCTTCCCGATGGTCCTCACGGCGTACAGCAAGGGAACTTCCTATGGAGAGCGCCGATACGGCCGTGAGGCCGTCGCCCCCGACCTTCGCCGCCACCCGTGTGCTCGTGGCCGACGTGGAGCAGCCCGCTCCGCGGCTGTCCGAGCTCGAAGAGCGCTACGGCCACGCCTGGGTGGTGATCCGCAGGGCGGATCGCCCACGCTCGCTGATCGAGGTCGACCTCGGCAAGGACGGTGCCGCATCCCGCGAGCAGTTCGCCGCGGCCTTCGAGCGCTTCCGCACCGCCGACGACGTGATCGGCGGCATCCCGGCCGTGGCCGAGGAGCTGCTGCCCAGCCTGTCGGTGGTCATCCCGACGGTGGCGAAGCGGCTCGACGAGCTGGCTGTCTGCCTCGCCTCGATCGACAAGTCCGACGTGTCGCGGGTCGAGGTCGTGGTGGTGGACAACCGACCAACCGTGCCGTCGCCGGACCCGCTGCCCGAGCTGGTCGGGCGCTTCCGCGGGGCGCGGATCGTCCGCCAGTCCTTCCCCGGCATCGCCGCCGCCCGCAACGCGGGCGTCGCGGCGGCGCAGGGTGAGATCGTCGTGTTCACCGACGACGACGCCCAGGTCGACCCGGTGTGGCTGCGCGCGATCGCCAGCCGGTTCGCGCTGCACCCCGAGGAGTCGGCGGTCACCGGGCTGGTGCTGCCCTCGGAGCTGGAGACGCCCGCGCAGATGTGGTTCGAGCGCTACTACGGCGGGTTCGCCGCCGAGCGCGCGTTCGAGCCGCTGAGCTACGGGCTGGCCCGGCCGGAGGCGTCGGCCTGGGGCCGGGCCACGGTCGTCGGCCGTGACGACGCCGGTCACGAGGTGCGCCGCTTCGCCGTCTACGGAGCCGGGGCATGCGGCGCCGGCTGCAACATGGCGTTCCGGCGCCGCGCGCTGCCGGGGGACGCGCCCTTCGACACCGCGCTCGGCACCGGCACGCCCGCCCTCGGCGGCGAGGACCTCGCGGCGATCATCGGGCTGCTCTGGAGGGGCGGGCGGCTCGGCTTCGAGCCCGCCGCGCTCGTCTACCACCAGCACCGGCGCGAGTACGGGGCGCTGCGCAGCCAGATGAAGGCGTACGGGTCGGGCTTCACCGCGATGCTGACCGGGCTCATCGCGCGCGACCCCGCCCACGCGCTGGGTCTCGGCTCGCAGCTCCCACGCGCGCTCACGCGGATCGGTGCGTCCACCGTGATGCGGCTGCGCGGCATCCGGCCGGACCAGGACGACATCGTCCGTCCCGAGGAGCCCCTCGTCGACGACGTCGTCGACGGCGACGAGCCCGACCGCGGCTACCCGGCCGAGCTCGCCCGCGACGAGCTCGTCGGCCTGCTGCGCGGCCCGCTGCTGTACGGCCGCAGCCGTTGGGCCGCCCGGGGGATGATCCGCCGTCCGGGTGCCGGACAGCACGGAACGGGGCGCGTCCCGTCGCCTGATCCGGGCG
Organism: Pseudonocardia sp.; assembly: GCF_025965585.1. GTDB lineage: Bacteria > Actinomycetota > Actinomycetes > Mycobacteriales > Pseudonocardiaceae > Pseudonocardia. The sequence continues at coordinate 6,267 of NZ_JAOPWR010000036.1, forward strand.
ATCCCGAGCACGTCCTCCGTCCTGACGGCGGCCGACCTGGACCCGGGGCCCCCGGACAGGGAGACTCGCCGTGATCTCGGAGAGCGGAGGGTGTCGGTGAGGCGTGAGAAGGGTGGGTTCTGGATCGCGTTCTGCGCGGTCTTCTTCTACCCGATGGGCTGGCTGTTCGGCCGTTCGCGGTTCGAGGGCAAGCAGCACATCCCCGCGGGGGGTGGTGCGCTGATCGTCGCCAACCACATCTCTCACCTCGACCCCGTCTTCACCGGGCTGCTGGTGCACCGCGCCCGGCGGGTGCCGCGGTTCCTGGCCAAGCACAGCCTGTGGAGCGCCCCTGTCCTCGGACGGGCGCTCGCGGGGAGCGGCCAGATCCCCGTCTACCGTGAGACGGTCGACGCCCAGCAGAGCCTGCGGGAGGGCACCACGGCGCTGGGCGGGGGCAAGGTGGTGGTGATCTATCCGGAGGGCACGATCACCCGTGACCCGGACGGCTGGCCGATGCAGGCCCGCACGGGCGTCGCGCGGCTCGCGCTGTCGTCGGACGTGCCCGTGGTGCCGGCCGTGCACTGGGGCACCCGCGAGGTCCTGGACGGCTACAACAAGAAGTTCCGGCCGCTGCCGCGCAAGCCGATCACCGTGCGCTGCGGGCCGCCGGTGGACATGACCCCCTACCGCGGCCGTCCGGTGGACGCCGCGCTGCTGCGCGAGGTGACGGACATGCTGATGGGCAGGGTCCGCGACCTGCTCGCCGAGGTGCGCCGGGAGCCCGCTCCCGCGGAGTTCTTCCGCCGGGGCGCGGCGTCATGACCGTCGACGCACTCACTCCCGCTGAGGCGGCGTCGTGACGGCGTCCGTGCGTCGGGTCGCCGTCCTCGGGGCCGGGTCGTGGGGCACCGCGTTCGCGAAGGTCATGGCCGACGCCGGGCGCGACGTCGTGCTGTGGGCCCGGCGGCCCGAGGTGGCCGCCGCCGTCAACGACGGGCACGTCAACCCCGACTACCTGCCCGGCGTCGTGCTGCCGGGGCTGCTGACCGCCACCACCAACGCCGCCACGGCCCTCGACGGCGCCGACGCGGTGGTGCTGGCGGTGCCGTCACAGACGCTGCGGTCCAACCTCGCGAACTGGCGCGACCTGCTGCCGCCCGGGCGCACGCTGGTCAGCCTGGCCAAGGGCGTCGAGCTGGGCACGCTCAAGCGGATGAGCGAGGTGATCGTCGACGTCGCCGGGGTCACGCCCGACCAGGTGGCCGTGGTGTCCGGGCCGAACCTCGCGCGCGAGATCGCCGCCGAGGAGCCCACGGCCACGGTGATCGCGTGCTCCGACCACGACCGCGCCGTGGCCCTGCAGCTGGCCTGCACCACCGGCTACTTCCGCTCGTACACCAACACCGACGTGGTGGGCTGCGAGCTGGGCGGGGCGGGCAAGAACGTCATCGCGCTGGCCTGTGGGATGGCGGCCGGCCTGGGCTTCGGCGACAACACCCGCGCGTCGCTCATCACCCGGGGGCTCGCCGAGACCGCCCGCCTCGGGGTGGCGCTGGGCGCCGACCCCATGACGTTCGCAGGCCTGGCCGGCCTCGGCGACCTGGTGGCCACGTGCTCCTCGCCGCTGTCGCGCAACCGGACCTTCGGCGAGCGGCTGGGCCGCGGCGAGAGCCTGGCCCAGGCGGAGGCGTCCAACCACGGGCAGGTGGCCGAGGGCGTCAAGTCGTGCTCGTCGATCTGCGAGCTGGGCGCGCGGGCCGGGGTGGAGCTCCCGATCGCCGACGCCGTGCGCCG
>NZ_JAOPWR010000064.1 GCF_025965585.1 Pseudonocardia sp.
TGCGGCGTGGTGAACAACGCGGGGTCGCCGGACGCCAGCAGCGCCTCCTTCTCCTCCAGCGGGCACATCAGCACGACCGACCCGTCCTCACGCAGCCGGGCGAACAGCTTCCTCCGCACCTTCAACGCCGGCGTGCCGTAGGAGCTCGACAGCTCCACCTCCGGCAGCCCGTCCGCGATGGTCACCACGTCGTCCCAGGTCATGGGCCCATCGTGGCGGCTGTCGGGGCGCGTGTCATGGACGAAGCGGAGCCAGGAACCCGGCGATCGCCTCGCGGGCCGCGGGCAGGTCGTCGTCGTGCCAGTGCTCGACGAGCACGGCGCCGGGCACCGACGAGGCGATCAGCTGCGACGCGCTGCGCGGGTGGAAGCGGTCGTCACCCTGCAGCACGAGGAGCGGTGCGGTGATCGTCGGCAGGACGGAGGTGGGCACGCTCCACAGCGGGTCGTCACCCGCGTACATCCCGGCGCGGTAGGCGTCCCACTGCTCCGGCCCGGCCTCGGGGTGGTCGGCCGCGATGGTGTCCCGCCAGGCGTCGAACGACTCCTCGAACGCATCGCGGTTGCCGTCGAGGCCGATGGACTGGACCACGACGGCCCGCGCCACCCGCTCCGGTGCGGCCCGCAGCAGCCCCAGGATGAACGGGCCGCCGATGCACATGCCCACCACCGCGAACTCGTCCACGCCGAGGTGGTCGAGCAGGCCGAGCTGGTCGGCCGTGTAGGTGCTCCAGTCCTCGCCGCCCGTGACGGGGGCGGTGGAAGCGCCGGCGTTGCGCTGGTCCATGACGATCACGCGGTGTGTGCCGGCCAGCTCCGTCAGGGGGTTCCACGGGGAACGCTCCCACCACGGGCCCGCCGAGCGCATCCCGCCGGGGGCGAGCGCCAGGACGGGGAAGCCGGAGCCGTGCACCGTGTAGTGGATGCTCGCGCCGTCACGTTCGAGGATCGCCACGGCGGGAGTGGACCACGCCCTCAGCGGACGCGCCTCCGCCGGGGCTCCTGCGGGGTGCGCGTCAGCACCACGACGCCTGCCACCGCGATGATCAGTCCGATCGCGAACGGCCAGTCCCAGCCCTCGCGCACGGGGTCGCCCAGCAGCAGGATGCCCACCAGGCCGGGCAACACCACCTCGGTCACCGAGAACACGGCGGTGACCGTCCCGACCTCGCCGCGGCCGAGCGCCGCCGAGTAGCCCACCATGCCGATGGCCCAGAACGCCACCACAAGGTAGATCGACCACTGGCTCAGCAGCAGTGCGGGCGAGAACCCGGGGCCGATCTCGACGTGCGCGGCGCGCACCGCGAGCGCGGTGCCGCCGAAGCCGAGCCCCGCCACGAGCGCGAGCGGCCAGGCCCGCTTGTACTGGCGCAGGATCAGCACCACCACGCCCAGCACGAGGGCCGACACCAGCAGCACGACGTTGACCAGCGTCGACATGACGGGCGGGGCGCCGCTACCTGCGCTCGCCGCCACCAGCACCAGGCCGACCAGGCACGCGACGACCGCGCCCTGGGTGCGCCTGCTCAGGTGCGTGTCGTTGATCCGGGCACCGACCACCGCGGTGACGGCGATGGACCCGCCGATCACGGCCTGCACCGCGAACACCGGCAGGTGCCGCAGCGCCACCACCGCACACAACCAGGCCACGAGGTCGACCACCAGGCCCCCGAGGTAGCGCGGCTGCACCGCGACCGGCCGTGAGCGGGTGGCGCGCCGGGCGCCGTCGGCCTGCAGCAACGCACCGGTGCTGTTCAGAAGCATCGCCACAAATGCGATGAGTAGTCCGATCAGCACCCGTTCAGCATGCCCGTCCGCGTGTCGGGACGCGGGACGGGGCTCTGCGATCAGCCGGTCGTGGCAGGCGGTGCACCGGTCGTGAGCGCCAGCCGCATCACCGGGAGCCGCCTGCCCAGCGGAGAGTCGGCCCACCCGGCGGTGACACCGCCCATCCGCTCGTAGAAGCCCACCGCGTGCGGCTCGGCCTCCCACTCGAGCGTGCGCGCCCCCAGCGCCGCCGCCCGCGCCGCAGCGTCCTCGAACAGCAGGCGGCCCGACCCGCGGCCGATCTCGGCGGGATCGAGCCACAGGTCGTCCAGCACCGCCAGCTCGCCGCGCAGCAGCAGTGTGGAGAAGCCGCACACCCGGCCGTCGCGTTCGAGGACGTGCACCTCGTTGGCGGCGACGACCTCCGGCGTGAGGCCGAGCGTGCGCGCGAAGCGGTCGAGGAACGCCGCCGGGTACGGCCAGTGCCCCTTCGACCGGACGGCGAGCGCGGCCAGCACCCCCGCCTCGTCGGGACGGGCCCGGCGCAGGACGGGGGCTGTGGTCACGGGCGCGGGGCCGGGGCCTCGAAGAACCCGCTCATCAGGCCCCCGGGCTGGACGGCGTCGGGGTCGAACCGGGTGGCGCGGTGCTCCCGCAGCAGCCGCCGCGGCCCTTCCGACAGCCCGACGACGGCGAACAGGATCACCGTGCCCACGATCAACGGTGCGCCGGCCAGCAGCACCGCCGATCCGAACGCCCACAACGCCACCACCAGCGCGATCGCCTCCATGGCGACCACCGCTGCCCCCAACCGCACCAGCACGGGTCCTCCTCAGCAGGCGGCGCACCGCGCGCCGCACAACCGCATCATCGTGGGTGACCGGGCGGACGTGACACGAGGCGCGGATCCGGGACCCGAAGGAGACCATCGCCACGCGCACCGCCCGCTCTCCCGGCGGTCCGCGGTCGGGACGAGGACGAACGGCCGGCCCGTCGAGGAGCTCGTCGCGGGTCCGGTGGGCGGTCGGCGCCGATGTCGGCGCCGATATCGAAGAGCACGGCGGCGCGGGCCGGCAACCGGTCGACGGGCGAGGAAGGACCGGGACCGGCACGGGGCTCCCCGCCGCACCGGTCCCGGCCACCTCCGTCCCCGAAGGGAGCGGAGGTGGTTCGTGGGCTGCGGTCAGATGGCCGCAGCGGGAGCCGGTCTCGTGGTGGCGGGGGGTTCGGCGACAGCCGTGCTCCCGCCCGCGGACGTACCTCCGGTACCGGTGCCGGTGCCACCGGCCACGGGGACAGTGGTGCTGCCGCCGGGCTTGTTGGTACCGGTGCCCTCGGCCGAGCCGGTCGGCGGGGCGCTGCTGCCGCCCGGGGTCGTGCTGCCGCCGGTGTTGCCGACCGGAGTCGTGCCGGCCGTCGTCGGGGTCACCACGGGCGCCGAGGAGGGCGGGGGGACGGCCGGGGCGCTGGGCGTGGGCGCCTTGGACGGCGTCGTCGCCGTACCGCCTCCCGTGCCCGTGTTGGGCTTGGTGGTGGTCCTCGTGCCACCACCGGTGCTGCCCGAGTTCTCCGGCTTGGTGGCGGCGGCGGCCCCGCCGCCGGTGGTGCCGCCGGCCGCGGGCGCGCTGGTGGGAGCGGCCGGGGCCTCGGTGGAGGTGACGTCGGACGAGCCGGAGCCTGCGGTGCCGATGTCCGTGCCGAGGCGCGACGACGTCGAGTTCGACAGCACCACCACGACGATGACGACGGCCAGCACCGCGAGCAGCCCGCCGATCCCGACGAGCAGGCCGACGTTGCGGCGCCGGGGCTCGGGGACGGACTGGTACTCCCAGTCCGGGACCGGGGCGGGGTCGACCCGCGGCCGGTAGCTCTGCGGGGGCTGGTCACCGCCGGACATCAGCTCCGTGGCCGGCTCGTGCGACGGGCCGACCGGGCCCCGGGGGGAGGCGGCATAGGCGGCGGCCCCCCGCTGCGCGGCTCCTTGCTGTGGGGCCCCCTGCTGCGGCGACCCGGGCAGCGGCGGGCGCGGGGGCCGGACGGGCGGGGCGGCGGAGGCGGCCAGGCCGGCCACGCCCATCCCCGCAGCCACTGCACCGGCGGCGGCGGGCACCGGCACGATCGCGACCTCGGGCCATGACGCCGTGGGCTTCGGGGAGATGGCGAGCGCGGCGCCCTTGGCGATGGCGTTCTTCGGGTCGGCGTCGACGGCGACGGGGCGGCCCAGCTGCTCGGAGACGAGCTGCGCCACCAGCGGGATGCGCGACGAGCCGCCGACCAGCAGCACGGTGGTGAGCTGCTCGGGCTCCAGCCCCGCCGACCGGACGGCCGTGCGGAGTGCCGCAACGGTCTCCTCGACCTGCGGCCGGATCATCGACTCGAACTCGCTGCGGTGCAGCCGCACCGATCCGCGGGCCGCGGGCATCATCACCGGGATCGACACGTCGGTGTCGGCCGAGAGCGCCTCCTTGGCCTCGGTGCAGTCGCGGCGCAGCCGCGCGACGGCCGAGAGCACGGCGGGATCGGTGTCGTCGAGGTCCTCGAACGCGGCGGGCATGCCCTCGCGGACGTGCTCGAACACCACCTCGTCGAAGTCGACACCGCCGAGCCGCTCGAGGCCCTCGGGCCGTCCCAGCAGCCCGAAACCGGCGGCACCGGCAGCCGCTCCCGCCGACGCCGCCGCGGCGGCGTCGGCCTTGCGCACGACGGCGGCGTCGAACGTGCCGCCGCCCAGGTCGTAGACCGCGATGGTGGAGCCCGCGGCGATGCGCTCGTTGGCGGCATAGTGCAGGGCGGCGGCCTGAGGCTCGGCGAGGAACGTGACGGTGAGTCCCTGCCCGCCCAGCGCGGTGGCGAGCAGCTCCTTCTTGTGCTGCCCCCACGAGGCGGGGTGGGTGACCGAGATGCCGGCAGCGGAGCCGCCCTCGCGCTCGGCGACACGGTCGACGACCCAGCGGACGAGGCGGGCAGCGAGCTCCTCGGGCGCCCACGCCCGACCGGCGGCCACGACGGGGGTGGGGTCACCGATGCGGCGCTTGAACTCGCGGACCACGCGGTCGGGATCGGTGACGGCGCGCCGCTCGGCGGCGTCGCCCACCAGCACGGACCCGTCGGGCGCCACGAACAGCACGGACGGGACGGTGGCAGTGCGGGTTCCGAGGGTCACGACCTCGGGCTCGACCCAGCGACGGTCGTCGGAACGGCACACCGCGGCAGCGGTGTACGTCGTGCCCAAATCGATCCCGAGCTGGTAGCTCATGGTCGTTCCCCTCATACCCCGGACAGCTCCGGCCGCATCGCCGGATCCGACGCCCCTGACTGGCGCATCGGCGTAACGCGCTCCACCGTTAGCACGCCCGCACCGATCACCACTCGAACGGGACGGCCGCGGGTCTGGACATCGCGCCACGCAACCCCTCCTGCTTCGGATGCGCGACGCCTAGAGTGACAGACCACTGCTTTCCACGGATGGGGGACGATCCCGATGACCGAGCCCCTGTCACTCATGGAGTTCGTGTCCATGCTCGCGAAGAGCGATGAGGTCCAGGCGCACTTCGCCGCCGATCCCGGTGGTGTGCTCTCCGCGTTCGGGCTGGGCGACCTCGGCCCGGCCGACGTGGACGATGCGAAGGCGTTCGTGGAGGACAACCGCACCGTCGACTGGTCCCACGACTACGGCACGGGGGCAGACCAGTCCCAGGACCTGTCGTTCGACGCCCCGACCGACGACGCCGGCGCCCAGCTCCACGCGGAAGCCCTCCACTCCGTCGACGACGTGCTGTTCGACGACGGCCCGCACCACGACGCCCCCTCCGACCTGCACTGGGGCTGATCCGGAGGACCCGTTCCCCCTACGACCCCCCCAACGGGTGGCGGGGATCCCCGAACGCTCCCGATCGACGACCCTGGCCGATCCCCGATGGCCCTTGGTGGCGCCGCGCCTAGCTTTCTCGGCAACGCACTCCCCGCTCACCACCACCAGGAGCCGATCATGGCGAACGAGTCCCTCTCCCTCATGGAGTTCCTCCGCAACCTGCTCTTCGACCGCGGCCTGCAGCAGCAGTTCGTGGCGAACCCCCAGCAGACCCTCGCCCAGGCCCACCTGAGCAACCTGAGCCCCGCCGACGTGCACGACGCGCTGGTGCTGCTGCAGGACAACGACACCCACGACTTCGGCTCCCACTCGAGCCACTCGAGCCACTCGAACCAGGGCGACCACACGTGGAACCCGCCGGCGCCGGTGCCCGCCCACCACAGCGGCAGTGAGCACCAGGCCGCGGTCGAGTACCTCAGCAACCACGTGACCAACACCTATGTGGACGGCCGCTCGACGAACATCGACAACTCGATCCGCCAGCACATCGACACCCACGGCGGCGACGTCGACCAGTCGTTCGACAACCACCAGGTCGTGGCCTCGGGCGACGGTGCGGTGGCCGCCGGCGGCAACATCGAGCACTCCACCATCACCACGGGCGACCACAACCAGGTCGGCAACGGCAACGTCGCGGGTGACAACAACATCGCGGGCCGCGGCAACGAGGTCGTGCACGGCGACGGCAACACCACCGCCTTCGGCTCCGGTGCGGCCAACAGCTCCTCGTTCGACCACGTGAACGTCAGCGACGGCGGCGCCGTCTCCGTGGGCGGGGCGGCCGCGGGCACCCAGACCACGCACGACTCGCACGACATCACCAAGGTCAGCACGGACACGCACACGAACTACGACCACTCGTTCACCAACGAGGTCGACACCACCACGGACTCGCACAACGACACCCACACCGACCAGAGCACCGACTCGCACGACAACAACCACGTCGACTTCGGCAGCCACAACGTCGACATCGTCCACTGATCCACCCGCACCACCCGGGAGCCCGTCCGCGCCGAGCGCGGGCGGGCTCCCGTGCGCCCGGACCTGCTCCGGCCCGACAGGCCGGTCACCTGTTAGGAGGACGCCCCGGCGCGGGGCCGTGCCGTTTCCCCCGATCCCCCTAGCGTTCGTCCCCCAACCCCCCGTAGTCCCCCGGGGACAGGACTGTGGCCGATCCCCGATGGCCCGAACGGCGCAGCGCCCTAGCGTTCTCCTCAACGCCGGACCACCCGGCAGCCCGACCCGACGATCTCCAGGAGCTGAGTCCCGATGACCGCACCGACCTCGCTGATCGACATGATCCTGAACCTGCTGCGCAACCCGAGTGCCGCGGCCGCGTTCCAGCAGGACCCGCAGAGCTTCCTCGCGTCGTGCGGCGCCGAGAACGTCTCCCCGGCCGACGTGCACGACGCGCTCGTGCTGGCCGCCGACGACGACCAGGACTGGGGCCGGCACGGCCAGCACCACGGCAGCGTCCCCCCGCCGCCGGTCCCGCAGCCCGGTGAGACCGAGCACGAGGCGGCCGTCCGCTACCTCAACACCTACGTGAACAACACCTACGTCGACGCCCGTGAGACCAACGTCGACAACTCGATCAACCAGCACATCGACACCCACGGTGGCGACGTGGACCAGACCTTCGACAACCACTCCGTCGTCGCGTCCGGCGACGGCTCGGTGGCCGCCGGCGGCAACATCGACGGCTCCACCGTCACCACGGGCAACGACAACCAGGTCGGCGCGGGCAACATCAAGGGCGACGGCAACGTCGTCGGCGACGGAAACCACGTCGTGAGCGGCAGCGACAACACCACCGCGTTCGGCAGCGGTGCGGCCAACAGCTCCTCCCTCGACCACGTGAACGTCAGCGACGGCGGGGGCCTCGCCGTCGGCGGCCCCGCGTCCGGCACGCAGAACACCACCGACTCGCACAACTCGGCGACCGCCACCACCACGACGGACACGAGCTACGACCACTCGTTCACCACCGCCAACGAGAGCACCACGGGCTCGGACAACCACACCGACACCCACAACAGCACCGACTCGCACGACACCACGCACCTGGACACGCTGAGCCACAACACGACGGACATCCACCCCGTCGCCTGACGGCTCCCGGCGCTGCCCCGTCCCCGGAGTAGCCTCACCGGTGATGCGACCACCGGCCCCGCCACACACCGGCACACACCGGCGTGGCGGGGCCGGTGTCGTCGTGTGAACACGTAGGTCGTCCGAGGGAGGGCAGATTCGCGGTGGCGGTTCCGGCAGCGGTCGACCTGGTCGATCTCGCGCTGAAGGCCACCACGGCCTACCAGCGCCCCGACCTGGGCGCCCGGTTGGTGCAGACGCGCAAGCGGCTCGTCGACCCGAACGTGCGCGTGCTCGTCGTCGGGGAGTTCAAGCAGGGCAAGAGCCAGCTCGTCAACGCGCTGGTGAACGCCCCCGTCTGCCCCGTGGACGACGATGTCTCCACCGCCGTGCCCACCATCGTCAAGCACGCGGAGACCACCACCGTCACGCTCGTGCGCGACCGCGGCGAGAACTCCCCGCCCGAGCGCACCGAGGTGCCCTCGTCGCAGATCGCCCAGTACGTCTCCGAGGCCGGCAACCCGGGCAACCGCGCGATGCTGACCTACGCCGAGATCGGGATACCCCGCAAGCTGCTCGCCGGCGGACTCGTGCTCGTCGACACCCCCGGGGTCGGGGGCCTCGGCTCCGCGCACGGCGCCGCCACGATGTCGGCCCTGCCGAGCGCGGACGCCGTGCTGCTCGTGTCCGACGCCGCGCAGGAGTACACCGGCCCGGAACTGGAGTTCCTCCAGTCGGCCCTCAAGCTGTGCCCCAACGTCGCGTGCGTGCTCACGAAGACCGACCTCTACCCGCACTGGCGCCAGATCATGGAGCTCGACCGCGGCCACCTCGGGCAGGCCGGCGTCAGCGCGGAGATCTTCCCCGTCTCGTCGATGCTGCGACTGCACGCAGCCCAGACGCAGGACGAGACGCTGATGAACGAGTCGGGCTTCCGGGAGCTGGTGAACTTCCTGCTGCACCGGGTGGTGGCCCGCGCCGACGACCTGGACCGGCGCTCCACCAGCCAGGACGTCATCGCCGTCTGCGAGCAGATGGCCGCGGGCATGAAGGCCGAGCTGACCGCCCAGGAGGACCCCGAGCGCATCGAGGCGCTGGTGGGGGAGCTGACCCGGGCCAAGACCCGCGCCGACGAGCTCAAGCAGCGGTCGGCACGCTGGCAGATCACCCTCAACGACGGGGTGGGCGACCTGCAGTCCGACATCGACTACGACCTGCGCGACCGCCTCCGCACCATCGGCCGCGAGGCCGAGCAGCTCCTCGACGACGCCGACCCGAAGGTCATCTGGGAGCAGTTCGCCGAGTGGTTCCACCAGCAGGTGTCGTCCGCGGCGTCGGCCAACTTCGTCTGGGCCGCCGAGCGGGCCCGCTACCTCGCGGGCCAGGTGGCCGAGCACTTCGCGGAGGGCGCGGAGGTGGCGCTGCCACAGCTGCGCTTCGACCAGTCGGAGAGCCTCGCGGGCAAGGTCGACGCGCTGTCGCAGCCGGTGTCGGAAGCGATGGGCATCGGCGGCAGGCTCCTCACCGGCATGCGCGGCGGCTACGGCGGCATGCTCATGATCGGCATGGCCACCACGCTCGCCGGTCTCGCGCTGCTCAACCCGCTGTCCATCGGTGCCGGGGTGCTGTTCGGCACCAAGACCGTGCGCGACGAGCGCAAGCGCGAGCTGGCCCGCCGTCAGGCCGAGGCCAAGACGGCGGTGCGCAAGCACATCGACGAGGTCACCTTCCAGGTCGGCAAGGACTCCCGCGACATGCTGCGCCGCACCCAGCGCGACCTGCGCGACCACTTCAGCGGCATCGCCGAGGAGGTCAGCACCTCGCTGGCGCAGTCGGTGCTCGCGGCGCAGAGCGCGGTCAGCGCCACCACGTCCGAGCGCGAGACGCGCATCCGCGACCTCAAGGCCGAGCTCGGCCGCATCGACGCCGTCGCGCAGCGTGCCAAGGCACTGGTCACCGAACAGGCGTCGGCCCCGCAGCCGGCCGCCGTGGGCATGGGCACGTGACCGCTCCGCGTCCCCAGCTCGGTTCGGTGGTGCGGGTGCTGCTGCGCCGCACGATCGACACCTACCGCGACAGCCCGCAGGCCGTCGGCTGGCTGCAGCACAACCTCGACCGCTTCGACGAGCCGCTGCGCGTCGCCATCGCCGGCAAGGTCAAGGCGGGCAAGTCCACGCTGCTCAACGCGCTCGTGGGGGAGGAGATCGCCCCCACCGACGCGGGCGAGTGCACGCGCGTCGTCACCTGGTACCAGGACGCGCAGGTGCCGAAGGTGACGATGTTCCCCCGCAACGCGTCGCCCCGGCAGCTGACGATCCACCGCAACCAGGGCGCGCTGTCGTTCGACCTGGCCGGAACGCCGGTCGACCAGGTGGACAAGCTCGAGGTGCAGTGGCCCTCACAGAGCCTGCGCACGCAGACGCTCATCGACACGCCCGGCATCGCGTCGCTGTCGCGGGAGACCTCGGCCCGCGCCGGGGCGTTCCTCGCGCCGGACGACTCGCCCAGCCAGGCCGACGCCGTCATCTACCTGATGCGGCACCTGCACGCCACCGACGTGAACTTCCTCGAGTCGTTCTACGACCAGGGGGTCGCGCGGGCCACCCCGATCAACACGATCGCGGTGCTGTCGCGGGCCGACGAGATCGGTGTCGGCCGCCTCGACGCACTCAGCTCGGCGCGGCGCATCGCCCGCCGCTACCGGGCCGACGACAAGATCCGGGGCCTGTGCCAGACGGTCGTCGCGGTGGCGGGGCTGCTCGCCCAGACCGGCCGCACCATGCGCCAGCACGAGTTCAGCGCACTCAGCGCGCTGGCCGCCCTGCCCCGCTCCGATCTCGACGGCCTGCTGCTCTCGGTGGACCGCTTCTCCCGCGTCGAGCTCGCCGGCGCCCCGGATCCCGAGGTCCGCGCCCGGCTGATGGAGCGGTTCGGCCTGTTCGGCGTCCGGCTGTCCACCACCCTGATCCGGCAGGGCATGACCGATCCGAACACCATCGCCACCGAGCTGGTGCGCCGCAGCGGGCTCGACGAGCTGCGCACGGTGCTCGCCACCCAGTTCACGGAGCGCCGCGACCTGCTCAAGGCCCGCTCGGCGCTGCTCGCCGTCGACCTGGTGCTCACCCGCGAGCCGCGCCCCGCCGCCGCCCCCCTCGCCGCCGAGGTGGAGCGCATCCTCGCGGGCGCCCACGAGTTCGCCGAGCTGCGGCTGCTGTCGACGATCCGGTCGGGGGTGGTGAAGCTGGCCCCCGAGGTGCTCGACGAGGCCGAGCGCCTCCTCGGCGGTGACGGCGGCTCGGCCGCGGCCCGGCTCGGCCTCGACCCGGGAGCCGGCCCCGAAGACCTCCGCGCGGCCGCGCTCGACGCCGTCACCCGCTGGCAGCGGCGGGGCGAGAGCCCGATGTCGAGCCGCGCGGTGTCCGACGTCGCACGGCTGGTGGTGCGCAGCTGCGAGGGCGTGCTCGCCGGGCTGGGCCCCGACTTCCGCGGCGGGGTGCACCACTGACCTCGGTGCTGGTCCACCTCGTCGCGGTCGCGGTGCTCGCCGGCGCCGGGTGGGCCGTGCAGGTGGTCGTCCACCCGGCGTTCGCCCTGGTGGGGGACGCGGAGTGGCCTACCTGCCACCGGCGTCACCGGTCGGCCATCGCCGCGGTCGTGCTGCTGCGGCCGTGGCCGCCGCGACGATCGCCACCTGACGACCCTCGTCACGGCGTCTTCTTCGTCGCAGAGCCCGATGGGCTCAGCCGTCGTGGCCGACGATCTGGCGGAGGTGGGCGAAGAGCTCACCGCGACTGCCCGAGCCGAGGCGCTGGCGCATCCGGGCCACATGGTGCTCCACCGTCTTGGCGGAGATGAACAGCTGCTCGCCGATCTGCTTGTAGGTCAGGCCCTCCAGCACCAGGGCCGCCACCTCGCGCTCGCGGTCGCTGAGTGGACCTTCCCCGGCGTCGTCGACCTCGGGTTCGGGCTCCGGCGTCGCCACCGCCTCGGGGGAGAGGCCCGTGTGCTCGCCGATCACGGGGTCGACGGTGGGCCGGGCGGTGGGGCCCGTGCTCTGCAACGCGCGGGCACAGCCGAGCAGGGCGGTCATCGCCTTGCGGTCGCGGGTACGGATGGCGGCCTGCCCGGCGAGCTTCCCGCCCTCCCACGCCAGCCCGACCGCGTGCAGCCCGCGGGCCGCGGACTCGACACCCTCGGCGTCGACCTCGGCGTCCAGCATCCGCACCCAGTGCGGCGCGGCAGTGGCCAGCGCGGCGGCGTAGCGGCTGACGCCCGCCGCGGCCTCGAGCGCGGCCGCGTGGAGCTGCGCGGACTCGCGGGACTCGGCCAGGATCGCGGCCTGCAGCGCCGACCAGTGCAACGGCGCCGCCCACAGCGCAGGATTGCCGAGGCGGTCGAGCAGCGCGGCGGCCTCGTCGAGGTGCGGGCGGACCCAGCTCGACTCGCGCAGCCGGGTGGCCGCGATCGACAGCTCACCGAGCTGCTGCAGCACGAACAGGTCGACGGGATGGCGCACGATGGCCTCGCGGGCGCGGCCCCAAGCGGGCATCAGCGCGGCGAGGTCGCCGGTGCGCCGGGCCAGCGCCACCTCGAGCGCGGCCGCGAGGAACTCGTCGCGGGGCTCCAGCGCCCGCCCTGGCGGTGACGCCGCAGCGAGCGCGGACCGGGCGGCGGGCGTGGCCCCACGGAACAGTGCGATCCAGCCGAGCAGCAGCCGGTGGCGCGTGGCCGCCCCGCTCCCGCCCAGCCGCACACGCATGGCCCGCTCCAGCACGGACTGCGCCACATCGAGCTCGCCGCAGTGCACGGCGACGAGCGCCGCGAGGGCGGCGGGGGTGTCGGGCAGCAGCGCTGCGCGCCTGCTCGACTCCAGCAGCGCCGCAGCCCGGGTCAGCTCCGACAGCGCCGCGGTGGGCGAGCCGGCCACCGAGTCGTAGACGCCCTGCGCCATCAGCTCCTCGGCACCGGCCAGCAGCGTCGGGGGACGGCGGGGCGCGCCCGAGGGGACGCTCGGGTGCAACACCTCCCGGGCCTCGTCCAGCGCGCCGGTGCCGATCAGGGCCGGCACGGCCAGCACGGCACCGCGGCCCATCGACTCCGAGCCCATCCAGCGGTAGAGCTCCGCACTGCGGGCGAGCATGCCCCGGCGCGCGAGGACGGCGGCGGCGACGCTGCCGGCCTGCACGACGTCGGTCGGCGGGACCTGGTCGGACGCGGACAGCACCTCGTCGGCGCGGGTCAACGCGAGATCGAGGTTCCCGTTCAGCATGGCTCCCTCGGCACGGCGGGCGGCCAGCTCCAGCGACGGGCTGCCGGCCAGCACCGCGGCCTCGAACAGCTCCTCGGCCGCACCACTGCCGCTGCGCAACGCCTCCTCGGCGGCCGCGACGAACACCGCCGCCACGCGTTCCCCGCCGGCTCCGGTGCCGAGCAGGCCCCGTGCGGCGGACAGGACGCTGCCGCCGCGGCCCAGCTCCAGCTCCGCCAGCGCGCGCCGCGTCTCCAGCCGGGACGCGGGGGGCGTGCGGGCGAGCACAGCGGCCGAGACCAGTGGCACCGCGCGCCCGTCGGCGGTGAGGAGTCCCTCGGCGCGGGCGGCCTCGACCAGCTCGTCGAGCATCACGCCCTCGGGGGCGGCGTCGGGCCACAGCAGCGGGAGCAGCACCTCGCGCTCCAGCGGTGCCCCGAGGGCACACGCGCGCAGCAGGTCGCGCACCCCCGGCGCCATGCCCTGCACCACGTAGCCCACCTGGGCGAGCAGGCCCGCGGGCACGCAGGCCGCGTCGGACGCCTGCAGGCGGGACCGGTCGCCGCCCGCCTTCTCGACGAGCGCGGTGAGCAGCCGGTCGACGAGCGCGGGCTGGCCTGCCGTCTGGGTGTGCACGGCGTCGATCACGGCGTCGGCGATCGCGTCGGAGCGGTCGCCGAACAGCAACCCGGCCCGGGCCGCGACCCCCGTGCGGTCCAGCGCCTCCAGCACCACGGGGGGACGGCCCGCGGCCAGCGCCGCGCCGAGTGCCCCCGATCCGGTGGGGCGGGGCCACGGCCGGTGGGCGACCACGACGTGCGCGCTCCCACCGGTGGCGAACGCGGTGAGGCGCTGCAGCGCGGAGGTGGGCAGTAGGTGCACGTCGTCGACGAGCAGGGCCTCTCCGGTGCGGAGGTCCTCGCCCTCCGGCGGCAGCTCGCGGCGGACCGGGACCCCCGCGGTGCGGAAGGCGACCTCCAGCGCATCGAGCAGCGTGGACTTGCCGTGACCACCGGGCCCTACGACGTCCACCCGGCGCACGGACGCGGGAGACGACGTCACCTCGCGCACCAACCTGCGGGCGACAGGGGACCCGGCCAGCGCCGCGTCGGGACCGGGGAGCCCGGTGGTACTCGGCGCCCGCACGGTCACGAAACGCGCCTCCTCGGTGTCGTCCATGAGCGCAGGTGATCGTACTCACTCCCATCACGGACCGGTCACGGCACCGGTGACCTCGGGCCCAGAGATCACCCGTATGAGAGCCCCTCGTCCGACGCGAGCGTGCGCGCAGTAACCCCCGTCCGGGGCGCGCCGACCCCGCGGCCGAGGGCGAACTGGTTCGCCGGGTGGGCGATGCGGGTCGCCGGGGCGGTCAGCGGGGTGGGCCCACCGGGTCGGAGGACGGGGGGATGGGGGCGCCGCCGGTGCCCAGCAGCCGCTGCCAGACCGGCGCGGTGACGACGTCGGGGACGCTCTCGGTGTCGCGGGTCGCGGCCAACGCGGCCACCGCCTTCGCCCCGTCGCCGCTCTCCCCGTACCGGACCGTGCGGGCCAGCTCCGGCCAGGACTCCCCGCCGAGCACGCCGTTGATCTCCTCCGCCCCGGTGGCGAGCTGGAACCGGCGGACAGCGGCGGCCGTGGTGGCGTCGAACGTTCCGTCGGGCTCGCCCTCGGTCATGCCGGCATCCCGTAGGAGGTACTGCGCCGCCGTGACGTCGGGGCCGCTGTCGCCCTCCTGCAGCAGCGGCCAGGACGCCTTCTGCGCCTCCTCGCCCTCGATGCGCTGCCCGATCAACCCGCCGACCTCGGTGCGCAGCCGCGGGAGCATGCCGTAGAGGTGGTCGCCGGGGCAGGCGGTGTTCTTGAAGTCGCGGTGGCCGTAGATCTCGGTGGCCTTGATGCCGTACTGCCGGCAGATGTACGCGCACGTGTCACGCAGCCGGTTCCACATCGCCGCGGGCGGCCCGACCGTCGAGTAGGTGCCCTCGTTCTCGATGCCGATCGACACGATGTTCTGCCCGGTGCAGTGCGCGCCCTCCACCTGGCGCTGGCCGATGCGCAGCACCTCGAGGCTGCGGTGGCGCCCCTCCATCAGGAACCCACCGCGGCTGATCGTGAAGTGCTGGCCGGTGTCGAGCCAGCCGCGGACGTCCATGTGGAAGTTCTGGATGCTGCGGGCGAGGGCGAAGGCGGCGTTCTGACTCGTGTCGGCCTGGTTCGGCGTGGCCGTGTGGTGCACGAGGATCTTGACGGGCCGCTGGTTCCAGATCGGCACGACCGCGCTGTTGGGGCGGGCCTTCCATCCGGCACAGTCCGTGATTGGGGGCCCGGCGTCGGCCCACGCAGTACCCGATCCGAGGGCCGACCCGAGCACCCCGCCGACACCCAGCGCGACGCCGCCCATCAGCAGGCGGCGGCGACCGACCCCCGCGTCGGCGATCTCAGCTCCGACGGTCACTCGCCTCGTCATGCCACCCCCCGATCGAACCTCACCGGCCTCATCCGTGCACAGGAGAACCATGCGTCCCGAACGCACCGTGCACAATGCCGGGCCCCGAACGTGTGAGCACTCGGACGGGTGGCCGCGCCGACCTGCTGCCTTGCCCCGGTTACTGATCAGTAATATGCTCGGGTTACCGACGGGTAGGCCGTCAGACCGGGATCTGAGGAAAGACGGGGCCATGGGCCACTTCAGGAGCAACCTGCGCGACCTCGAGTTCAACCTCTTCGAGGTCTTCCGCGTCCAGGACCAGCTGGGTACCGCGCCGTTCGACGAGGTCGACGTACAGACCGCCCGTGACACGCTCAAGGAGCTCAACACCCTGGCCACAGGGCCATTGGCGGAGTCGTTCACCGACGCCGACCGCAACCCGCCGGTGTTCGACCCGGCCACCAACAGCGTCACGCTCCCGCAGTCGCTCAAGGACTCGTACAAGGCCCTGTGGGACGGCGAGTGGTGGCGCCTGGGCCTGCCCACGGAGCTGGGTGGCTACGGCATCCCGCCGTCGGTGCAGTGGGCCGCGGCCGAGCTCATCCTCGGCTCCAACGCGCCCGCCTTCATGTACATGGCCGGCCCCAACTTCGCCTCCGTCGTGCACAAGAACGGCAACGACGAGCAGAAGCGCTGGGCCGAGATCATGATCGACCGGGGCTGGGGCGCCACGATGGTGCTCACCGAGCCCGACGCGGGCTCCGACGTGGGCGCCGGCCGCACCAGGGCCGTTCAGCAGGAGGACGGCAGCTGGCACATCGAGGGTGTCAAGCGCTTCATCACCTCGGCCGAGCAGGACCTGACCGAGAACATCATGCACCTGGTGCTGGCCCGTCCCGAGGGCGCGAAGGAGGGCACGAAGGGGCTGTCGCTGTTCCTCGTGCCGAAGCTCCACTTCGACTCCGTCACCGGTGAGCTGGGCGAGCGCAACGGCGCCTACGTCACCAACGTCGAGCACAAGATGGGCCTCAAGGCGTCCACCACGTGCGAGCTGACGTTCGGCGCCACCGACGTCCCGGCTGTCGGCTGGCTGCTCGGCGACGTGCACGACGGCATCGCGCAGATGTTCCAGGTCATCGAGTACGCCCGCATGATGGTCGGCACGAAGGCCATCGGCACGCTGTCGGCCGGCTACCTCGCCGCGCTGGACTACGCCAAGGAACGCGTCCAGGGCGCCGACCTGCCGAGGATGACCGACAAGACGGCGCCGCGCGTCACCATCACCCACCACCCCGACGTGCGCCGCCTGCTCATGACGAACAAGGCGTACGCCGAGGGCCTGCGCGCGGTCTACACCTACACCGCCACGTTCCAGGACAAGATCCGCATCGCGGAGGCGGCCGGCGAGTCCGGCGCTGCTGGAATCGATGGAGAGCTCGCCGAGGCGGTCAACGACCTGCTGTTGCCGATCGTCAAGGGCGTCGGCTCGGAGCGGGCGTCGGAACAGCTGCTGCAGTCGCTGCAGGTGCTCGGCGGGTCCGGGTACCTGCAGGACTACCCCATCGAGCAGTACATCCGCGACGCCAAGATCGACTCCCTCTACGAGGGCACCACGGCTATCCAGTCGCTGGACTTCCTGTTCCGCAAGATCGTCCGCAACAACGGGCAGGCGCTGCTGCACGTGGCCGGGGAGATCCAGTCCTTCTTGGACGCCGAATCCGGCAACGGCCGGCTCAAGGAGGAGCGCGCGCTGCTCGCCACGGCGCTCGCCGACGTGCAGGGCATGCTCGGCTCGCTCACCGGCTACCTGTTCGCCTCGCAGGAGGACCCGTCGAACATCTACAAGGTGGGCCAGCACTCCGTCCGGTTCCTCATGGCGGTGGGCGACCTGCTGGTCGGCTGGCTGCTGCTGCGCCAGGCCGACGTCGCCCTCGCCGCCCTCGGTGGCGAGGTGTCGGAGAAGGACAAGGCGTTCTACGACGGCAAGGTCGGCGTCGCCCGCTTCTTCGCGAAGACGGCCCTCCCGCTGCTCACGGCCCAGCGCGAGATCATCGAGAAGACCGACAACTCCCTGATGGACCTCGCTGAGGCGTCCTTCTGATCCTGCTCACCCGAACGGCGCTCCCGCACGCGGGGGCGCCGTTCGGCATTCAGCCGGCGATGTAGCTCTGGAGCTGCTCGCGCTCGCTCTCCAGCAGGTCGATGCGGGCCTTGACCAGGTCGCCGATGCTGACGATGCCGACCAGTGCCCCGTCCTCGACGACGGGGAGGTGGCGGAAGCGGCCGGTGGTCATCACGCGTGCGAGGTCGGCCACCATGTCGCCCGGCGCGCAGGTGGTGACGCCCGTCGTCATGATGTCGGAGACCCGCTGGTCCAGCAGCGCCGCGCCACCCTCGTGGAGGCGCCGCACGACGTCGCGCTCGGAGACGATGCCGACCAGCCGGCCCGCGTCCACGACGGGCAGCGCACCCACGTTGTACGAAGTCAACGTGTCGATCAGCGTCGCGACCGTGGCCGAGGGTTCGACCGTGGCCACCGCATTGCCCTTGCCGCGCAGTACGTCCGCGATCCGCATGACGAGTCCCCGATTCCCTCACCGTTGATGGAGCCGTTGAGATGATGAGAGTACGAAGTGTGACCTGCGTCGCGTAACCCCTCGGCCTCGATCGGGCTAAACGCCCGAACACCCCCGGCCCAGACGTGTCAGCGCGGTGGCACTAGCCGCAGTTCACGATCGGCGAGGGGTTGTACTTCACGGTGCGCGTCGGGTCCGAGCGCACCTCGCCGGTCTCCACGTTCTTCAGCGTGCGGGTGTTGGTGATGGTGAAGCCGGGTGCGCCCTTGCTCGGGGTGCACTGCTCGCCTGCCGGGATCGTGATCGTGTGGGGGTTGGTGGGGTTCGTCCGCGGCCCCGACTCCGAGGTGACGTCCCAGACCTTGGTGCCGACGATCCGCACCGTCAGCGAGGACGGCGTCCACGCCGTCTGGATCATGATCGCGGTCGGGTTGTCGTTGCGGAACTTCAGATCGATGATGTCGTCGAACACCGTGGCCTCGCGGCCCGCGGGGTAGCGGCTGATGTAGAAGCTGTGCTCCTTGTGCTCCACGTTGGTCATGCCCGCGAAGTACGAGGCGTTGTACAGCGTGGTGGCCACCTGCGAGACGCCACCGCCGACACCCCGGGCCGAGTGCCCGTTCTCGATGATGCCCGCCTCGACGTAGCCGTGGGCCGCGTCGCGGGGGTTGGTGGCGGCGTTGAGGCTGAACGTCTCGCCCGGCTGCACGATCCTGCCGTTGATCTGCTCGGCGGCGCGCTTGATGTTCTGGCCCGAGTCGGCGGCGAACCCGCCGGTCTGGAACTCGCCGATCACCCCGCTGATCCCGAGGCCCTCGAGCTGCTGGGTGGTGAGCTTCGCCGGCTGGTCGGCGTAGACCGCCGTGATCTCGCGCGGCCCGGTGCCGGTGAGCACGGGCAGGAGGTCCTTGAGCGTGGCCTCGTAGTCGACGCCCCGCCCGTCCCGCGACGGGACGACCACGGCCTTGCCGGTGGAGAAGTCGAGCGCGGCGTCCCGTCCGGGCTTCTCCGATTCCGCCAGCTGCGGCTTCAGCACGTCGGTGACGGCGGCCTGGTTGATCTCCGGGAGGAGCCCTGCGGCGGGGTCGGGGCGGAACGTCAGGGCCGACGCGATCGCCTCGGGTTCCAGCACGCCCTTCGCCCCGCCCTCGCCGAGCACCGCCAGCGGGCCCGATACGGCCGGCTGCGCGACCTTCTCGATGGCGGTGCTGACGTTCTCGGGGGTGGTGGTGGCGGGGATCTCGATGAGCGGCAGCGCGATGGTGCCGCCGTTCGCCCAGTCGCGCTCGAGCACCGTGGCGGCGCCCGCCGCGTCGAGCTTCTGGCCGGCCACCGGGTTGACCGGCACCGGGGTGGCACCCTCGAACTTGACGGTGCCCTCGACCGGCGCCCTGTCGACGATCGGCGCGAGCTGCGCCAGCGCGGAGGCGAGCGCAGTGCGGTCGGCGCTGGTGGCCACGCCGACATCACGCGAGGTGAACAGCGACGTGACCCGCGTGACCGGGTTGAGCGGCTGGGAGCCTGCGCGGTCGAGCGTGGCACTCCAGTCGACGGCCAGCCCGGCCGTGCGGGGGTCGAGCCGGCTGCTGGCCTGACCGACCGTGACCGCGACGGGCTCGGTGGTGCGGGGCCCGACCTGCGTACGCAGCTTCTGCTCGGCGTCGGCCAGCGACAGCCCGCCGACCGGGACGCCCGCCACCGTGGTGCCGCGCGGCACGGAGCCGGAGCTGAACAGCAGGTCACCGCCGTAGAGCAGGCCGAGCACCGCGACGGCGCCCGCGGCGAACAGCACACGCTTCCTCCTCGGCGAGCCGCCCTCTCCGGAGGAGCTCTCCGGGGGAGCGTCCGCCGGCGTCGGGGTGGCGGGCATCTGGATGCGCTCGGTGGGCGCGTCGACGCCCCGCGGAGCAGGGCCCGGGGGAGGAGCGGCCGCGGCCCGGGGCATCACCTGGGTGGACTCGGCGTCGGCGGAGGCGAACCAGCTCTCCATGCCGTCGTTCGTGGGACGGCGCGTGAGCGCGGCGGTGGCGACGGTGGGGCTCTCGTCGGCGTCCGGGCCGGGCGCTGGCCGGGGCTGCGCGGCCACCGTGGCGTCGACGGAAGAGGCGGCGGACCCGTGCGGCGCGGGATGCTCGGCCGCGAGTTCGGGGCCGTCGGCGACAGGGCCCGCCGCAGCGCCCGCGTCCTGGCCGGGCTGTGCGCGGGCGGGCTCCACGGCCTCGGGCTCGGCCTCGGCCTGCTCCGCCACCTGCTGGGCGACGGTCGCGGTGGCGCCGTCGGGATCGGCGCCCTGCGAACGGGCGCCCTGCGAACGGGCGCCCTGCTGAGCGGCGCCCTGCTGAGCGGCGCTGTCAGAGGAGCCGTTCGCCACGGAGCCGTCCGGGTCGCCTGCGGTGCGCTCGTCGGCAGCCACGCCGTTCACCTGGGCGTCCGACATGGCGGTGGCGGCGGCCCGGCGGTCGGCGCCGCCCTCGGTGTGTCCGTTCGTCCGGCTGTCGGGTGCAACGCTGGCGGGCCCCGTGTCGGGACGCGCCGTGACCTCGCCGGGCGAGGACTGCCGCTCGGGCATGGAGTCCGTTTCCCCTCAACCGTCTCGGACCGGACCCCGGAAGGCCCGGCTCGTCACAGGTACAGACCAGTGCCGTGTTCGGTGCGCTCGGTGGCGACGGCGTGCAGCTCACGTTCCCGCAGGACGAGGAAGGTGTCCCCCCGCACGTCGACCTCGTACTGCTCGTCCCTCGCGAACAGCACGCGATCGCCGACCTTCACCGTGCGGACGTTGTTGCCCACGCCGAACACCTCTCCCCACACCAGACGCTTGGCGACCTCCGCGGTCGCGGGGATGACGATGCCCGCGCCGCTGCGCCGCTCGCCGTTGCTGTCGGGCTTGACCATCAGCCGGTCGTGCAGCATCTGGATCTCGAGCCTGGGGTCCTGCACCGCACCGATGCTACGGATGCCGTCGGCCATGCCGGGGACCGACCCGGACGGACGGGACGAGCCCGGACATGAAGAGACCCCGCGGTGCTGGCAGGTCGGGGGTCCGACAGCACCGCGGGGCTGTAATGGAATTCGGACGGGAAGGCCGATGCGTTACCTCGCGACCGCGGATACGCGGGATTCACTCGTTCGGGGCAGCGCTGGCCCTCCCGAGTTCACGCCTGGGCCAGCAGGTACCGGCCGAAGTGGGGCACCGTGAAGGCGATCTGCCCGCGCTGGGCGGAGAACACGAGGCCCTTCTTCAACAGGCTGTCACGCGCCGGGGAGAGCGACGAGGCGCGGCGCGCGAGGTGCTCGGCGATGCCCGACGTGCCGACGGGCTCGTCGCGTCCGTCGGTGAGCTCGGCCATCGCCCGCAGGTACTCGCGCTCGGCGGGTGTGGCCCGCTCGAACCGGGAGCCGAAGAAACCGACCGCCAGCTCCGCCTCGGCCTCCGGGGCCGCCATCTTCACGTCGGCCGCGGAGATCGGGCTGCGCACCGCCGCGTCCCAGGCCGCCTTGCCGTAGGCCTGCACGAAGTAGGGGTAGCCGCCCGAGGCCTCGTAGAGCGCGTCGAGGGCCTCGCCGTCGAACGACGCGTCCTCCCGTTCGGCGGGGGCGAGCAGGGCGAAGTCGGCGTCGGCGCGGTCGAGCTGCCCGATGCGGACGTAGGTGAACAGCCGCTCCGAGTACGACTTCGACGCCGAGAGCACGGCGGGCAGGTGCGGCAGCCCGGCGCCGACGACGACCAGGGGGGACCGGGACTGCGAGAGCTCGTGGCACGCGGCGCAGAGCGCGGAGACGTCATCGGGCCGCAGGTCCTGCATCTCGTCGATGAGGATGGCGACGCCGCTGCCGACGTCCGCCGCCAGGCCGGCGACCTCGGTGAACAGCTCGACGAGGTCGATCTCGATGTCGCCGGAGTCGGCGCGCCCGTTCCTGACCGGCACGTCGATGCCGGGCTGCCAGCGGTCGCGGAGCTTGGCGCCCTCGGGCGCCGACCGCAGCGCGAACGCCTTGAGCACGCCCAGCACCTCGTCGACGCGGTCGGGGGAGTCGTGGCGCACCGCGAGGTCGCGGACGGCGCGGTGCAGCGCGGCCGAGAGGGGACGGCGCAGGTCGGCGTCCGGCCGAGCCTCGATCTTGCCCGCGCCCCAGCCGGCGTGCAGGGCCATCGACCGCAGCTCGCCGAGCAGCACGGTCTTGCCGACCCCGCGCAGCCCGGTCAGCACGAGGCTGCGCTCCGGGCGCCCCCGCGCCACGCGCTCCAGCACGATCTCGAACGCGTCGACCTCCTTGTCACGGCCGGCGAGCTCGGGGGGCCGCTGGCCTGCGCCGGGGGCGAAGGGGTTGCGCACGGGATCCACCCATCGGACGGTATCGGCGATTCTTGCCCGGACCGTAGAAGCGGCTAGCGAACCCGATGGCGTGTCGCGGATCGCCTCGTATCCGGCTTTCTAGAACATGTCCGAGAAAGTGCCATAAAGGCCGATCAGGCCCGCCTCGTCGGCGCGTCGACGAGGCAGTACGACCGAGCGCGTCGATGACACGGCCGGACGGGTCCACGACCCCTCCCGCACCAGACGACGCAGGTGGACCAGCGGACCGGACATGGGAAGGGGCTACCCGGTCGACCTCCATCGCGCCCTCTTCGGCTCTCTCGGTCGAATCCTAGAGAGTCGTAGAACTGCCGATCCGACAGATCGGTTCCGCACCATGCGTGGAAGGTCGATGACGGAGAGCGATATAACTGGCAAGATTATCGCGCTGGGTAACATCCTTGCGAGGTGAACGACTCCTCTGGCGTGGATCTCAGCACACCTCGCGGCTTCGACGGACCGACTGCACCGTTGTCGCGCCCCACCGACCACGCCCGCCGGGCGGTGCGGACGGCTGGGACGCTGCTCGCCGCCCTGGCCGTCGTCGTGGCCGTCCCGGTCGGTGTGATCGCGGCTCTCTCCGACGGCGGCGGCGCCGGTGCCGGCGTGATGGCCGGGATCGCCACGCTCGTCTCGTGCTGGACGCTCCTCGGCCTCGGGGTCATCTGGTGGCGCCGCCACCTGGCCCTCGTCGACCGGCAGCGCTGGGCCGACGAGTGGGCGAGGGTGGAGCCCCGCTGGAGCGGCCGCTACTGACGCGCGTCGGGCCCCGGCACGACCGAGCCCTCGATCACCGGGTGGGCGCCACCGCTGCGGGCGCTCGCCGACGCACCGGCCGGGACGTCGCCCGGCACCACGTCGCCGTCGATGATCGTGCTGCCGGTGCGGATGCGCGCCGTGCGCAGGCCGGGCGAGCGCTGCTCGGCCGCGCGCACCAGCCGCCTGCGCACCACCGCGCGCACGGGCGGGACGAGCAGCAGGAGGCCGGCCACGTCGGTGACCAGACCCGGGACGAACAGCAGCACCCCGGCCCCGGCCACGAGCAGGCCGTCGGTGAGCTCGACGTGCGCGACCTGCCGGTCGGTGACGGCCCGCGCGAGGGCCTGAGCGGCACGCACCCCCTCCCGGCGGGCGAGCATCAGGCCGAGCAGGGAGCTCGCGAGGAGCACGAGCAGCGTCCACCCGAGCCCGATCGCCGAACCGAGGGCGACGAGCGCGACGATCTCGACCACGAGGTACAGGAGCACGAACGGCATGTCCGTCCAACGAACGAGATGCCGTCCGTGCTCCCGTCATCGCATAACGGGTGGGTCACCAGGTGAGCGCGAGCCCCGGATCCGTCAGCAGCGCCCCCACGTCGGCGAGGAAACGCGAGCCCTGCTCGCCGTCGACCAGTCGGTGGTCGAACGACAGCGCGAGCTGGCACACCGTGCGCACGGCCAGCTCGCCGTCCACCACCCAGGGCGTCGGCTTGATCGCCCCGACGGCCAGGATCGCCGCCTCGCCCGGGTTGAGGATCGGCGTGCCGGTGTCCACACCGAACACCCCGACGTTCGTGATCGTGAACGTGCCGCCCACCAGGTCGGCCGGGGGCGTCCTCCCGGACCGCGCGGTGGCCGTCAGCTCCCCGAGCGCGGCGGCGAGCTCACGCAGGGTGAGCGTGTCGGCGTCGCGCACCTTCGGCACGATCAGCCCGCGCGGGGTGGCCGCCGCGATCCCGAGCTGGACGCGGTCGTAGTAGACGATCTCGCCTGCCGCCTCGTCCCAGTGCGCGTTGACCTCCGGCGTGCGTCTCGCCGCGAGGCACACGGCCTTGGCGACGAACGCCAGCGGCGTCAGCTTGACGTCGGCGTACTCGCGGGTGGCGCGCAGCCGCTCGCGCAGGGCCATCGACTCCGAGATGTCGATCGCGAGGAACTCCGTGACGTGCGGGGCGGTGAACGCGCTGCTCACCATGGCCGCGGCCGTGGCCTTGCGGACCCCGCGGATCGGCTCGCGGCGCACCCCGCCGGGCGCGACCGGGGCCGCCACGGGCTCGGGCGTGGCCACGTGGGCCTGGACGTCCTCGCGGGTGATCACACCGTCGGGCCCGGACGGCGTGACGGCCCGCAGGTCCACGCCGAGGTCACGGGCCAGCTTGCGCACGGGGGGCTTGGCGAGCGGGACACGCCCGTTCGCGACGCCCTGATCATCGGTTCGGGACGCGGAACCGGAGGAGGCGCGGTCGGCGGTCCCGAGCCGGGCGTGATCATCGGTTGGGGACGCGGAGCCGTGCTGGACGCCGTTCCGGGTCCCGACCGGCTGATCACGGACCGGCGGCGTCACCGGCGGGGCCGCCACCGCTGAGGCCGCACCGGTGGAGGCAGCACCAGCCGGGGCCGCACCGGCAGAGGCGGCACCGGCAGAGGCGGCACCGGCAGTGGCGGCACCGGCGGCAGCGGACGTCCCGGCGGGGGCGGCCGTCCCGGTGGCAGCAGGCGTCCCGGCGGGGGCGGCCGCGCGGCGGGGGCGGCGGGTGACCGAGCCGGCGCGGGGGCCGTAGCCCACCAGTGTGGCGATGCGGCCGTCCTTGCCGGCCTCGCCGATCTTGGCGCCCTTCTCCTCGTCGTCGGGGGCGGCCGGCGGCGCGGCGGGGGCGGCCTCGGCCGTCTCGATCGCGATGATCGGCGACCCCACCTCGACGGTCTCACCCGTCTTCACCAGCAGGTCCACCACGGTGCCCGCGTAGGGGCACGGCAGTTCGACGGCGGCCTTTGCCGTCTCTATCTCGCAGATCACCTGGTTGACGGTGACGGTGTCACCGGGGGCGACGTTCCACGTGAGCACCTCGGCCTCGGTGAGGCCCTCGCCGACGTCGGGCATCGCGAACTCGCGGCGCATGCCGGTCACCACGCCAGCGAGCGGTCGACGGCGTCCAGTACCCGGTCGAGGTCGGGGAGGTACTCGTCCTCGCACTTCGACGGCGGGTAGGGGGTGTCGAACCCCGTGACGCGCAGGACGGGCGCCTCCAGCGAGTGGAAGCACCGCTCCTGCACCTTGGCGGCCACCTCGGCGGCCACCGACACCTCCGACGGCGCCTCCGCGACGACGACGAGCCGGCCTGTGCGGCGCACCGAGTCGTACACGGGCCCGAGGTCCAGCGGGGAGAGCGTGCGGAGGTCGATCACCTCGAGGTCCTGGCCGTCGGCCTCGGCGGCGGTGGCGGCCTCCAGGCAGGTCTTGAGCACCGGGCCGTAACCGACGAGCGTCAGCGCGGAGCCGGGCCGGACCACACGGGAGGTGTGCAACGGCTGGGACTCCAGGTCGAGGTCGACCTCCGCCTTCTCCCAGTACCGCCGCTTGGGCTCGAAGAAGATCACGGGATCGTCGCTCTCGATGGCCTGCTGGATCATCCAGTAGGCGTCGCTCGCATTCGAGCAGGCGACCACCTTCAGGCCCGCGACGTGCGCGAACAGCGCCTCGGGCGACTCGCTGTGGTGCTCGACCGCGCCGATGCCGCCGCCGAACGGGATGCGCACCACCACCGGCACGGGCACCCGGCCCTGCGAGCGGAAGTGCAGCTTCGCGAGCTGGGAGACGATCTGGTCGTAGCCGGGGAACACGAAGCCGTCGAACTGGATCTCACAGACGGGCCGGAAGCCGCGGATCGCGAGACCCACCGCGGTGCCGATGATGCCGCTCTCGGCGAGCGGGGTGTCGAGCACGCGCTGCTCACCGAAGTCCTTCTGCAGCCCGTCGGTCACGCGGAAGACGCCGCCGAGCTTGCCGACGTCCTCGCCCATGACCAGGACCTTGGGGTCGCGCTCCATCGCGGCGCGCAGGCCGTCGTTGAGCGCCTTCGCCATCGTCAGCGTCGCCATATCAGACGTCACCCTCGAACGACGCGTGGTAGGCGAGGTACGCCTCGCGCTGCTCCTCGAGGACCGGGGACGGCTCCGCGTAGACCTCCGAGAACATCCGATCGGGGGCGGGTGGCGGCATGTCCACGCAGAACCGGCGGAACCGCGCGGCCAGCTCGTCGGACTCGACCTGGATCCCGTCGAAGAACTCCTGCCCGACGCCGTGTTCGCGCACGAGGTTCACGCGCACGCGCTCGATGGGGTCCTTGAGCTTCCACAGCTCCAGCTCGTCGGCGAGCCGGTAACGGGTGGGGTCGTCGGAGGTGGTGTGGGCGTCCATCCGGTAGGTGAACGCCTCCACGAGCACCGGACCGTTGCCCGTGCGGCACTCCTCCAGCGCCCAGCGCGTGACGGCGAGGCAGGCGAGCACGTCGTTGCCGTCGACGCGGATGCCGGGGAAGCCGTAGCCCTTCGCGCGCTCGTAGAGCGGCACGCGGGACTGGCGCTCGGTGGGCTCGGAGATGGCCCACTGGTTGTTCTGGCAGTAGAAGACGACCGGCGCGTCGTAGACGGCGGCCCACACGAAGCCCTCGTGCACGTCGCCCTGGCTGGTGGCGCCGTCGCCGAAGAAGCAGATGGTGGCCTCGGCGGCGTCGCCGTCACCCACCTTGCCCTCGAACTTCTGGCCCATCGCGTAGCCGGTGGCGTTGAGGCACTGGTTGCCGATGACGATCGTGTACAGGTGGAAGTTCGTGGCCTTGGGGTCCCAGCTGCCGTGGTCGGTGCCACGGAAGATGCCGAGCAGCTCGGTGGGGTCGACGCCGCGCGTCCAGGCCACGCCGTGCTCGCGGTAGGACGGGAACGCCATGTCCTGCGGCGCGAGCGCCCGGCCCGCGCCGATCTGCGCCGCCTCCTGGCCGAGCAGCGGCACCCAGATGCCCAGCTGGCCCTGGCGCTGCAGCGCGTTGCCCTCGCGGTCGAAGCGGCGCACCAGCACCATGTCGCGGTAGAGGGTCTGCAGCGTGGCGAGGTCGACGTCCTCGGCGTAGGGGTCGAACCGCTGGTCGGGCACCCGGACGCCCTCGGGGGTGAGGAGCTGGACGAGATCGGCGCCGCCCTCGTCGGTGGCCTTCAGTCCGGCGACGACGTGATCGCGGCTGGGTGTGGCGGCGGTGGTGGCGGACGTGGCGGGCGTCCAGGACTGGGGTACGGACACGGGGACCTCCTCGTGCTCGGCGGACCCGCGCCCGGTTCGTGGCCGGCGCGGGCTACTCGGCCGCGCCCAGAGACTCCCGGGTGAAGGAGCCGTGGACGCGGCGTTCCTCCGCATCCTGGCACGTGGCACCCGCCCGGGGCAGCGCTGCGCCCGCCCGACCCGCAGACGCGTCCGGCCCGCCTCGCGGGGAGGCGGGCCGGACGGTGGAGCCTGGGGTGGCTAGGGCTGGACGGCGCCGGGGGAGGGCTTGCGGTACTCCGGCGCCGTGCCCAGACCGGACGCGCCGGGGCCGTGGCCGTTGCCGGCCGCAGCGTGGCCGGGTGCCGGGCGGATGCCGGCGGCGCTCTTCGCCTTCGACGCCACCCCGCTGATCTGGCCCGAGTACTTCCCCTTCGTCTGCCTGTCGAGGAACTGGGCGGCCTGGTCGACGTACTTGGCCGCCTTGTCCGGGTTCTTCTTGGCATACCGGCGGGCGGCCTCGGCCGCGGTCGCGAGGGTGGCCAGCTTGCGGAACAGGGGCATTGCAGTCCTCCGTCGTGGGTGATCTCAGGGATACCAACGCGCCGATGGCGCCTCGTGGTTCCTGGGTACCCACCGTAGGCCCGGATGGCACACTCGCCTCGAAAAGGACCACGCAGGGAGATGACATGCAACGGTGACCCACGATCGGGCGTACGAAAGGCGGCAAGGTGGCAGCATCCCCCGTTGATCTGCTCGTGCGTGCCGTTCACCAGGGCATGACCCGATGCGAAGTGACCTGATCCGGCCTCGCGCGATCGTGCGTCAACGATCGCCTCCCGGCAGTCGCGCGGAATACCCGAGCTCCGGGACGAAGCCGTGGACCAGCGCCGCGACGGACGTCGGAGGGGTGAGGACCACGAGCTCCCCGCCCGGACGGGGCACGGGATCGCGCCAGCCGTCGAAGGTGAACGCGAGCAGCCGGTCGTGCAGCACGAGCCGCGGGCCGTCGTGCAGGACGACCGTGCCGTCGGGCAGGCCGGAGGACGGGGCCGTCCACGGACGACGGTCGGACGCCCGTTCCAGCCCGCCGCCGCGGCGCAGCCGTTCGACCGCGAGCAACCGGTTCAGGTCGCCGGCGCGGACCGGCTCACCCCGGGCGGCGGACACCGCGTCGAGGTAGGAGCGGTAGTCCGCGTACCGGCACTCCCCGCACGGGCGGTGGCCCGCCGCGAGTGCGACGGCGTCGTCGAGGAAGAACAGGGGCGTCCACCGGCCGGGACGGGCGAGACCCACCCGGCGGCCGCGGAACGCCGTGACGCACGTGATCCACAGGGTGCCGCGGTGGTGGCGGACGACGCGCTCGTCGGCGTCCACGAGGCAGCCGCGGTTGCCCGTGAACAGCCCGCGCGCCGCCACCGCGTGCAGGTCCCCGAAGGGATCGACCCGGTTGCGGCGCGGCACGCCCGCAGGTTAGTGCGGCGGCCCTAGGCCGTCAGGCACTTGCAGACCGGTAGTTCGGGCGCGCCCGAGTGCGGGCACATCGGCTGCCCCGAGAGCAGCAGGTCCAGGCGCCGGGCCAGCGCGTCGATGCCGAAGTGGGCGCGGGCGATGGCCTCGTTGTGGTCGAGCAGCCCCTCGTCCGGATCGTCGAGGAACGCCTTCAGCCGGGCGGGATCGCGGGCGTCGAACCAGCGGAAGCCGAACGCCTCCAGCTCGCGCGCCACGGGGAAGTCGCCGACGGCGATGGGCTTGCGGTGCAGCGCCGACTCGATCAGCGGCAGCCCGAACCCCTCCCACGACGACGGCAGCGCCACCGCGTCGCAGGCCGCGTAGGCACCGGGCATCTGGACCCCGAACGGAAGCCGCCGGCGGACCGCGACCCCACCGGACCGCAGCACCTCCATGAGCTCGGCCTGGTAGCCGTCCTCGGCGGGACCTGTGAGCCAGTAGGTGCCGCCGACCGCGGCCGTCAGCGCCAGCCCGAGGTCGATGCCCTTGCGCGCGATCGCCCGCGTCGGCTGCAGCACGAGAGGCTCGTCGCCCACCTTCAGCCGCCTGCGCACGGCGTCGCGCTGCTCGGGGCAGGGCCGCTCGTCGAAGCCGTGGTAGATCGTGGTGGCGGGGATGCCGCGGCGCTCCTCGAGCGAATGCCTCGCCAGCTCGTTGATCGTGACGTGCCGCCACGCCGGGTCGTCGGGGGGCCAGGTCATGAACCCCGCGTACTGCGCGCGCTCCCACGGCAGGTCGTGGTGGCGCAGCACGGCCGGGCGGCCGCGCAGGTAGCCGGCCACCGCCTCGCCGACTCCCCTGTTCATCGGCAGCGAGCAGACGTTGTCGACCACCACGAAGTCCACGTCGTCGAGCGCCGCCGCGAGCTCGCGTCGCGTCGGAGGTCGGCGCGACTCCAGCGCCAGGCTCCTGATCAGCACGTCCGGGCGCCCGTCACCGGCCACCGTCCGCACCCGTACCCCCAGCCGGCGCAGCGCGCGGACCCATTGGCCGGCCGTCACGGATACGCCGTCCGCCATACCGAGGCGATAGGACAGGATCGCCGCCCGCCGCCCGAACAGGTTCGACATGAGCGCATGGTCCGCCGCCGATGTTGTGCTGGGATGAACGGCGCGTTGCCGGGGCCGTCGTCATCTCCGCTGATGAAACGGACGTCTGGAGCGCAACGGACGAGCGCACCGGAACGATGCACGTGCTGTGAACCGACTACATCTCGCCGCCACCGCCGTCGCGGGCGCCCTGGTCCTCGCCGTCTCGGCCGTGGCCTGTGGCACGGTGGAACCCGCCGCCCGGCCTGCGCTCTCCGCGGCGATGGCCGCCACCACCGCGCCCACGACCGCCCCCACGACGTCCGCCACCACCGCGCCGACCTCCGCGCCGGTGACGGCCACCGCCGAGCCGGTGGTCGAGCCCGCCATGGCCGTGCCGTCGGCACCTCCGGCCCGTCGCGTGCCCGTGACGACCCGCGCCGCCGCGCCGAAGCCCGCGCGGACCGTCGCCCCCGCTGCACCCAAGCCCGCCCCGAAGCCGGCACCGAAGCCGCTGCCCGTCGCGTCGGCGGCGAGCGGCTGCAACAGCAACTACACGCCGTGCGTGCCGAACGACCCGAAGGACGTGGACTGCCAGGGTGGATCCGGTAACGGCCCGTCGTACGTGGAGGGCCCGGTGACGGTCACCGGCACCGACGTCTACGGCCTCGACGCCGACAAGGACGGCATCGGCTGCGAGTGACGGCCGCATCCGGCCGGCCTGCCCCACTCACGCGACGCGCTCCGCTGCCTGACGGAGCGCGGGGAGCGTCCGTGATCGCGCTCCACCGCATGTCATGGTCCCGCGGCGGGACGCGCTGTGCGGTCCGCAGCGATCATGAGCAGTGGGGCAGCCGCCGCGCCGGCCGTGATCAGCCCTCGCCGCACCTCACGATCCTGCCCAGGGCGGTGGCGTGCGGTTGACGGTGATCATGCGCGGCCGGCGGCCCTCGTCCAACCATGATCACCACCCGCCGCACCGCACCGCCCGTTCGAGAGGTGTCGGAGTGCGGCCGGCAGCGATCTCGTGCGTGATCGGCCGGCCGTCAGCGCGGCAGGCGCCCCATCAGGAAGAACTCCGGATTGGGGCGCAATGCGGTCAGGTGGGCGAGCCGGTTCGACATGGCGAACAGCGCCGTGATCGCGCCGACGTCCCAGATCTCGTCCTCCGACAGGCCGGCGAGCCGTGCGTCGTCGAGCTCGGCCTCGGTGAGCGCGGCGGAGTCGGCCGCGATGAGCAGCGCCAGGTCGACGATGGCGCGCTCGCGCGGGCTCAGCTCCACCCCGTAGGGGTTGGTGGCGACGCGATCGGCGATCTCCGGGTCCTTGGTGCGCACCCGCAGGATCGCGCCGTGGGCCACCACGCAGTACGTGCAGTTGTTGGCCCCGGACGTGGCCACGACCACCAGCTCGCGCTCGGCCTTGCTCAGCCCTTCGGACGACTCCATCAGCGCGTCGTGGTAGTCCAGGAAGGCCCGCAGCTCGGCCGGACGGCGCGCCAGCGCCCGGAACACGTTGGGCACGAAGCCCGACTTCTCCGCGACGGCGCCGATCCGCGCCTTCAGGTCGGCGGGCATGTCCTCGAGCTCGACGTGGCCGAATCGGCTCACCGGGTGGTCGGTCATGGCCACGACGTTAGGCCGTGTCCCGTGGATCATCCAGCCGGTATGCGGCATGGACCCACGGGACGCGGCCGAGCTGCGGGGACGCCGCGATCAGGCGCCCGCCTGGCCCACCGGGGCGGCCTGCATCCGGGACGCCGGAGCGGCCAGCATCGGCACGACGCGAGCGTTCTGCGCCGGGGCGCGGCCGCGGATCACCAGCGCCGACGCCCGCTGCAGCACGCTCAGCAGGGTGGGGGCGCCGTCCGGGCGCTCACCCGGGGCCACAGCCGCGATCATCCGCGGGGCCACCGCTGTGAGCAGGAGACGCTCCACCCCGAGACGGGGCGCACCGAGCACCACCACGACATCCGCGCTGTCCGCCGCCGGGACCTCCGCCAGGAGAGCGTCGATCGGGGTGAAGCTCGCCAGCCCGAGCGCCGAGGGGCCGTGCTCACCGAGCGTGCCCCAGGCCGTCGCGAGGCGAGGGGCGCAGTCGGAGAGGCTGCGCAGCAGGTCGGCCTGACGGGCCTCGTCCTGCTGCTCCCGGCGGGCGCCGCCGAGGGCCTCGACGGCCCGGAGGTAGCCGGCCAGGTCACGGGCGCGCAGGGCGGCCACGGCGTCGCGGTGCTCTGGCGACATGGCGTCGGCCGGGCAGTGGCGGGCGAGCTCGGAGGCCATCCGCTCGAGGCGGGCGTGGGCCTCGTCGCTGGACCCGTGCTCGGCGTAGTCGAGGATCGCCCGGGCCACCTGCTCCGCCGTGTCGACGTCCGGCACGGAGAGCGGGGAGTCGGCGGCGATGAACAGCACGTCATGACGCAGCGCCCCGACCGACCGCGCGGCAGCGGCCACGCGCACCAGGCCGTCCGCCAGGGCGTTCAGCTCGGCTTCGTTGCGCGGGGCCGCGATGCCGGTCTCGGCGCAGCTCGCGTCGATGCGGGAGAGGCGCTCGCCGACCTCGATGTGGTCGATGACGCGGACGATGTCCTGCTCGGTCTCGGGGATCCGGCCGCCCACGCGCAGCATGCGCAGGATCGGCTGGACCGACCGCTGCAACGGCGAGCGGAAGTAGGGGCGCGAGCGGCCGCCCGACTCGAGGTACTCGCGGTAGCGGCGCAGGATGTCGGCCGATCCGGGCTGGAGCGGCGCCCCCACCTGCACCGCGGGCGCCTGCCGGGTGCGGTCGAGCGCGGTCACCGACTGCGCGGTGTCCTCCAGCATCTGGTCGAACACGGGGCGGTGCCGCCCGTAGATGAGGTCCGACAGCAGCGTCCAGGCCCAGCCGCCGACGTCGCGCCGGGGCATCCCGCTGAGCGAACGGTCCACGCAGCGGGCCACCGAGGTGACGGCCTCGCGGCGCTCGGACTCGAGGTCGCCGAGCAGCGACGGGATCAGCCCCGCCCCGGACGCGGACGCGGCGCGGCGACCGGCGAGCGTGCACAGCCGCGCCACCTCGTGGACGTCCGGGAGGAACGCGGGGTCGGGCAGCACCTGACCACCGCGCGAGCGGCGCGCGGGGGTGGACATCACCAGCAGGGTGCGCAGCTCGCGGATCTCGCCGGGCGTCAGCGCGGGGAGCTGGTCGACCACGCGGTCGAGGACCTCGGCGGGCAGGCTGTGCCGGACCTCCGCCAGCTCGGCGACGGTGGACCCGGTGACGACCACGCGTCGGCCGTCGGCCAGGAGCGACGACACGGCGGCGGCCACGGCGGCGGCGTCGAAGTCCTCGAGGACCACGAGGCCGTTGCTACGCATGGCCGACACGACCGAGCCGGCGTCCTCGGACGGCCTGCGCGGCGGTGGCGGGAGCTCCGACACGGACGCGGCGAGCGACTCGGCGAGGCGGCGCAGCCCGGGCGGCGAGTAGCCGCCCGCGATCACCTTCCGGATCGCCCGGCGGGCGAGCGTGGTGGGACGGTCCGATCCCGCGGCCGCGAGACGGTCGACGAAGACGGCGAGATCGGCGTCGTCGCCCTTGTCGGCTGCCGCCGGTCCGACATGCAACACCCTCGTCACCTCCGCCAGCCGACGCCCAAGTGGCGACGGTCACCCTTCGTATCGCTGCTGCCCACAGAATGTTGCACCCCAGGAGGGCGTACCGGCAATCGCCGAAGGCCTGAACGGTCACTCTCAGCGGTGTCTGGTCACCCGTACGAGTGAACCACCATGTGAACAGGCGGTGTCACGCAGCGAAGAGTGCACGACACGCCCAGGCGGGCCACCCCTCTCGGCGAGCGGTCCTATTGCAGCGACGAGCGGTCGATTCAGCTGCGGACGGCCTCGTCGGCCACCGGCTCGGGCATCGGCCTGATACGGTCCGAGCCCTCGTCGGCGTGGTAGTCACCGGGGCGCGTGGCGTCGACACCCTCGGCGACGCGCCCCGCCCGGAGGCCCAGTGTGACGATGATCGCCACGACCAGGTTCACCACGAGCGCAACGAAACCGACGTAGATCTGCACCGCTGATCCCGCGAACGGGTGCCAGCCGAACACCGTCAGCTTGGCCAGCGCGAGCGCCGAGCCGCCGAAGTGCAGCTTGCCGTTGGCCGGGTTGGGGATGATGTAGAGCAGGTAGAGCCCGTAGGCCATACCGACGACCCAGCCCGCCACCAGTGCCCACCGGTGCAGCCAGCGCGTGTAGAGCGCGATCGCCACCGCGGGCAGTGTCTGCAGGATGATCACGCCGCCGATGAGCTGCAGGTCGATGGAGAACTGTGGGTCGATGAGCAGCACGAACAGCACCGCCCCGAACTTCACCACGAGCGAGGCCAGCTTCGCCTGGCGCGCCTCCTGCCGCGGCGTGGCGCCGCGCCGCAGGTACTCCTTGTAGATGTTGCGCGTCCACAGGTTCGCCGCGGCGATGGACATGATCGCAGCCGGCACGAGCGCGCCGATGCCGATGGCCGCGAACGCGATGCCGGCGAAGAGCGACCCGAACTGGGTGTCGAACAACACCGGGATGATCGTGTTGGTGTCCGGGCGGCCGGTGGCGTTGTTCGTGATCGGCTTCGTGCCGGCCGCGACCGCGACATAACCCAGGAGCGCCAGCAGGCCCAGCAGCAGCGAGTATGCCGGCAGCGCCATCATGTTCCGCTTGATCACGTTGCGGCCGCGCGAGGCCAGGATGCCCGTCACCGAGTGCGGATAGAGGAACAGCGCGAGCGCCGACCCGAGCGCCAGGGTGATGTACTGCAGCTGGTTGTCGGCGTTGAGCAGCACGCCGTCGCTCGGAGCCGGCGTGGCGTCGAACTTCGCCTTGGCCGAGCCGAAGATCGACTCCCAGCCACCCAGCTTCGTCGGCAGATAGATCACGGCCACCAGGATCACGATGTAGATCAGCAAGTCCTTGACGAACGCGATCAGCGCGGGCGCCCGCAGGCCGGACTGGTACGTGTAGACCGCCAGCACGACGAACGCCACGAGCAGCGGCAGGTGGCCGAGGATGCCGCTGCCGTTGAGGCCCATGGTGCGCAGCACGGCCTCGAGGCCCACGAGCTGCAGCGCGATGTAGGGCATGGTCGCCACGAGGCCGGTGATCGCCACCAACAGCGCGAGGATCGACGAGCCGTAGCGGCCGCGCACGAAGTCGGCCGGCGTCACGTAGCCGTGCACCCGCGACACCGACCACAGCCGTACCACCGGCAGGAACACCAGCGGGTAGAGCACCACGGTGTAGGGCAGCGCGTAGAAGCCGACGGCACCGGCGCCGAACAGCAGCGCGGGCACGGCGACGAACGTGTAGGCGGTGTAGAGGTCACCGCCGACGAGGAACCACGTGACCCACGAGCCGAACCTGCGCCCGCCCAGGCCCCACTCGTCGAGATTGTCCAGCGAGGACCCGCGCTGCCAGCGCGACGCCACGAAGCCCAGCACCGTGACCGCCACGAACAGCACGGCGAACACGACCAGCTCGGTCCACTGGATCATCGGACGCTCCCCTCGTCCAGCTCGTCGACCTCGGCGGCGGTGCCGGGCGCGACCCGCTCGTTCGGGTCACGCGTCTTCAGGTAGACGATCGCCACGCAGATCACCCCGACCGGGACCCAGGCGAACTGGGACCAGTAGAAGAAGGGCATCCCGAACAGACGGGGCTCCACCGTGTTGAACCACGGCGTGACGAGCATGAGGAAGGGGACGAGGAGCAGCAGGTTCCACGCGTTCCAGCGCAGGCCCTCCCCCTCGTCGCTCTCATCGGGTGTCGACTCTGACATGCGTGCTCCCGCTGGATCGCAGCGATCGTGGACGGGGCGATGGTAGGTCGCCGAGCGCGGAATGTCCCCGATCGGACGACGCGATGTGGTCACGACATCTCCGGGTGGTGACCGGGCAGCCGATGATCATCGGTTCGGGACGCCGAGCGGTGCTCCGCACGGCCACGGGCCCGTCGGACGATCTTGTGAGCGGGTGGCAGCCGGCGATCACGTCGGTCCGGACACACCTCCGGCCCGCCGCGAACGGTCGCGACGGGCCGGAGGGGACGAACGGGTGCTACATGCCGAGGCGCAGCTTGAGGGACTCGAGCTCGTCGCGCATCGAGGTCGGCAGCTTCTCGCCGACCTTGTCGAACCACTCCTCGATCAGCGGGATCTCGGCCTTCCAGGCCTCGATGTCCACCGACAGGACCTCGTCGACGTCGGCGACAGGCGTGTCGAGGCCGTCGAGGTCGATCTGGTCGGACGTGGGCACGTAGCCGATGGCCGTCTCGGTGGCGGCGGCCTTGCCCTCGATGCGCTCGATGACCCACTTCAGCACGCGGGAGTTCTCACCGAACCCGGGCCACAGGAACCGGCCGTCCTCGCCCCGGCGGAACCAGTTGACGTAGAAGATCTTCGGCAGCTTGTCGGCGTCGGCGCCCTTGCCGACGTTGACCCAGTGCTGGAAGTAGTCGCCGGCGTTGTAGCCGAGGAACGGCAGCATCGCCATCGGGTCGCGTCGGACCTCGCCGAGCCCGCCCTTGGCCGCCGCCGTCTTCTCCGACGACATCGTGGCGCCCATGAACGTGCCGTGCTGCCAGTCGCGGGACTCGGTGACCAGCGGAACCGTCGTCTTGCGGCGCCCGCCGAAGAGGATCGCCGAGATCGGGACGCCCTTGGGGTCCTCCCACTCGGGCGCCACGACGGGGCACTGCGAGATCGGCGTGGTGTAGCGCGAGTTCGGGTGCGCGGCGTTGAAGTCCGAGTCCGGCGTCCAGTCCTGGCCGGTCCACGACCTCAGGTGCTTGTGTGGTTCGTCCCCCCCGCCCGGACCCTCGAGACCCTCCCACCAGACGTCACCGTCGTCGGTCAGGGCGACGTTCGTGAAGAGCGAGTTGCCCTTCTCGATGGTGCGCATGGCGTTCGGGTTGGTCTTCCAGTTGGTGCCGGGCGCGACACCGAAGAAGCCGTACTCGGGGTTGACCGCGTAGAGGCGGCCGTCCTCGCCGAAGCGCATCCAGGCGATGTCGTCACCGACCGTCTCGGCGCGCCAGCCGGGGACGGTCGGCTGCAGCATCGCGAGGTTGGTCTTGCCGCAGGCCGACGGGAACGCGGCCGCGACGTAGTACGCCTTCTCCTCGGGGGAGATCAGCTTGAGGATCAGCATGTGCTCGGCGAGCCAGCCCTCGTCGTGGGCCATCACCGAGGCGATGCGCAGCGCGTAGCACTTCTTACCCAGGAGCGCGTTGCCGCCGTAGCCCGAGCCGTAGCTCCAGATCTCGCGGGTCTCCGGGAAGTGGGAGATGTACTTGGTCTCGTTGCACGGCCACGCGACGTCCGCCTGGCCGGGCTCCAGCGGGGCGCCGACGGAGTGCAGGGCCGGCACGAAGCGGTCGCCCGCGGGGCCGTCGAGCAGCGGGAGCACCGAGGCACCCATCCGGGTCATGATCTTCATCGACGCGACGACGTACTCGGAGTCGGTGACCTCCACACCGAGGAAGGGCTGCTCGGCGTCGAGTGGCCCCATGCAGAACGGGACGACATACATCGTCCGGCCGCGCATGCAGCCCCGGTACAGCTCCGTCATCGTGGCCTTCATCTCGGCCGGGTCCATCCAGTTGTTGGTGGATCCGGCGTCCTCCTCGAGGACGGAACAGATGAAGGTGCGCTCCTCGACGCGGGCGACGTCGTCGGGGTCGGAGGCGGCCCAGAAGGAGTTGGGCTTCGTCTCCTCGTTGAGCTTGACGAACGTCCCCGCCTCCACGAGCTGGGACGTGACGCGGTCCCACTCCTCGTCGGAGCCGTCGCACCAGACGATGCGCTCGGGCTGGGTGAGCTCCGCGACCTCGCGGACCCAGGACAGCAGCCGCGCATTCTCGGTCGGGGCTTGGTCGATCCCTGGCACGGTTGCTGCAGTCATATCGTCCTCACTTCTGGCCGGCGCCCCGGCCGCGGGGAATGCTGCGCACACCCGAACCGTCCTGGCCGGGTGTGCAGGTGAAAGATGAGATCCGACGGTACAGGCGGCCCGCCTCCATCCCCACCACCGGCAACTGTCGATTGACTCACAAGACCGATCATGTAATCGATTCAGAAAGCGCGTAAGCGTTTTCCCGACGCAATTCGGCGAGACGGCCGCCACACGTGACGAGCGCCGCAGGCGCCAGGGACGGACCGTCCGTTCAGC
This sequence comes from Pseudonocardia sp., assembly GCF_025965585.1. GTDB lineage: Bacteria > Actinomycetota > Actinomycetes > Mycobacteriales > Pseudonocardiaceae > Pseudonocardia. The sequence continues at coordinate 38,098 of NZ_JAOPWR010000064.1, forward strand.
GGCTGGACCTCGCCGGGGTCGCCGTGACCGGACTCGCGGTCGGCCGTGACCGGCAGACCCACGGAGCCGCGACGCGCCCGCGATGTCGATCATGAGCTCGGCGGGTATCCAACTCGCCGTCCGGGTACCCGACGGAGTGGTCGGCGCCGGCGATCGCGCGGCAGCCGGGCGGGGCGGCACCACGGATGCGGAGATGGCGTCACCGACGATGACGAGGAGCTCGGGAACGGTGTGCAGGCGGAGCAGCCCGGCGGCCTCGCCCTGCGGCGCCGCGGAGGTGGCGGTCACGGCCGGCGATATCGCTGCGTCCTGCGGAAATCGGCCTGACCAGCGTAAAATCGACATTACGTCCACAGCCGGGAGGCCTTGATGAGTGCAACCGCCCTGTACGTCACGTTGCTCGTGGTGGCGATCGCTCTCACGTTCCTGGTCGGGCGGCTCCTGGTGACGGCAGGCGAGCCCTTCCTGCAGGAGGTGTTCCATGACCGGTCGGTCACCCGGTCGGTGAACCTGCTGCTCTCGGTGCTGTTCCACCTCATCACCCTCGGCGTGCTCGCCATCATCTCCGTCGTCGACCTGACCTTCGCCAGCCCGCTGCAGACGTTCGTCGCGCGGCTCGGCGTGGTGCTGCTGATCCTGGGCGTCGCCTACGGCATCTCGATGCTCGTGCTCATCCGGGTGCGGGAGCGCCGCCGGGCCGACGACATCTCCGAACACGTGTCGGAGCGGCTCGCCGAGCGCGGCGTCGACACCCGGCCGCCGTCGGAGCAGCTCGCGCCGCCCGCCTACCCCGAGACCACCACCCGACCGGCCACACCGAACCAGCCCTGACGAACGGCACACTCACCGGGTGACCCTGCGCCTGCCGTCGCCCTGCCTGGTGGTGCTGGTGGGCCCGGTGGCGTCGGGCAAGTCCACGTGGGCCGCCGAGCACTTCCCGTCCGGCGCGGTGGTGTCGAGCGACCGGCTGCGCGCCGTCATCGGGGCGGGCGAGGACGACATCGCTGCCAGTGACGACGCGTTCGCGCTGCTGGACGAGATCGTCACCCGCCGCGTGGCGCGCGGCCTCACCACCGTGATCGACACGACCGGCCTCGACGCCGGACGCCGCGCGCGGTGGCGCGACCTGGCCCGCTCCCGAGGGACGGCCTGCGTCGCCGTCGCATTCGACACGCTCGCCGCGGAGTGCCGGGCCCGCAACCGCGCCCGGGCGCACCCCGTGCCGGCCGCC
>NZ_JAOPWR010000065.1 GCF_025965585.1 Pseudonocardia sp.
GGCGAGGTGCGCGACCGAGTTGCCCACTCAGCGCATCGCTTCGCACTCGTCACCACCGAGGGCGGGATCTTGCTCGGTCGGCTCCGCGGCAGCGCCCTCGATGACGCCGATCCCGCCGCGGCGACCGCCGAGATGATGGAACCCGGACCGTCCACACTGCGCCCGCACGAACTCGCCGCCGACGTCCGAACCCGCCTCGAGAGCAAGGGCCTGACCTACACCATCATCACCGACCCGGACGGACGCCTCCTGGGCACTTTTCATCCCGCCGATCTCATTTAGGAGCGACGCCTTGCCTGATTGTCGCCAACGTGCCGGGTCGGCTCGGTAGATGTCAGCCACGTCGTGATCCACATCCGGGAAGTTCGCCGCGTGAGTGTCCACCGCCATCCGCCAGTGATTCGGGCTATAGCGTTGTTCAGCTCGCCGTGGTTCGAGCACGCGAGCCAGGCGGAGGCGGCCGGCGGTGCGACATGACGCACCGGGCCGAAGGCTATGCGATTTTCCGGGCGCGCTAAGACTCCCGTGGTCGAAGGGTGTCCTTGTCACCGCGCACGCTCTCGACGACAACATCGGCCTCCAGCGAGCGGTGCCCGCGCGAGGAAGGCGCGAGCAGGCCGAGGTGGCGCGCCCGCTCGACGGCTTTTCCGCGGCGGTGGGCGTCGAGCTTGGTGTAGAGGTGGCGGACGTGCGTGTTGATGGTGTTCACCGACAGCGAGAGCTCGCTGGCGATCTCTTGTTGTGAGAGGTTGGTCGGCAGGTAGCGCAGGATGCGGATCTCGCTGTCTGTGAGTGGCTCCCGCAGGCGCTCTTGTGCGCTGCGCGGTGATGTCTCGCTTTCGTTCAGCAGATCGAGAATCTCGGAGACCAAGGCGGCGTGGGCGGTGCGCTGCCGGCGGTGCCGTTGGAGCAGCCCCGGTACGGGGTGCAGCAGGAACGGTAGGAGGATGCTTTCGGGTTCGGCGAGATCGAGCGCGTGCTCGAGGGCGCGCGCGGCGGCGCTGCACTCGCTGAGCGCGTCGCGTGCGATCGCCTCCAACAGGAGAGCACCTGTTCCGGCTGGCGGTCAGAGACATGCCGCGCTGCCAGAGAGGCCAGCTTCGTGGATCCAAGAGCGGAGCAGGAGGGTCTTCCCGCTCCCTGGCGGTGCCGCCAGCGCGACGATGCGCGGTGCCCGTCGGAGCCGCTCGACGAGCGGCGGACGGGTGACCAGGCCCGTCGCAAGTCCAGAGGCGGAGGCGGTGGAAGCGGGACCTGCTGCAGTCCCGGATCGCGTCATGCGCAGTCATGGTTCCACCGATTCGTGGTCATCTGTACCCCTCTCCCCTTGTTCCTTGTCCACGGACATCACGGGAATCACGTGACGCCGTCTCACCCTTTGCGACGGGATGGTGCGGCGGTGGCGTCTGGCGACGGCGGGCAGACAACCCTGTGGCACGTACGGACTGATTGGGCTCGGGTCCGGTGAGGAGACCGACGAGGTCACGGCGGAATCTGGGGCGGACCGGGACTCTGCTCGATCACGAGTCGGGGCCGGCCAGCTTCGGGTTCCCATTACATGACGTCACGCGCTGCACTCACAACCTCCCGGGCCGACTCCGCAGTACACCGCCGATTCATCCACATCACGGCCTCGGAGGCCACATGACTTGGGAGCAGGGTGACAGGGCGCCCCCGCACCACTACGAGCTCCGAGTTCGCGGCCATCTCGGAGAGACGATGCGGTTGGCGTTCCCTGACTTGGGTGCTGAGTGGCGGTCCGACGACACGGTCCTGAGGGGTGACCTTCCGGACCTGGCCGCACTGTACGGCGTGATCAGTCGGTTGGAAGAGCTCGGACTGGAGTTGCTCGAGGTCCGACAGGCGTCGGGCGGCCCGAGCTGACTATGCGTGCGTGCGCTGGGTGGTCGGCAACCGGGAGACCCGCGCCGCTGACGCCGGAGGGCGGGCACTCGGCACCGCCATCGACTGCAGATCCCGATCGGGACAAGCGCAGCCGCCCGTGACGGCGCGCACAGAAGAACTGCGCTCAGTGCGATCCCACGTCCGGGGGCACCTCGACGGCCCGGTGGAGGATCTTGCCGGTGGGCCCCATAGGTAACGACTTGACCAGCCAGACGTGCCGCGGGTACTTGTACGCGGCCACCCGCGCTTTGGCCCAATCGCGCAGCTCGTCGGCGGTCGCGGTGGCGCCTGGCTTCAGCACGACCGCGGCGCCGACCTCCTCACCGAGATCGGGGTTCGGAATCCCGATGACGGCGGCCTCGGCGACCGCCGGATGCGCATAGAGCGCCTCCTCGACCTCCCGCGGGTAGACCTTCTCGCCGCCGCGGTTGATCATCCCCTTTCTCCGGTCGACGATCGCGTAGTAGCCGTCCTCGTCCTGTTTGGCGAGGTCACCGGTGCGGAGCCACCCGTCGGGAATCGCCGTCGCCGTCTCCCCCGGCTTGCCCCAATAGCCCTTCATCACGTTCGGGCCGCGGACGGCGATCTCGCCGACCTCGCCCCGCGGCACGTCCTTGCCACTGTCGTCGACCAGGCGCGTCTCGACGCCGCGGATCGGGGTGCCGATCGACCCGCTCTTGCGCTCGGCGTGCGGGTGGTTGAACGTGACCACCGGTGAGGCCTCGGAGAGCCCGTATCCCTCCAGCACCGCGCACCCGAAGGTCTGCTCGAACGAGCGCATCACCTCGGTGGGCATCGCCGCGCCGCCCGACACGCACAGTCGCAGCGTCGTCAAGTCGAAGCGGTCGGCCTCGGGCAGGTCCAGCATCCTGGAGAACATCGTCGGGACGCCCGCGAAGACGGTGGCCCTGTCCCGCGCGATGACCGAGAGCACGGTGGCGGCGTCGAAGCGGGGGATCAGCGCGAGGCTCGCGCCGGACAGCACCGCAGCGTTGAGCCCGCAGGTCAGTCCGAAGGCGTGGAACAGCGGCAGGCAGCCCATGATCACATCGTCCGGCGTTCCCTCCAGCAGCGTCTCGGCGACGGTGCGCGCGTTGATCGAAAGGTTCGCGTGGGAGAGCTCCGCGCCCTTCGGCCGGCCGGTCGTCCCGGAGGTGTAGAGGATCACCGCGTTGTCGTCGTCCGCCCGGCCGACCGCATCCGGGAGGCCCCGAGCGGCCATCAGCGCGTCGGGCCGGACCGGGTCCACGGTCACCGCTTCGATCCCGGCCGTGGCTGCGGCCTCGGTGGCGACTACGAGTCGCGCTCCTGAATCCTCCAGGTAGTACTCGATCTCCCGCGCCTTGAGCAGCGGGTTCATCGGAACCACCGTCGCACCGGTCATCAGCGCGCCGTAGAAGGCGACGGGGAAGGAGACCACGTCCGGCAACACCAGGCCGACGCGGTCGCCGGGCGCGACGTCATGCGCCTGCAGTCCCGCCGCGACGCGCTGGGCCGCGTCCCGGAACTCGCTGTAGGCCAGGACGGAGTCGCCCATCCGCAGCGCGGTGCGGCCACCTTCCTTGGACGAGGTGTCGAGCAGGCACTGCGCCAGGTTCCCCATGGCGATCTCCCCTCCGCGTGCAGTGAACGGCGACCAGCCCTGCCGGACCTTGGCTATCGCTGTCGTGCGGGACGACGACGGATGGGCCCAGGAGCTTTCACCGGGTGCCGAGTGCCAGAACCGCGCGCCGGTGAAACCGCATCGACACCGCTGACATACACCGAATGCCCCACCCACCGGAGTCTTTACCTAGCTGCCGCGAAGCTCCGGTAGCGAAATGGCTCCGACCGAATTGTGGGTGACCGCCCTGTTGAGGATCTGCAGCCTGCCACGTTGCCCGGCCGCGAGCGCTCCGATCACGGCATGCCGAATCGTGCCGAGGCCGGCCGTCGATGTGCACACCGGAGAACATCGCCTCGACCCGCTCCGGCGGCCGAGCCAGGCTAGCACCGTCGGCGGCGTCGGCGTATCGCCCGGATGCGGTCTCTGGAGTCGTCGTCCAAGACGAGATCGGCCCCGCCACGGTCGATCCCGTGAGGGTCAACGCGGAGACCGGCGCGGGGCAGGTAACGGAGACGGTAGGCCCTGAGCGATCTTGCGTCGGTGAAGGGGAATCGGTCGTGGCCGAATCACTTCTGTCGCTACACAGTAGTGAAGGAATCTGGCTCGCCGTGGCCGGCGCGGCTCGGTGGGGGCGCCGGTGAGCAGCGTCGGAGCCGCTCGACGAGCGGCGGACGGCTGATCAGCCCTGTCGCGAGCGCGGAGGCGGAGGCGGTGGGAGCGTCCTGCAGTCACGGGTCGCGGCATGACGCGCAGTCATGGTTCCACCGAATGGTGGTCATCTGTACCTCTCGTCACCCACGGACATCACGGGAATCACGTGACGCCGTCTCACCCTTTGCGGCGGGACGGTTCGTCAGTGGCAGCTGGCGACGGCTTTGCAACTTCGCTGTTGTGCCGCGAACACCAACCGGTCCAGAAGTCTGTATCCGCGGTACGGTGGCTACCGGTATCGGCCCTCATACCGTCCTGTGTCAAGCCAGGACCGTGCAGCAGGACGCCACCACTGGCCGGCGAGGGGTCGGCACCCCGGCACCCGCCCAGCCTCCCGATCTCCATCCGGCGGGCGAGGCCGGCAGGCCCGGCGACGGGTGGTGGCGCCCTCCCTTAGGCGCGTCCTGACGACACAAGAAATCCGCACCACGGCACAAGAAATCCGCACCACAACGACCAAGAAGAGCATGGGAGAAGTGTCGACGATGAATGCGATGAAGCAGACGGCCGCCGACTCGGTGCCGGGCTCGACCACTGCGGCTACCCAGGCTGCGAATGGGAAACCGGTCGTCGAGCCGCCCGTGCTGGGTGGCCCGGAGCACACGGACTACTACCGGCTGGACGAACTGCTGACCGACGAGCAGCGAGCGCTTCGCCGGCGGGTGCGCGAGTTCATGGACCGGGAGGTCCTGCCGATCATCAATCCCTACTGGGAGCGTGCGGAGTTCCCGCACGAGCTGGTTCCCAAGCTGGCGGAGCTGGGCATCGCGGGTTTCCAGATCCCGGGTTACGGCAGCCCGGGGATGAGCAACGTGACCGCCGGGCTGGTGATCCTGGAGCTGGCGCGCGGTGACTTGAGCATCTCCACGTTCGCCGGCGTGCACTCGGCGCTGTCCATGATGTCGATCGCGCTGCTGGGCTCGGAGGAGCAGAAGCAGCGGTTCCTGCCGCCGATGGCGCGCCTGGAGAAGATCGGCGCCTTCGGCCTGACCGAACCCGCCCACGGAACCGACGTGGTCATGCTCGAGACGACCGCGCGCCAGGACGGCGGGTCCTACGTGCTCAACGGCCACAAGCGCTGGATCGGCAACGCGACCTTCGCCGACTACACGATCATCTGGGCGCGGGGCGAGGACGGGCACGTCGGCGGGTA
>NZ_JAOPWR010000103.1 GCF_025965585.1 Pseudonocardia sp.
GGGCGCACCCCGTGCCGGCCGCCGCGCTCACCGCGCAGCTGCGCGCCTGGCCGACGGCCCGGGACGCGCTGCCCGGCGAGGGGTTCGACCAGGTGCTGCGCCCCGAGCCGGTGCGGGTCGTCCCGCCGGCGTTCGCGGCCGCCGGGGAGGCGGAGGCGCGGCAGCGCGAGCGTCCCGTCGGGCTGCGGTTCGGGCTACACCTCTCGGCGTTCCCCGGCGGGGTCGCGACGCTCGCGCCCCGGCTGCGGGAGATCGCCGCGGGCGCCGAGGCCGCGGGCTTCGACGCGATCTACGTGATGGACCACTTCCGGCAGATCCCGCAGGTCGGGCGCGCGTGGGAGGACTTCCTGGAGAGCTGGACGACGCTCGCCTGGCTCGCGGCGTGCACCGAGCGGGTCCGGCTCGGCACACTGGTCACCGGCGTCACGTACCGGAACGTCGGGCACCTCGCGAAGATCGTCGCCACGCTGGACGTGCTGAGCGGCGGGCGCGCCGTCTGCGGGCTGGGGCTGGGGTGGTTCGAGGCCGAGCACCGGGCGTACGGGTGGCCGTTCCCGCCGGTCGGCGAGCGCTACACGTTGCTGGAGGACGCCCTGACCGCCCTGCCCGTGCTGTGGGGACCGGGCGGGAAGCCGTTCCGCGGACGGGTGCTCGATCTGCCCGACACCGCCGGCTACCCGCGCCCGCTGCAGGGGCACGTGCCGATCGTGCTCGGCGGGGGCGGCGAGCGGCGCACCCTGCGGCTGGCCGCCCGGCACGCCGACGTCGCCAACGTGATGGGAGACCTGCCGACCGTCGCACGGAAGGCGGCCGTGCTCCGGAAGCACTGCGCGGTGACCGGCCGCGCGGTGGAGCTGTCCCACCTGTCCACGGCCCTGGTCGGCGCCGACCGGGCGGAGGTCGATTCCCTGGTCGGATCGCTACGCCCGCGTGGCGCGGACCCGGCCGCGTACGCCGCGAGCGTGCACGCCGGCCCCGTCGAGGACCACGTCGGCCGCTTCCGGGAGCTGACCGAGGCCGGCGTCAGTGAGGTGGTGTTACGCCTGCCCGGCCTCACCGACGCCGCACCGCTGGCGCGGATGGCGCGGGTGATCGACGCCTTCCGCCCGTGACGGGTCAGCGGGACCGCAGGCCCACCACCACCGTCACGGCCACCGCCACCATCACCACGGCACCGACGAGCGCCGTGACGCCGACACCGTCGACGAACGCGGCCTGCGCCGAGGCGAGCAGCGTCTCGGCGGCACCTCCCGACACGTTGCCGACGGTGGCGACGGCACCGCCGAGGGTCTCCCGGGCGGCGTCGGCGTCGAGCGGAGCGACCGACGCGGGCACCTCGACCGCGGACCGGTAGACGGCGGTGAGCACGCTGCCGAGCACGGCGGTGCCCAGCACGGCGCCGATCTCGTAGGCCGTCTCCGAGACGGCCGATGCCGAGCCCGCGCGATTCGCGGGCGCGGCCGTGAGGATCGCGTCGTTGGTGATCGTCTCCGACAGCCCGATGCCGGTCCCGACCAGCACTGACGCGCCGGCGAGCACGATCACGCCGTGGTCGCCGCCCAGCCCCAGGCACAGCAGGAAGCCGGCGGCCGCGAGCAGCAGCCCGGCGGGCACGAGGGTCCGCAGCGAGAAGTACCGCGCCAGCCGCGACGCCACGAGCCCCGCCAGCATCGTCATGACGAAGCCGGGGAGCAGCACCTCGCCCGCCGCGAGCGGGGAGAGGTCCAGCACCAGCATGAGGTACTGGGAGGAGAAGAACAGCAGCCCGGTGAGCGCGAACATCGTGGACGCGTTCGCGAGCGCCGAGAGCCGCAGCACCGGCGAGGAGAACAGCGTGACGTCGAGCAGCGGCTCCTCGCCCGCCGCCAGCTTGGCCCGGGCGCGCCGGACGAACAGCACACCCGCGACCACGCCGACCAGCAGCGCCAGCCCGGCCGTCCCGGTGGGGCCGTCGTGCGCGAGGAGCTTGATCGCGAGCACCGACGGCACCATCGCGAGCAGCGAGAGCAGCACGCCGATCGGGTCGAGCCGGCCCGGGACGGCCACTCGCGACTCGCGCAGGACGAGCGGCGCCAGCACCAGCAGCGCGAGCATCACCGGCACGTTCATGAGGAACACCGAGCCCCAGCGGAAGTGCTCGAGCAGCACCCCTCCCACGATCGGGCCCAGCGCGGCACCGGCGGCGAAGCCGGTGGCCCAGATCGCGACCGCGAGCCGGCGCTGGACGCGGTCGACGAACAGCGTGCGCAGCAGCGCCAGCGTGGCGGGCATGAGCATCGCGCCGAAGAGGCCGAGGAGGGCGCGTGCGCCCACGAGGTACACGGCATCGGGGGCGAAGGAGGCCGCGAGCGACACGGCACCGAAGCCCGAGACGCCGATCATGAGCGTGCGGCGGCGGCCGATGCGGTCGCCGAGCGTCCCCATGGTGACCAGCAGACCGGCCAGGACGAGCGGGTAGATGTCGACCAGCCACAGCAGCTGCGTCGCCGAGGGTGCGAGGGCCGCGCTGATCGCGGGCAGAGCGAAGCCCAGAACCGTGTTGTCGACGGCGACGATCAGCGTCGGCAGGAACAGGACGGCGAGGCCGAACCACGCGCGACGGCCCGCGCGGGGCGGGGAGGTGACGGGGCGGAGGGCGGGGAACGTGGCGGTCATGGCGGAACTTCTCCTGAGCGGCCCGTGAGGGGCTTCGTGGTGATCATGCCGACCGACGTGGCGGCGGCGCATATATACCGTCTAGACGGTACAGTTCGCCTGGTCATTCCTGCCAACCGGTTCACAGTGGCGCATCACACCCGCGCGCCCAGGGCCGTGTCCTTGGATCTCGTTCGATGAGAGCGGGATCCAGGTGGTTCCTGACGGTGCCGTCGGGTCGGACTCATACCGGGCCGTGTCCGGACCGTCCGGCGGTGCCGTCAGGGGGCACCTGGGCCCGGCTGTCGCGAACGGAGACTCACAGGACACGGCCTAGACTGCGGCGATGGCAGGCGCCCGGGACCGTGTACTGGACGCGTACGAGACGCTCCTCATCGAACACGGGCCCGGGTCCACCACGCTCGACGCGGTCGCCGCGGCGGCCGACGTGTCCAAGGGCGGGCTGCTCTACCACTTCGCGTCGAAGGACGCCCTGGTGACCGGCCTCCTCGATCGGCTCCGCGAGCGCAGCTCGGCCGACGCCGCCGCCATCCGCAGCGCCCCGGACGGCGCGGTCGCCTACTACATCCGCACGTCCGCACCCGGCGGCGCCGTTCCCGGCGGTGTCACGCGCAGCTACCTCGCCGTCCTCCGGCTGGCCGACAGCACCGAGACGGGGCAGGCCGTGCGCGACGCGCTGGCCGTCGTGCACGCGGAGGAGTACGACGCGCTGCGCGAGGAGCTGACCGACCCGGTGCTCGCCTGGCTCGCCCAGCTCGTCGGCGACGGCCTCTACCTGCGCACCCTGACCGGCACGCCCCTCCCGCCCGACCTCGGCGTGGAGGAGCTCCTGGCCCGCATGCGCAGCTACCTCCCCACCGAATGACACCCGCCAGTCGCGTCGACTCGCGGGGAGCGGATCCCTCGACTTGCCGCGCGTCAGGTCAGCGCGCGGCCATCGCCGCCGGGCGGGCGATCACCGGGAGGGGCACCGGCAGGCGGTGCACCGTCACGTTCCAGTAGCGGACGTCCGGGTCGCCGGCCCGCCAGGCGTTGGCCAGGCGGGCGGCCGCGTCGGCGTCCATCCGGCGGCGGGGACGGGCGCGCATGCCGCAGCGCACCCGGATCGCGGCGTCGAGGGCGCGCCACGCGTCGTCGGCGGTGGTGTGGACGCTCACCGTCGGCGGACCGTCCCCGTCCCCCACCAGGAGGGTGTAAGCGCTGACCACCTCGTACGACATCGGCAGCCCTCTCCCAGTCCCTCGGCGTTCCGCCCCGCACAGTGAAACGGCAGGGGACCGGTAGGGGTACTGCGCCACGCCGGCGGAACGACGGATGGTCGGGTGATGCGCCGTGTGCACGCGACCACGGGGAGTACGCGCCATCGGGGATCCCACGAACGAGGCCAGGTCAGCGCCCGAGCGACACCGACGACATCGTGAACTCGGGAACGCGGACGGGCGGCATGGCGGCGCGGGTGAACCAGTCCTTCCACTCCCGCGGCAGCGTGCGCTCGGTGGCGCCCACCTCGGTCGCGCGGCGCAGCACGTCGAGGGGGGAGTAGTTGAAGCGGAAGTTGTGGTCCACCTCGGCCACCACCTCCCCACCCTCGACGAGGTAGACGCCGTCGCGGGTGAGGCCGGTGAGCAGCAGCGTGGCGGGGTCGACGAGCCGGATGTACCACAGGCAGGTCAGCAGCAGGCCCCGCTCGGTGCCCGCCGTCATGTCGGCGATCGACGCGCCCGAGCCGCCGGTGAGCAGCAGGTTGTCGCCGCCGGGCGTGAACTCGGTGCCGAACTCGGCCGCCTCGGCGCGGGAGTAGGCCAGCTCGGAGATGACACCGCCGCGCACCCAGTCGACGCGACGCGTGGGGGCGCCGTTGTCGAAGACGGAGATGCCCTCGCCGGAGCTGGTGGCGGTGAGGAACGGCTCGTACTCCAGGCCCGGCGCGGCGGGGTCGCAGGCCAGCGTCAGCGGCAGGTCGGTGAGCCGCTCGCCCACGCGGGTGCCGTTCGGGCCGGCCAGCGCGTTGCGGCCCTCCTGGGCGGAGCGGCCCTCCATCGACCAGGCGAGGTAGATCATCAGGTCGGACACGGCCGACGGCGGCAGCAGCGTCTCGTACTTCCCCGCGGGCAGCGTGACGCGTCGCTTCCCCCACTCCAGACGGCGCGCGGCCTCGGCGGCGAGCGCGATGACGTCGACGTCAGTGAAGTCGGCCGTGGACGCGCCGGTCCAGGCGGAGCCGGTGAGATCAGGGGTCTTCGCGTTCAGCTCCACCGAACCGGTGGGCTGCACCCAGCGCCTGCGCACACCGGCCGAGGTGCCGAGCCAGAGGGTGGTGAGCTCGTGGCTGGCGAAGCCGTACTGGCGCTGCGGCCCGGCCAGCACCTCGGAGAGGTCCTCGGCCAACCGGCCGAACACGCCGATCGAGGTCTCCTGGGCGCCCTCGTCCCAGGTGGGGTCGGTGCCCGAGGGCTGGGGCAGCGGCGACGCGTCGTCGGCGGGGCCGGCGTCGCGGGCGGCCGCCTCCGCCGCCGCGACCAGGTCGGCGAGCTGCGCGGCATCGGTGACCGTGACGCTCGAGCTGACGACGCCGGCCGCGGTGCCGCCCTCGACGGCCACGAACGCGATCACCGTGACCCGGCCCGATGTCGTGTGGCCGTTGGTGGTCATCGTGGAGTTGGCCCAGCGCAGTACGGCCTCGCTCGACTCCCGGACGAGCACGGCACAGCCGGTCAGCCGGGACGCGGCCGCCAGCGTCCGCTCGACGATCTCCTGAGCCCTCACTGGCCCTCCTCCCGCGTGTTGAGCACGGTGATGCCCCGGAACCGGGCGGGCGGGCAGCCGTGGCTCACCGCCGCCACCTGGCCGGGCTGGGCCTTGCCGCAGTTCATCGCCCCACCCAGCTGCCATGACGACGGACCGCCGATGCCGTCCATCGAGCCCCAGAAGTCGGTGGTGGTGGCCTGGTAGGCGACGTCACGCAGCTGGCCTGCGAGCCTGCCGTCCTCGATCCGGTAGAACCGCTGGCCGGTGAACTGGAAGTTGTAGCGCTGCATGTCGATCGACCACGACTTGTCGCCCACGACGTAGATGCCGCGATCGACACCTGCGATGAGCTCCTCGGTGGTGGTGTCGCGCGCGGGATCGGGTTGCAACGACACGTTGGCCATCCGCTGGATCGGCACGTGGTGCGGCGAGTCGGCGAACGCGCAGCCGTTGGAGCGCTCCAGACCCAGCCGCGGCGCGAACGTGCGGTCGAGCTGGTAGCCGACGAGGACGCCGTCGCGCACGAGGTCCCACTGCGCGGTGGCGACGCCGTCGTCGTCGAAGCCGACGGTGGCCAGCCCGTGATCGATGGTGCGGTCGCCCGTCACACGCATGAGCTCGGAGCCGTAGCGCAGCGTGCCGAGCTTGTCGGGGGTGGCGAAGCTGGTGCCCGCGTAGGCGGCCTCGTAGCCGATGGCGCGGTCGTACTCGGTGGCGTGCCCGACCGACTCGTGGATCGTCAGCCACAGGTTCGTCGGGTCGATCACCAGGTCGTACGTGCCCGCCTGCACGCTCGGCGCCTTCGTCTTCTCCGCGAGCAGCTCCGGGATCAGCGCGATCTCGCCGTCCCAGTCCCAGCCCTCGCCGGTGAGGTACTCCCAGCCGCGTCCGGCGGGTGGGGCGAGCGAGTCCATCGTCTCGAAGCCGCCGGCCGCGCGGTCGACGGCCGTGGCCGTCAGCGACGGCGCCACGCGGACCCGCTGCTGCAGCGTGGAGGTGCCGGACAGGTCGGCGTAGAACTTGTTCTCCCGCACCTGCGCGACGCCCGCCTGGACGTGGTGGACGCCGTCGGCCGCGAGCAGCCGCTGCGACCACTCCGCGAGCAGCCCGACCTTGTCGCGCGTCGGCACCGAGAACGGGTCGACGGTGTACGCCGAGACCCAGACGGCGTTCGCGTGCACAGGCTCGTCGGCCCGCTCCACCCGCTCGACGGCGACGGGCGCGAGCGTGCGCGCCACCCGCACCGCCCGCTCGGCCGTGGCCGCCGCACGCTCCGGCGAGAGCTCGACGTGCGAGGCGAAGCCCCACACCCCGTCGACGATCACGCGGACGGCGAG
>NZ_JAOPWR010000113.1 GCF_025965585.1 Pseudonocardia sp.
GGCACAGAGTCGGGGTGGCGGGATTTGAACCCACGGCCCCTCGCTCCCAAAGCGAGTGCGCTACCAAGCTGCGCCACACCCCGTCGGCCGCAGTCTAGGGCCTGACGCGAACGAGTGGTGCCGCGCCAGTGAACGCGGGCGGATCGGCGTCCGTAGAAACGGACATAACGGACCCGAACCGAGAGGATCTCCATGCTTCGCCCGCAGGATCGCCGCCGTGGCCGCGCTGACGGTGGCCACCGTCAGCCTCACCGCCACGCCCGCGTTCGCCCAGGCCATCTAGAACGCGGACGTACCCGAGCCCACGTCGTTCACCAGCATGTTCACCGCAAATGGCGACGTCGGACATGGTGTTCAATGCTGACGGCGTGCCCACGCCCGGCGAGGCCGGGGCACGGCACGTTCGACTACCGGACCAACAGCACCGACGAGATCATCTGCTTCGACATCACCCTGTGCGGCGTCACACCGCCGTTCCAGAGCGGCACGTCGGACCTCCTGCACCTGTCTGGTGGGGGCCGCCCAGCGCCGGACCGTCCGCCTCCCCATCGCCACCTCCCTGTCATCGGTATCTACGTACGGGGAGGAGATGGCGTTCAGGGAGTCCGCTAAGCTGTCGACGCGCCGGTGATCCGGGGCATGCGGGCGTAGCTCAATGGTAGAGCCCTAGTCTTCCAAACTAGCTACGCGGGTTCGATTCCCGTCGCCCGCTCCACGCCTGACCTGCATGTTTGCAGTGTAAGCACGATCTTGCTCCCGCTCGCGTGACACCAAGTGTGGCTCGAGTTAACTGGAGATACGCGCTCGGGTCGACTGGTGAGGTCGGAGTTGACGGTGTCTCTAGTCTCGCGGCAAGGTATCGAGATAAGGAAAGGCTAAGTTCACTGCGAGTGGCATCCAGGTCCGGTAGTAAGGTATCGGTGGCGCCGGCGTGAAGCGGCTCAGTGTGCACGTTGGGCAGATGTTCGAGTAGGTGTTCCCAGCGGCGAGCCGCAGGGCAGTGAGACTGCACGATCTGTGGCGCCGTGGTGGCAGGACACGTGGCGGCGGCCGCAGTTGCAACCTCCGGCCGAGGCTCGTCTCCGTCGCGGTCGAGCATGGTGACCCCGTGTCCCAGGGCGGGCGAGCAGCCTGCTGGCTTCGTCTGTCGTGCATGGCGCGTGGCCGCGCCGATGCCGAGCGCCGCCGCAGAGGTCGTCTGATTGGTGGATGCGAAAATGGTTAGTCGCGGCGGTCATCCGCCCTCCAAAGTCGATCGGTCGGTCGACGAGATGAGGATGACCGCGTCGGTGTCGACTTCGGTCTGTTCACGATGACCCGTCGTCCCGGGCCTCGTGTCAGCCTCGCATTCATCGCGAGTCACCCGTTCGGGTACATCGAGCAGCGTGCGGCACCCGCAGCGAGCATTCTGGGCTTGTCGATGGACGAGGGGCGCAGGCTGCAGCGGATCACCAGGACGGCCAAGGACCCGGTCCGGTTGCGGCGCGCGATCGTGGTGATGATGTCGGGCCAGGGCCAGGCCGTCGGCGACATCGTCTCGTTGCTGCAGGTCAGCGACGACTACGTGCGTGATGTGGTCCACGCGTTCAACGAGCGGGGGTTCGACGCACTGAACCCAAAATGGAGCGGGCGACGTCCGAGGAGGATCGGTGAGCAGCTCCGCGAGTGGATCTGCCTGATCGCCCGTAGGTCTCCCGCCGAGTGGGGCATCACCGGGTTCTCCACCTGGTCGCTGACCAAGCTCCGCGAGCATCTGCTGGCCGAGGGCATCGTCGCGGCGATCAGCCGCGAGACGCTGCGCCGGATCCTGCGCGACGCCGGGGTGTCCTGGCAGACCACGACCACCTGGAAGGCCTCCACCGACCCGGACTTCATCGCCAAAATGCGCCGAATCCTTGAGCTGTATGACCACCCGCCCGAGGATGGCCGGGTCGTGTGCGTCGATGAGTTCGGGCCGTTGAACCTGCTCCCGCGCAAGGGCAAGAGCTGGCAGTTCCGCGGCCGCCCGCGGTGGATGCGGGCGACCTATCACCGCTACGACGGTGTGATGCACATGCTCGCGGCGCTGGACCTGGCCACCGGTAAGCTGTTCTACCGGATCCGCCCGCGCAAACGCGCGACCGAGTTCCTCGACCTGCTCACGACCCTGCAGGCCCGCCCAGAAGCTGTACGTGGTGTGCGACAACTTCTCCCCGCACCGCCACGCCGCCGTCCGGGCCTGGTGCGCCGATCACGAGGTCGAGTTGGTGTTCGTGCCGACCTACAGCTCCTGGTTGAACTGGATTCGAGGCCGAGTTCGCGGCGCTGCGCTACTTCGCGCTCAATGGCACCGATCACCGCAGCCACGCCGAGCAGAACGCCGCCATCGCCGACTACGTCCGCTGGCACAACACCCGAGCTTCGCCGAAGGTCAACTTCGCTACCGACTCACCGATCCGAACCTGGACCGATTACCCGGCCCCAAGGCTGCGTGACAAGCCGCTAGGTCGGGTAGCCGGCCCAGCCGGTGGTGGGGTGTCCGTCAGCTTGCGAGCAGTTTCTTGATGACGTCGTCGATCCACTTGCGATCGACGGCGCAGTCACCGCTGCCGGCGAAGTGACCCCACACGCCCGGGATGACCCGGACCTCCCCGTTGGGGATGTACTGCGACGCGTACTCCTCGTCCTCCGGCGGGAAGTACAGGTCCTTCAGGCCGGGCATGGCGATGAGCTTGGCCTTGATCGACTGCAATGCCTTGACGTGGTCGCCGTCGAACCCGGGCGTCTGGCTGATGTCGCCGTACTGCCAGGTCCAGAGCATCGACAGCAGGTCGTTGACGTCGCGGCGGTCGAGGAAGTGGCCCTCCCAGTACTGGACGAGGAACTCCTCGAGCGTCGGGAACGCCAGGTCGATGCCGAGCCGGTATGAGTGGCCCATGTCCGTGTAGAGGCGGTCCCAAAAGAAGGCCTGGGAGAACCCCCAACCGGCATACACGCGGCCCGTCCTGCGCAGGTTGTCCTCCGGCTTCGCGTCGTAGAAGCCGCCCTTGAAACTGTCGCCGCCGGTCAGGGCCGCCTTCACGCCCTCGAGGAAGACGAAGTTGTGCTCGCTGGTCTTGGAGGAGCCGCAGAACGGGGCGGCGCGTTGCACCATGTCGGGATAGCTGACCGCCCATTGGTAGGTCTGCCCCGCGCCCATCGACCAGCCGGTGACAAGCGGCAGCGTCTCGATCCCGAAGTGCTCGGCGACCAGCTTGTGCTGTGCCTCGACTTGGTCGTAGAACGTGACGTTCGGGAAGTTCGCCTTATCGTGCGGGGGCGGCGTGTTGCTCGGCGAGCTCGAGAGCCCATTGCCGAGCATGTTCGGGATGATGATGAAGTACTGGCGGGGGTCGAGGGCCATGTCCTCGCCGACCAGCCACTCGTTGTCCCAGTGGAAGCCCGAATACCACGTCGGATAGACGATCGCGTTGCTCTTCTCGGCGTTCAGCTCGCCGAACGTCTTGTAGGCGAGCTTCGCGTCCTTGAGGGTGTCGCCGTGCTGAAGCGTGAAGTCTCCGAGATCGAAAGTCTCGTAGTCCTGCACGAACTCTGCGGCCATCTGGGACGCCCCCTCGGTCAGAGCGGAGGTACTCCGGACGGACGGTAACGAGCCGCCGGGGGCCGTGTCTAGGGTGTCCCACTGACGGTGGTTGGTGACGCGGGGAGGACACGCACGCGCACTGTGGTGACCTGCCGGTCGTGGCGTCATCGGAGCGGAGCAGGTCGAGCTCGAGTGGCCGGGACCTTGGGGCTGTCATCAGTCGTGACGGCGAGTCGGTTGTGGTGTCGGCCGTGCAGGCGGCCTCGTGTGTCTACGACGCGCCGAACGAACTGAAGCCGAATCGCTCCTACAACTTCGACTTCGTGCTCGACGTGTCAGAGTCGGCGGCCGTCGTCGTCTTCGACCCGGTGCGCACGGCGGCTGGGAATGGCCCATCCCGTAGACGCCGTCAGCCGGCGCGCCGACGCTCCGCGGGAAGGCTGTTTCCGCTGGTGAGCTGGCTGGCGCGTTGGTAGGAGATCCCGAGGACGGCGCCGAGTTCGCGTACGGACAGTCCGGCGTTCTTCAGCTCGGCGGCGGCTGCTCGGAGTTCGGTTGCGGCGTGGGAACGGGCCTGGGCTTCGGCGTCTCGGGCCCGCTCCACCTCTGAGAGGTGTGCTCGCACGCTGTCGGGAAGCTGGATCCGTACGTCGAGTTCGATGGTGCCGGGCTCGATGCCGGTCATGATCGCGATCAGGTCGCGGGCCATGTCGTCGACCTCGTTGATGGTGCGGGCCTGGGTGACGCGGTCGATCTCGGGAACCTCGATGTGCCAGAACTTCCCGTCGCGCGACACCACCGCGGTGTAGGTGCTCATCGTCGCCACCAGCCCTTTCCCCAGCTTCTCCTGGCATTCGCGGTAGATCCCCTCGGTGGTGCGCTCGTTCACCTCGCGGTGGCGGGGGATCGGGATGATGACGCCGTCGAGTGAGTAGATCGTGTGGTTGGCGCCCTCACGATCGAGGACGAAGTCGAGACCCTGCTGCTTCGCCTCCCCGGCGATGCGCTTCACGATGTCCCTCGGCTTGGTCACAGAGTAAGTCTATCCCGCACTAGACGCAAGCCGTCAAGCCTGGCCTAGACGCATCGGCTGCGGGCTGGTGCGTGACAC
>NZ_JAOPWR010000138.1 GCF_025965585.1 Pseudonocardia sp.
GAGTGGTTGGACGGCAGGGTCGCCACCACCGCCACGAGCTCGTCGCGGGTGGTGGCGCCCGCGAACGCCGCGGGATCGGCGCCCCCGAGCAGCCAGTAGACGCACGGTACGCCGGCCGCGGTGGCGAACAGCCCGACGTCCTCGCTGCCGGTGACCAGGCCGGGGTCCACCACCGGCCCGACGGCGCCGAGCGCGGCGGCGGTGCGGGCGGCCGCCTGCTCCTCGTTGACCAGCATCGGGAAGCTGTCCAGCACCCGGATGTCGGGGCCGCGGGGGGCCCCGGACGCGGCGGCCTCGGCCCGCACGATCCGCTCGACGGCGGCGATGGTCCGTGCGCGCACGGCCGGATCGAAGGTACGGATGGTCAGCCCCAGCTCGGCGTGGTCCGGGATGATGTTCTCCTTGGTGCCCGCGTGCAGCGTGCCCACCGACAGCACCACCATCTCCCCGTTGCCGACCTCGCGGGCCACGATCGTCTGCAGTCGCATGACGGTGGCGGCGGCCATGACGATCGGGTCCACGGTGGTCTCGGGGCGGGAGCCGTGTCCGCCGGCTCCGTACAGCGTGATGCGCATGGTGTCCGATGCCGCGAACGCCGGCCCCGGCCGCAGCGCGAGGAAGCCTGCGGCCAGCGGTGCGACATGCTGGCCGAGCACCACGTCGGGCCACCCGAAACGGTCGAACAGGCCGTCGTCGAGCATCGCCTGCGCGCCGCCGCCGACCTCCTCGGCAGGCTGGAACACCGCGAGCACCGTGCCGGCCCAGGTCTCCCGCTGCACCACGAGCGCCTCCACGGCCCCGAGCAGGCACGCCACGTGCACGTCGTGGCCGCAGGCGTGGGCCACCGGGACCTCGTTCCCGTCGCGGTCGACGCCCCACGCCGTGCTCGCGTAGTCCAGCCCGGTGTGCTCCAGCACCGGCAGCGCGTCCATGTCGGCGCGCAGCAGCACCGTCGGACCCTCCGCGTTCCGCACGACGCCCACCACGCCGGTGCCGCCGACACCGGTCGTGGTCTCCACGCCGAGGGCGCGCAGCCGGTCGGCGACGACGCCTGCGGTGCGCGTCTCCTCGAACGACAGCTCGGGGTGACGGTGCAGGTCGCGGTAGAGGTCGGCGAGCGCGGACGTGGTCACCCGACGACCGTAGCGCTCCCGGGTTGACCTCGACCCGCCTTCAGCTCCTACCGTCCGCGATGCTCGGACTGTCGGGAGCCACCCCCACACTGGGCGCACACGCGAGGGAGTTCCCGTCATGAGCATGGAGAGTGTCGCCTGGCACGCGATGTACCGGGCCGGCCACGGCACCCCGGAGAAGCGCGCCTTCTCGCGCGCCACGCTGCGCCGCATCGCGGCGTTCGCGCGGCCGCACCGCCGCCGGATCGCCGCGTTCGTGCTGCTCAGCGTGGTGGGCGCGGTGCTGGCCGTGGCCACGCCGGTGCTGGCGGGCCGGGTGGTCGACGCGATCGTCGCCGGTGGGCCGGTGAGCACGGTCGTCGGGCTGGCCGTGCTCATCGCGGTGATCGCGATCGCCGAGAACCTCGCGGGCATCGTGCAGCGCTGGCTGTCGTCCAACCTCGGCGAGGGGCTGATCCTCGACCTGCGGGCCGCGGTGTTCGACCACGTGCAGCGCCAGCCCGTCGCGTTCTTCACCCGCACCCGTACGGGTGCGCTGGTCAGCAGGCTCAACAACGACGTCATCGGCGCGCAGCGCGCGTTCAGCGACACGCTCTCGGGCGTGGTCGGCAACGTCGTCACGCTCGTGCTCACGCTCGTGGTGATGCTGAGCCTCTCGTGGCAGGTCACGGTGCTCGCGCTCGTGCTGCTGCCGATCTTCGTCCTGCCCGCGCGGCGGGTCGGGCGCCGGCTCGCGGCGCTGCAGCGCGAGAGCGCCGACCACAACGCCGCCATGGGCAACCAGATGACCGAGCGCTTCTCGGCGCCCGGTGCCACGCTCGTCAAGCTGTTCGGGCGCCCGTCCGAGGAGACCACCGAGTTCGTCACCCGCGCCGCCCGCGTCCGCGACATCGGTGTGCGCACCGCGATGGTGCAGTGGGTGTTCGTCTCGGCTCTCACGCTCGTCTCCGCGCTCGCGCTCGCGCTCGTCTACGGCCTGGGCGGCTACCTGTCGCTCAACGGCGGGCTGAACGCCGGCGACGTGGTGTCGCTGTCGCTGCTGCTCACGCGCCTCTACGCGCCGCTGACGTCGCTGGCCAGTGCTCGGCTGGAGGTCATGAGCGCACTGGTCAGCTTCGAGCGCGTGTTCGAGGTGCTCGACCTGCCGCCGCTGATCGCCGAGCCCGCCGAGCCCACGCAGCTGCCGGACGGGCCGCTGTCGGTGGAGCTCGACGGCGTCCACTTCTCCTACCCGTCCGCCGACAAGGTGTCGCTGGCCTCGCTGGAGGAGGTGGCCCAGCTCGACGCCCGCGGCGGCGAGGAGGTGCTCCACGACGTCTCGCTGCGCGCCGAGCCGGGGCAGTTGATCGCGCTGGTCGGCTCGTCCGGGGCGGGCAAGTCCACCATCGCGCAGCTGCTCCCCCGCCTCTACGACGTCGACGCGGGCGCGGTGCGCCTGGGCGGCGTCGACGTCCGCGAGCTGTCGTTCGACAGCATCCGCGGCGCGCTCGGCCTCGTCACCCAGGACGGGCACCTGTTCCACGAGTCGCTGCGCTCCAACCTGCTGCTGGCCCGCCCGGAGGCGTCGGAGGAGGAGCTGTGGGACGCGCTGCACCGCGCCCGGCTCGCCGACCTCGTCGCCTCGCTGCCCGACGGGCTGGAGACCGTGGTCGGCGAGCGCGGCTATCGGCTCTCGGGCGGCGAGCGCCAGCGGCTGACGATCGCGCGGTTGCTGATCGCGAAGCCGCGCGTGGTGGTGCTCGACGAGGCCACCGCCCACCTCGACTCCACATCGGAGGCCGCGGTGCAGGAGGCCCTCGGAGAGGCGTTGGCGGGGCGCACCGCCATCGTGATCGCCCACCGGCTGTCCACCATCCGGGCGGCCGACCTCATCCTCGTGCTGGAGGACGGCCGGGTCATCGAGCGGGGCACGCACTCCGAGCTCATGCAGCGCGAGGGCCGCTACGCGGAGCTGCACCACACCCAGTTCGACCAGCCCGGCGAGCCGCAGACCGTGCCGGTCGGCTGAGCGCCCCGCCCGCGTCCGCACGGAGCTGCTGGTGTGCCACGCGATCGGCCGGGAGCCGGCCGCGGATCAGGGCACCGCGGCCACCGCGGCCACGAGCGCGACCGCGACCGCGACCGCGATGATCGTCAGCGGGGGGAGCAGCCGTGCACGGCGCGGCGTCATCGGCCGATTCTGGATTGGACGGAGCAGCGTCCACATCGGCCGTCAGCGTCGATCTTCCGGATCGTCCGCGAGCACCGCCATCGCCGCGTTCCGCCCGTTCACGCCGATCACGCTGCCGCCCGGGTGCGTGGCCGCACCGCAGAGGTAGAGACCGGGCACGTCCGTTCGCGGGGCGAAGCGACGGTCCCACATCTGGTCGGGCAGGCAGTCGCCCTGGAAGATGTGGCCGCCGGTCAGCCCGATGCGGGCCTCGACGTCGGGCGGGCCGAGCACCTCGCGCGCGACGATGCAGTCGACGACGTCGGGGGCGAAGCGGGCCACCTCGGCGAGTGCGGCGTCGCCGATCTCCTCGCGCCGCGTCTCCCACGTGCCCTCGGCCGGCGAGTAGGGCACGTACTGAGCGAAGACGCTCATGACGTGACCGCCGTCGGGCGCGACGGACGGATCGTAGAAGGACGGGAAGTACACCTCGGCCCACGACGGCGACGGCTCCCCCGCGCACGCCCGCTCGAAGGCGGCCTGGGTGGCGTCGATGCCGGTGGTGATGGTGACCATCGCGCGGTGGGGCAGATCCGGCTGCGGCGCGGCCGGGAACGTCGGCAGCCGCGACAGCGCACAGTTGATCTTGACGACGGGGCTGGAGGACTTCCAGCCGTCCACACGGGCACGCCACGCGTCCGGCGCCTCGGTGCACAGCGCGGTGGTGCGCTTCGGGTCGGCGTTGGAGACGACGGTGGCGGCGCGGATCAGCTCGCCCCCGGCCAGCCGTACGCCCTCCCCCGGCTCGATCGACGCGACCGCCACACCGCTCGCCAGCACCGCGCCGTGCTCGATCGCGGCGTCGGCCAGCGCGAACGACACGCGCCCCGTGCCGCCGCGGACGTAGCCCCAACGGCCGTCGGCGAGCGTGCCCATGCTGTGCATCGCGTGGACGGCGGCGGTGCCCGGGTCCCGCGGGCCCGCCCAGGTGCCGATCACGCCCTGCCCGTGCAGCAGGGCGCGCAGCCGCTCGTCGCGGACGTGCTCCTCGACGACGTCGGCGATCGAGCGGTGCAACAGCACCTCCAGGGCCTCGGGGTCCCCGGCGAACAGCTCGGCGAGCTCGGCGCGGTCGGGGCTCGCGCCCACCCACGTGTCGCGCGGGCCGGTGCGCAGCACCCGGCGTAGCCGCTCGAACAGGGCCTCGTAGGCGAGGTACCCGTCGACGTCGGACGGGGAGATCGCGGCGATCTCGGCGGCCGCGCGGTCAGGGTCGGCCCACGACGCCACCGACGTGCCGTCCTCGAACGGGCACCACAGGCTCGGGTCGAGCAGGACGACGTCGAAGCCGTGGCGCTTCAGGTCCAGCTCCGACACCACGAGCGGGTGCAGCAGCCCGACCACGTACGCGCACGGGCTGATCAGGTAGCCGGGGAACGGCTCCTGCAGCGTGGCCGCCCCGCCGAGCTGCTCCCGCGCCTCCAGGACCAGCACCGACCGGCCGGCGCGGGCGAGGTAGGCCGCCGTCGTCAGCCCGTTGTGCCCGCCGCCGACCACCACGACGTCCCAGCGCCGGGCAGCCATCTCGGCCACCGGCATCGGCAGCCCGACCCGGCCCATCGACTCCTGCACCGTCATGCCGCCGGACGCTACCGCCGCGCGGTGATCACGGCCCCGCGGCGAGCACCGGCAGCGCGAGGCGTGCGCCTGGAGTGGGACGCCGAGGGGCGTAGGCGTTGCCTGCGGCGGAGTGCGCGGTGGTGGTCGTGATCGACGTCCTGTCGTTTCTGCACGGCTGTGCGTTCACGGATCCTCCGCGCGGGGGCGCCCGACCGGCGCGGAGGATGGGCCACGTGGACGGGCGCTGGGTGGAGGTCGGTGACGGCGTCCTGGCACGCCGGTACGCGGAGCTCGACCTCACGGTCGGCCTGGTGATCGGCGCGGACCGCGCGCTCGTCGTCGACACGCGGGGCGACGCGCGGCAGGGTGTCGAGCTTGCCGCCGCCGTCCGGGAGACAACGGCGTTACCGTTGGTCGTCGCGATCACGCACGCGCACTTCGACCACTGCTTCGGCACCGCGGCGTTCCTGCCCGCACCGGTGCACGCGCTGCCCGTCTGCCGCGAGGTCCTCGCCGCGACCGCCGACGCGCAGCGCTCGGAGTGGGTCGCCCACTACCGCTCCCGCGGCGACGACCTGACCGCCGACTCCCTGGCCACGACGGACCCACCGCTCCCCGACTCGCCCGCCCCGGCAGAGCTCGACCTGGGCGGGCGGGTGGTGGACCTGCGGCACCTCGGCCGCGGTCACACCGACCACGACCTCGTCGCCCACGTGCCCGACGCGGGCATGGTGTTCGCCGGGGACCTGGTGGAGCAGGGCGCACCCCCGGCGTTCGAGGACGCGGTGGTCGCCGAGTGGCCCGGCACCCTCACGGCGCTGCTCGGGCTCGGCCCCCGCGTCGTCGTCCCCGGGCACGGCGACCCGGTGGACCGGGCGTTCGTGGCGGAGCAGCGCGACCGGCTCACCGAGGTGGCGGAGCTGCACGCCGCCGTCGCGCGCGGGGACCTGGAGGCAGCGGAGGCGGCGGCCCGCTCCCCCTACCCGGACGTCCCCTGGCCCTGACGTCCGCAGCTCGATACGCCCCGGCCCGCGAGTCGACACGATCCGGCGCGCGGGTCGGCACGGTCGGCCCGTGCCGCGTAGCGTCCGTCGCCGTGTTCAGTGCCGAGCTCCGTGACCTCACCGCCACCACCTGGAGGGCCGCCGTCGAGCACCGGTTCGTCGGCGAGATCGGGCGCGGCGAGGTGGATCCCGCGGTGCTGCGGACCTACCTCGTGCAGGACCACCAGTTCGTCGACGCGTTCGTCGCCCTGATGGGCGCAGCGGTGGCGACCGCTCCGAACGCGTCCGCGCGCCTCGTCCACGCGCGGCAGCTCGGGCTCGTCGCCGGGCCTGAGAACGACTTCTTCGACCGTGCCCTCGACGCCCTCGACGTGCCGTTCGCCGACCGCACCGATCCCGAGCTGCTCGAGCCGACCCGCGGGTTCCTCGATCTCATGGACGCCGCGCGGGGCGGCGGCGACCACGCCGTCTGCCTCGCGGTGCTACTCGTCGCGGAATGGCTCTACCTCGACTGGGCCGAACGCGCCGGCGCCCCCGAGGAGTCTGTCCAGCGGGAGTGGATCGAGCTGCACCGCGGGCCGGCGTTCACCGACTGGGTCACGTTCCTGCGCCTCGAGTTCGACCGCACCGCCGCGGGCCTCGACGACGCCGGCCGCGCCCGCGTGCAGGAGGCCTTCACGCGGGCCGTCGAGCTGGAGCTCGCGTTCTTCGATGCGGCCTACGACGCCTGATCTGCTGGGCGGACGATGGACCTGCGGGCCCTCGGCCGCGGCCACACCGACCGCGACCTCGTCGTCCGCGTCCCCGACGCGGGCCTGGTGTTCGCCGGGGACCTGGTGGAGCAGGGCGCACCCCCGGCGCTCGAGGAGGCCGTGGTGGCCGAGTGACCCGGCACCCTCACGGCGCTGCTCGGGCTCGTCCCGCGCGTCGTCGTCCCCGGACACGGCGAGGCGGGCGACGTGGCTTCGTGGCGGAGCAACGCGGGCCTCAGCGGTGTACGGAACGTGATCGAGGAGGCATTCTCGACCGGGTGACGAGCCGACGCCGGGTGACCTCGGGGCAAACCGTTCGTAACAACCGCGACCTAGCGTCATCCCCATGAGCGACCTCCCCATGCTCGGCGCCGAGGAGGAGTTCCATGTCGTCGACCTGCAGACGCGTCGCTCCGCACCTCAGGTGGACGCGTTGATGGCCCAGCTCGACGGCGCGGAGTTCGCCCCCGAGCTGCAGCGGTCGCTCGTCGAGACGAACACGCCGGTCTGCGCCACCCTCGACGACCTGCGCCACCACCTGAAGCGGCTGCGCTCCACGCTGGAGGGGGTGGCCGAGCCACTCGGGCTGGGCGTGGTGGCGGCGGGCACCGTGCCGCTGGCCGACCTCTCCGGCGACGACATCTCCGCCGGCGCCCGCTACGAGCGCATGCAGCACGAGTACCAGTTGCTGGTGCGCGAGCAGCACATCTGCGGTGCCCAGGTACACGTCGACGTGCCCGACCGCGACATCGCGGTGCAGGTGGTGCGCCGCGTCGCCCCCTACCTGCCGACGCTGCTGGCCATCTCGGCCAGCTCGCCGTACTGGCGTGGCCGTGACAGCGGCTACGCCAGCTACCGCAGCATGGTGTGGTCGCGCTGGCCCACCGCGGGCCCTCCCGGCAGCGTCGAGACCGCCGCCGACTACGACGCGATGGTCTCCGAGCTCATCGCGTCCGGCACGATCAGTGACCCCGGGATGGTCTACTTCGACATCCGGCCCAGCGCCCACCTGCCCACCGTCGAGCTGCGGGTGTGCGACGCCTGCCCACAGGTGGACGACGTGGTGTTCATCGCCGGGCTGTTCCGTGCGCTGGTGGGCAAGGCCCGTGAGGACCTCGAAGCCGGGCTGCCGCTACCCGTCTCCCGTCACGAGCTGCTGCGCGCGGCGAGCTGGCGGGCGGCCCGCTCGGGGCTGGAGGGCGACCTCGTCGACCTGAGCCCGGACCCCCGCCACCCCCCCACCCTGGTGTCCCCCTCGATCCTGGTCAGCCAGCTCGTCGACTACCTGCGTCCGCAGCTCGAGAAGGTCGGCGACTGGGACCAGGTGCTGGAGCTGTCGAAGGCCACCCTCGCCCGGGGCAGTGCCGCGGCAGGCCAGCGGCGCGCGTTCGGCCGCCGCGGCGAGCTCGACGACGTGGTCGACTCGCTGCTCGCCCTCACCCAGGGCCGGGTCCCCGCCTTCGAGCCGCGCGCCGCCGAGCCCGTCACCTCCGAGCTGCTCGGCGCGTACCACACCGACTCCTACGACGAGGCCGTGAGCGCGGACGGCACCGTGCAGGCGCAGTACGGGTTCATGTTCCGCGCGCTCGACCGGATGGGGCAACGAGGCATGGTGGCCGCGGAGCAGTCGCTGCACGCCGAGCAGCGCGCCCGCGGCGTCACCTTCCGGGTGGGTGACGGCGAGCCCGACCGGCTCTTCCCGCTGGACCTCGTACCCCGCATCCTCACCGCGGACGACTGGGCCGGCCTCACCGCCGGGCTCGCGCAGCGGGTGCGGGCGCTGGAGGCGTTCGTCCGCGACGTCTACGGCGAGCGGACGATCGTCGCCGACGCCGTGGTGCCGGCGGCGGTGGTGGACGACGCACCGGGCTACAGCAGGCTGGGCAAGCTCTTCCCCTCCGACGCCGTGCGCATCGCAGTGGCGGGCATCGACCTGGTCCGGGACAGCGCCGAGCACTGGGTGGTGCTCGAGGACAACCTGCGCGTGCCGTCCGGCATCGGTTACTCGATCACCAGCAGGCGGCTGATCCGCAGCGTCATGCCCGACCTGGAGCCGCCCGCGGGTGTCGTCGGGCTGGAGGCGGTGCCGGGCCAGCTCAAGGCGGCGCTGCTGTCGGCCACGAAGTACGACGACCCCGGCCACGACGAGGTCGCGCTGCTCACCGCCGGGCCGATGGACTCGGCCTACTTCGAGCACAAGCTGCTCGCCGACCGGATGGGCATCCCGCTCGTCACGCCGCGGGACCTGCAGGTCGCCGAGGACGGTGTCTACCTGGTTGAGATCGGCGGCCGGCGCCGGCTATCGGGCCTCTACCGCCGCCTCGACGAGCGCACCCTGCTCACCGCCACGGGTGCCGACCAGCGCCTCATCGGCCGGGCGATGTGCAACGCGGTGGCGCGCGGCAAGGTGGCGCTGCTCAACGCGCTGGGCAACGGCGTCGGCGACGACAAGCTCGTCTACGCCTACGTGCCGCAGATGATCGGGTACTACCTGGGCGAGCAGGTGCTGCTCGCCCAGGTGCCCACCTACCCGTGCGTCGACCCGGACCGGCGCGAGGAGGTGTTCGACCGCCTCGACGAGCTCGTCCTCAAGCCCGTCGACGGCTACGGCGGCCAGGGCATCGTCATCGGCCCGCACGCCGACCGCGACGAGCTCGCCGACGTCGCCGAGGCCATCCGCGACAACCCGGCGGGCTGGGTGGCGCAGGACCTCGTGCACCTCTCGACCCATCCCACGTTCTCCGGCGAGAAGCTGGAGCCGCGCGCGGTGGACCTGCGCGCGTTCGTGCTGCAGTCGCGCCTCGGCCCGCAGCCGCACGTCGAGGTGCTGCCCGCGGCCCTGAGCCGGATGGCGCCGCCCGGCAGCATGATCGTCAACTCGTCGCGGGGAGGCGGGGCGAAGGACACGTGGGTGCTGCGGTGAAGGTGCTGCGGTGAAGGTCGGCCGCGCGATCCGCCTCGGGCTGCAGGCCAGGTCACACGCTCGAAACGTCGTGCGGCTTGCGCTGGCGGGCCGTCGCATCGTCCACTGCATCGACAGAACCACGATCGGGAGGACGTCGCCCCATGTGCGGTATCGCCGGTGAGATCCGCTTCGACGGAGG
Organism: Pseudonocardia sp.; assembly: GCF_025965585.1. Lineage (GTDB taxonomy): Bacteria > Actinomycetota > Actinomycetes > Mycobacteriales > Pseudonocardiaceae > Pseudonocardia. The sequence continues at coordinate 9,763 of NZ_JAOPWR010000138.1, forward strand.
AACCGCCGACGCGGAGGCCGTCGCGAGGATCACCGCCGCGATGCACCGCCGCGGCCCCGACGGCTCCGGCGTGCACGCCAGCGGGCCGATCGCCCTGGGGCACCGCCGCCTGAAGATCATCGACCTCTCGGAGCGCGGCGCGCAGCCGATGGTGGACCCCGGGCTGGGGCTCAGCGCGGTGTTCAACGGCTGCATCTACAACTACCGCGAGCTGCGCGCCGAGCTGGAGGGCCACGGCTACCGGTTCTTCTCCGACTCCGACACCGAGGTGATCCTCAAGTCGTTCCACCGCTGGGGCGCCGACTGCGTCGACCACTTCCTCGGCATGTTCGCCTTCGCCGTCGCCGAGCGCGACACCGGCGTGCTGACGCTGGGCCGCGACCGCCTCGGCATCAAGCCGCTCTACCTCGCCGAAGGACCGGGACGGCTGCGGTTCGCGTCGTCGCTGCCCGCGCTGCTGGTGGGCGGCGGCGTCGACACCTCGATCGACCCGGTGGCCCTGCACCACTACATGACGTTCCACTCGGTGGTCCCCGCCCCGCGCACGATCCTGTCCGGGATCCGCAAGCTGCCGCCGGCCACCGTCCGCACCGTCCAGCCGGACGGCAGCAGCGAGGAGCACGTCTACTGGCGGCCCCAGCACGTCCGCAAGGCCGAGTACGCCGGCATGAGTGCCCAGGACTGGCGCGAGGCCACGCTCGAGTCGCTGCGGGTCGCGGTGCGGCGGCGCATGGTCGCCGACGTCCCCGTGGGCGTGCTGCTCTCGGGCGGGCTCGACTCGTCGCTGGTGGTGGCCCTGCTGGCCGCCGAGGGTCAGACCGGCCTCAAGACGTTCAGCGTCGGCTTCCACGCCACCGCGGGCGAGTCGGGCGACGAGTTCCAGTACTCCGACCTCGTGGCCGAGCACTTCTCCACCGATCACCAGCAGGTCCTCGTCGATCCCGCGCGCATGCTGCCCGCCGTCGACGACACGATCGCCGCGATGGCCGAGCCGATGGTCAGCCACGACTGCGTGGCGTTCCACCTGCTGTCCGAGGAGGTCGCCAAGTCGGTGACGGTCGTCCAGTCCGGGCAGGGCGCCGACGAGGTGCTCGCCGGCTACAACTGGTACCCGCCGCTGGCGAAGGTCCCCCGCGACCGCGGCGTCGACGCCTACGCGCAGGTGTTCACCGACCGCCCGCACTCCGACCTCGCGGCCATCCTCGAGCCCGAGTGGCTGCTCGACCACGACCCGAGCCGGGCGTTCATCGCCGAGCACTTCGCCATGCCCGGCGTGGACGAGACGTTGGACGCCGCGTTGCGGATCGACTCCACGGTCATGCTCGTGGACGACCCCGTGAAGCGCGTGGACAACATGACTATGGCCTGGGGACTGGAGGCGCGCGTCCCGTTCCTGGACCATGAGTTCGTGGAACTCGCCGCCGCCTGCCCGCCCGAGCTCAAGCTCGCGCACGGCGGCAAGGGCGTGCTCAAGGAGGCCGCGCGCGGGGTGGTCCCGGACGGCATCATCGATCGGCCGAAGGGGTACTTCCCGGTTCCGGCCATCCGCCACCTGGAGGGCCCGTTCCTCGACCGGGTGCGCGACGCGGTGACCGACCCGACCGCCAAGGCCAGGGGCCTGGTACGACGGGACTGGCTGGACGCGATGCTGGCCGACCCGAACACGAAGCGCACCAACCTGGGCTCGAACGCGTTGTGGCAGGTAGCGCTTCTCGAGATGTGGCTGCAGGAGAGGGGGGTGTAGGTGGCGGACTTCACCGAACGGCGTCTCGCGCGCATGGGGAGTGGCGAGCTCTTCGCGCCGGCCTACACCGATCCGGTCCCCTCCCCGGACGGCTCGCTGCTGGCCTGGATCTCCGACCGCGACGGCCGCCCCCGCGCCTGGCTCGCACGCCTGCCGGAGGACGGCTCACCCGTCGTCGAGCCCGAGAAGCCCGTGGTCGACGACGCCGACGTGCAGGCGCTGAGCTGGTCGCCGGACGGGCTGTGGCTCGCCCTGCAGCTCGCCCCCGGCGGCGGCGAGCGCACCATCATCCGTGTCGTCGCCCCCGACGGCTCCGACGTACGCAACCTCGCGCCCGGGGCCGCGGCGGCCACCCTCGGCGCGTGGTCCCCGAGCGGGCACCTGCTCGGCGTCACCGTGTTCCCCGAGGGAGCGGGCGACGGCCAGGCGTGCCTGCTGGACCTGCGCGACGGCACGTCCACGGTGCTCGCCGCCGGTCCCGCGGCGCGGGTGTGCGCCGTGAGCGGTGACGGCAGGCGCGCAGTGGTCCGCCTGGGCCGCCGCGGTGCGCGTGGCCTGGAGCTCGTCGACCTGCGCAGCGGACGGCGCACCGAGCTGATCCCGGGCGCCGAGGCCACCGTGGCCGACGCCCGCTTCGGCGTCACCGGCGGCCAGCTCTACGTCCACACCGACGCAGGCCGCGACCGGCCGGCGCTGCTCGCCGTCACCCTGCGCGGCATGTCCGGGGTGTCCACGGTGTTCACGATCGCCGAACGCCCCGACGACGACCTCGACATCGTCGCCCTCGACCCCGCGGGCGCCCGCGCCGCGCTCGTGTGGAACGTGGACGGGCGTAGCGAGACCGAGCTGCTCGACCTGCGCTCCGGCCTGCTCGAGCCGTTGGTGCAGCCGCTGGGCGAGGTCGTGACGGGCGCCGCGTTCACCCGTGACGGCCGCGCGCTGCTCGTCGCGGGCGAGGGACCCACCATCACCCCGCGCATCGGCCGCATCGAGCTGGACGGCTACGCCGACCACACGCCGCTGCTGCCGGCCGAGCCCGCCGACGACGAGGCGCTGGTGGCGCCTACGCTGCACGACTTCCGCGCCGAGGACGGCCTGCGCCTTTCGGGGTGGCTGTTCCGTCCGCGCGGCGGCCTCGGGGCTCTGCCGACGATGCTGTGGCTGCACGGCGGCCCGGAGGCGCAGGAGCGGCCCACCTACCAGCCGCTGTTCCAGGCACTCCTGGCGGCGGGGGTGGCCGTGTTCGCGCCCAACGTGCGGGGTTCGGGCGGATACGGCCGGGAGTTCGCCTCCGCCGACGACCACGAGCGGCGTTTCGTCGCCATCACCGACGTCCGCGCGGCCGTCGACTTCCTCACCTCGTCCGGGCTCGCCGACCCCGGCCGCATCGGCGTCTCGGGGCGCTCCTACGGCGGCTACCTGACGCTTGCGGCGCTCGCCCGCTTCCCGGAGCTGTTCGCCGTCGGTGTGGACGTGTGCGGGATGTCGGACTTCGCCACGTTCTACGCCCACACGGAGCCGTGGATCGCGGAGGCCGCCACCTCGAAGTACGGCGACCCGCACGCCGACGCCACGCTCCTGCGCGAGCTCTCGCCGATCCACCAGGCCGACCGGATCGTCGCGCCGCTGCTGGTGGTGCACGGCGGCAACGACACCAATGTGCCGCTGGTGGAGGCCGAGCAGATCGTGGAGGCGCTGCGCGAGCGCGGCGCCTCGCCGGGGTACCTGCTGTTCCCCGACGAGGGCCACGAGGTGCGCGGCACCGAGAACCGCGCGGTGTTCGTGCGCGAGGTGGTGAGCTGGGTCAGCGCCCGCCTCACCGAGCCGGCCGAGCAGACGGCCTGAGACGCGTTCCTAGGCCCGCCTGCTGAACGACTGCATGATCGTGCTGCCGTCGCCCGCCGTGCCCATCACGAACTGGTAGGCCTCGTTGGTGGTCCGGCCGGCGTCGGTGGTGAACCGGACGGTGGCGGTCACGGTGTCGGCGCCGGTCTGCTGGACGTTGTCCAGCGTCACCGACTGCAGGCCGGCGTAGAAGTTGTTGTACCCCTGCTGGCCTCCCGACTCGGCCTGCGCCTGCGGGCTGAGCAGGGCGAACGCCGTTGACGCGTTGTCGGGCAGCAGCGAGTAGTAGTAGCGCACGAAGCCCACGGGGTCGTTGACACCGGCGGCCGGGGTGGGCGACCGAGTCGTGGTCGGCGCCGCCGCGGTGGCGGTGGTGGGAGCCGCGGTGGTGGGAGCCACCGTGGGAGCCACCGTGGTGGCGGGCGCGGCCTGCGACGTCGTGACGGGCGCAGCCACCAGCGGCGTGCCGGCCGCTCCGGAGCCCCTGCCGCTCATCAGCATCGCGGCCACGATGCCGCCGCCGACGACGAGCAGCGCCACCACCGCACCGATGAGGATCGGGATGCGGCGCCGCGCCGGGCGGGCCTCCGGTGGCCGGGCGTCCGTGACGGTGACGGGGCCGGGATCGGTGGCCGGAGCCTTCGCGACCGTGGGCATCGCGGCGAGGGTGGGTACGGGCCCCGCCACGACGCGGCCCGCCGCCACGGAGGCCAGCAGGTCCCGTGCCTCGGACGCGGAGGGCCGGACGTCGGGATCGGTGGCGAGCAGCCGCATGATGACGCCGGTGAGCGGCCCCGCCTGCTGCGGCGGCTCCGGGTCGGCGGTGGCCACCTTGTGCAACAGAGCGTAGGCGTTGTCGTCCAGCCCGAACGGCGGAACGCCCTCCACCGCGGCGTACAGGGTGGCGCCGAGCGCGAAGACGTCGGACGCGGCCAGCGGCTCCCGGCCCTGCGCGACCTCCGGGGAGAGGAACGCGGGCGTGCCGGCGATGAGGCCGGTGCGGGTGAGCTGCACGTCGTCGACGGCGCGGGAGACGCCGAAGTCGGTGAGCTTGACCCGCCCGTCCTCGGCGATGAGCACGTTGCCGGGCTTGACGTCGCGGTGGACGACGCCGGCGAGGTGGGCGGCGGCGAGGCCGTCGGCGACCTGGCGGCCGATGTCGGCCACCTCGAGCGGCGCGAGCGGACCCTTGAGCTTGAGGACGGTGGCGAGCGAGTCGGACGGCAGGTACTCCATGACCAGCCACGGCCGGTCCTCGTGGATCACCACGTCGAACATGCTGATCACGTGCGCGTGCTGGAGGCGGGCGCCGATGCGGCCCTCGCGGAGTATCCGCTGGCGCGACTCCTCGATGGCCTCGGCGCTCGTGCCCGGCGTGACCGCGAGCAGCTCCTTCACCGCGACCGTGCGGTTGAGCAGCTCGTCGGTGGCTCGCCAGACCGCGCCCATGGCTCCGGCGCCGATCCGCTCGTCGACGCGGTACCTGTTGCCGATCCGGATCGGGTTGCCCTCGGGCGCGGTCATCGTCCTCCCTTGCTGCACACGTGCACCGCACCGCGCGGACCCGGTACCGGCGACGCGGCCGATGACCTGCCCGCACGCACGCTCATCACCCGAGAGGGTAGCGACCGGCCCTGTGAGCCTGCTGAAGGCGGGGGCCCGTCACCGGGGCAGGCCGAGCTTAGCCGCGCACGCCGGCCACGATCCATAACCGCCGCGATCGTCGCGGACCTTCGTTGCCACCGCGATCTGCTGCTCACGGTTGGCCTGGTGGGCGCGCGGGGCGTAGTCGCCGCCGCCGTAGGCCTTCCAGGTGGAGTCGTCGAACTGCAGGCCACCGTAGTAGCCGTTGCCGGTGTTGATGGCCCAGTTCCCGCTGGACTCGCACTGCGCGAGCTGGTCCCAGACCCCGGCGGCGGGGGCGGGAGGAGCGGGAGGGGCGGGCTCAGGGGCAGGAACGGGTGTCTGGGGCGCGGGCGCCGGGGTGGGATCGGGGGCCGGCTCCGGGTCGGGAGCCGGAGCGCCGTCGGCGGCGTCGAGTGGGAACCCGGCCGTCGGGCCGGCGTCGTCGAGGTCCTGCCCGGACGCTCCGGTGCGGTCGGGGCCGCCCCGCCCCACACCCTCCTCCGCACCCTGACCGGCCCCCTGTGCCACGCCGCTGTCCGGCGCGGGCGTGCAGGTCCCCTGCGCTGCTCCGATCCGCCCGCCGTCGACCACCCCGGTGACGCCGCTCTGCGCCCGCGTCGACGCGCCCGTGACATAGCAGCCGGCGACTGTGGCCGCCGCCGCGATCCGGACGCCGCCCACCACCAGCAGCACGACGGCCAGCACGCCGACCGCGCCGAGCACGGGAGCGAGCGACCGCGGAGCAACCACCCGGTGGACGCTAGGAAGCCGCGCAGGACGGCAAGCCCGATTCGGGCGAACCGGCAGCAACGCCGCAGGTCAGCGACTCCGCGCATCGTTCGCACCTGTTGGTGATCGTGCCGAGGTGCGCGGATCAGCTGCCCGCAGGACGGCCCCGCCCACCCCGCGCCGATCACCGCTGGATCGACTTGATCTCCAGGAACTCCTCCAGGCCGAACCGGCCCAGCTCACGGCCGTTGCCGCTCTGCTTGTAGCCCCCGAACGGCGCCATCGGGTTGAACGCTCCCCCGTTGACGTCGACCTGGCCGGTGCGCAGCCGCTTGGCGACCGCCAACGCGTGGTCCGGCTCGCCGAACACCGCACCCGCGAGGCCGTACATCGTGGAGTTGGCGATCGCCACGGCCTGCTCCTCGTCGGCGTAGGGGATCACCGAGAGCACCGGGCCGAAGATCTCCTCCTGCGCGATGACGGCGTCCGGCTCGACGTTCGCGAAGATCGTCGGCCTCACGTAGGCGCCGGGCCCGTCCACCGCCTCGCCGCTGAACGCGACGGTGGCGCCGTCGGCCGCCCCTCGCTCGATGTAGCCGTTGACCCGGCCCTGCTGGGTGACCGACGACATCGGGCCGATCCGCGTGGACTCCTGCGTGGGATCACCCACGGTGTAGCGCGCGGCGGCCGCGGCCACCATCTCCACGATCTCGTCGTGCCTGGAGGCGGGCACGAGCATGCGGGTCCAGGCGGTGCAGGTCTGGCCGCCGTTGATCCAGGCGTTGCCGAGCCCGACCTTGACGGCCTTGGTGAGGTCGGCGTCGTCGAGGATCACGTTGGCGGACTTTCCGCCGAGCTCCAGCGCCACGCGCTTGACCGTCTCGGACGCCACGACGGAGACGCGCTTGCCCGCGTTCGTCGAGCCGGTGAAGGACACCATGTCCACGTCCGGGTGCCCGGCGATGGCCTCGCCGACCACGGGACCGGTGCCGTAGACGATGTTGAACGCGCCCGCGGGCAGCCCGGCCCCGGCGGTGATCTCGGCGAGGATGCCGGCGGAGAGCGGGGCGACCTCGGACGGCTTGAGCACCACGGTGCAGCCGGCGAGCAGCGCGGGCGCGATCTTCGCGACGATCTGGTGCAGCGGATAGTTCCAGGGGGTGATCGCCCCGACCACCCCGACGGGCTCGCGGACGACCAGCGAGTTGCCGATCTCCTCGGTCCACGGGAACGACTCGGCCAGCCCGGCCACGCCGCCCGAGGTGAAGACGGGCAGCCCGGCCTGCACCGAGCGGGAGAACGTGATCGGGGAGCCCATCTCCGACGTCACGGCGGCGGCGATCTCGGCGCCCCGGGCCTTGAGCCCCTCGGAGATCCGCTTCACCACGGCCGCGCGCTCCACGACCGGGGTGGTGGACCAGGTCTCGAACGCCGACCGGGCGGCCGTGACGGCGCGGTCGACGTCGGCGGCGCTGCCAGCGGGCACGGCGGCGACGACCCGGCCGGTGGCCGGGTCCACCACGTCGATGTGCTCGCCTCCGCCGCTCACGGCGGTGCCGGCGATCCAGTGTCCAGGACGATGCTGCGTCGGTGCGGCCATGCCCCCATCACAACACAGGACATCCGTCACGGGCGGGACCGATCGTTCCGCATGGGGCCGCGGGCGCGTCCGGCGCGACCGTGGTGGCATGTCCACTTCCACGCCCGGCCCGCTGCACAGGATCGCCCCTGCCGCCGGTCTGTTCCTGCTTGCCCCACTGGTGGCCGAGTTCCTGCTCGGCAACCTGCCGATCACGATGCTCGCGGCACTGCTGGCCCTCGCGCCGCTGTACGGCGGCGGGGCGCTGCTGATCCGCGAGCTGACCCGCCGCGCCGGCCGAGGGGTGCCGACGATGCTGGTCCTCGGTATCGCCTACGGGCTGGCCGAGGAGGGCATCACCACCCAGTCGCTGTTCAACCCGGACTACGCGGGGGCCCACCTGCTCGCCGACGGGTTCATCCCCGCGCTGGGCATCGCCGGGCCGTGGACGCTGTTCGTCCTGAGCCTGCACGCGATCTGGAGCACGACCGCGTCGATCGTGGTGGCGGAGGCCCTCGTGCCCGGCCGGCGGACTACGCCGTGGCTGCGGGCACCGGGCCTGGTCGTGACGGCCGTGCTGTTCGTGCTCGGCATCGCGGCGACCACGTACGTCGACCTGGCGGTCTACCCGTTCTCGCCGCGTCCGGCGCAGATGGCGGCGGTGGTGGCGATCGTCGCGCTGCTCGTCGCGCTGGCCTTCCGGCTGCCACGGGCCGGTGACGGTGCGCCGGGTACGGCGCCGCACCCGGCCGTGGTGGCCGTCATCGGCCTGGTGGCCGGGGCCGTCTTCTTCCTTGCCGGCAACGCCGTGTCCGGCTGGGCCTACGTCGCCATCGTCCTGGTGATGGACGCCGGGCTCGCCCTCGCGGTCCGCCGGTGGGCCGCCCGTGCCGCCTGGACGCCGCTGCACACCCTCGCCCTCGCCGGCGCCGCACTGCTGACGTATGCGTGGCACTCCTTCCCGGAGTCGCCGTTGACGGCCGTCGCACCCGCCGTCGACACGTTCGGGAACGCCGTGTTCACCGTCGGTGCCGTGGTGGTGCTGGTGCTGGCCGTCGCCCGCACGCGGCACGACCGTTGGGCGCACGAATCCGCGCATTCCCACAGCATTCGTACGACAGCAGGCTGACGTCCGGGGCGGCGGTTCGCCCACTGGAGCATCATCAACCTCGACGAGACACCGGGCGACGGGAAAGGGAATGCGATGAGGATTGCGGACATTCTCGCTGTCAAGGGACCCACGGTGCATGCCGTGCGGCCGTGGACGACCGTGGCCGACGTCGTCGACCGGCTCGGGGAGGAGCGCGTCGGTGCCCTGCTCGTCCGCGACGAGAGCGGCGCGATCCGCGGCATCGTCTCCGAGCGCGACGTGGTGACGGCCCTGCGCACCCACGGCGCCGCGCTCCTGGCGATGGAGGTGGGGGCGGTGATGACGCGGCAGGTGCGCACCTGCCGGCCGGACGAGACGGTGGCCCAGATCATGGCGCAGATGACGGTGGGCCGCTACCGCCACCTGCCGGTGCTCGACCGCGGCGAGCTCGTCGGCCTGGTCAGCATCGGCGACCTGGTCAAGCACCGGGTGCACGAGATGGAGATGGAGACGGGCGTGCTGCGCGACGTGGCGATCGCCCGCTCCTGAGCGGCCCGGCTCAGCCGATGACGCGCATCGCCGCGTCCAGGCTGCCCTCGGCCTGACGACGGCGCAGGACGGCGAGCCGGGTGAAGGTGTCGTCGAACGCGGCCTGCGTGAGCCCACGGGCCCGGTACTCGCGGGCCAGCTGGTCGGCACCGTCGGCGATCGTCCACCCGGCCTCGAAGTCCAGCTCCTTGCGGGCGCGGGAGAAGTCGACCCGGTAGGAGCGGGGGTCGTTGCCGGCCTCACCGGTGATCTCCAGCGTGGACCCCGGCACCGCCTCGACCACGGCTTGGGCGATCTCGGCCACCGTCCGGTTGTTCTTCTCGGTGCCGACGTTGAACGCGCGGGCGCGGACGACCTCGGCGGGCGCGGCGAGGCCGGCCACCACGGCGCCGGCGATGTCCTCGGCGTGGGCCAGCGGACGCCACGGGGTGCCGTCGGACAGGACCGTGACCTTCCCGGTGAGGATCGCCCGGCCGACGAGGTTGTTGAGCACGATGTCGGCGCGCAGACGGGGTGAGAACCCGAACGCGGTGGCGTTGCGCAGCGAGAACGGCACGAAGTCGGCGGCGGCCAGCTCGGCGAGGTCGTCCTCGACCCGGACCTTCGAGATCGCGTACGGGGTGACGGGCCTGAGCGGGGCGTCCTCGTCGACGAGGTCGTCCCCGGGCTGGGCCCCGTACACCGAGCACGTGGAGGCGTAGGCGAAGCGCCCGACGCCCGCCTCCTTGGCCAGGCGCGCGAGCCGCGTGGACGCGTGGTGGTTGATGTCGTAGGTGATGTCGGGGGTCAGCGACCCGAGCGGGTCGTTCGACAGCGCGGCCATGTGGACCACGGCGTCGAACCCGCGGAGCTGGTCGACCCTGACGTCGCGCAGGTCGGTCGCGATCCCGGGGACGTCCGGGGTATCGAGGTCGCCTAGGACGCACGCGGCGAACAGGCCGCTGTCCAGGCCCCTCACCTCGTGGCCGGCAGCTGCCAGGATCGGGGCCATGACGGTGCCCAGGTAGCCCTGGTGGCCGGTCAGGAGAACGCGCACGACAGCTCCTCGATGATCACGCCGGGCCCGGCCCGGTCAGCGGCGCCGCTCCGAGCACCAGTTTGGACAGGTGGAAGGCCTCGGCGTACCGGGCGTGGCACTGCACACCGCGGATCCGCGCGAGCCCGGCGAACGTCTCCGGGTCGAACCAGGTGCGGTCGCGCTGGGACCCGTAGTGCTCGTGCAGCAAGGCCACCTTCTCCCGCAGGACGGGTTCGGCCATCGGCAGGTAGACCGTGGGCTGGGCGAGGTCGCCCTCCCACTTGAGGATCTCGTAGCCCAGCGTGAGGTGGTCGCGGAACGACGTGGGGACGAGCGTCGCGAGTGCGCGGTGGTCCTGGTGGGCATCGTGGGGGGACGGGGCCAGCACCAGGTCCGGCTCGGTGGCGCAGCGCAGCTCCTGCAGTGCGCTCTTGGCGCGCTCCCACCGGGTGGGCACCCGTCCGTCCGGGAGGTCGAGCACCGTGACCTGCAGCTTCGCCCACGGGCAGAACGCCGCCAGCGCGGTCTGCTCCTCCTCCTCGCGCAGCGACCCGCCGCCGGTGAGCACCAGGGCGATCACCTCCACCCCGGGGTACGCGCGGCACAGCTCCAGCAGCGAGCCGCCCGCCCCGATCGCGATGTCGTCGCAGTGGGCACCGAGCGCGACGATCTGGTCCAGCCGTTCCGGCAGCAGGCTCAGCACGGTGCGGGCCTCACTCGACCACCTCGAGGGCGGGGATGGGGAAGACCAGCCTGCCGCCCCACTCGCGGACGTGGGCCAGCTGCTCGACCAGCTCGTCGCGGAGGTTCCAGGGCAGGACCAGCACGTAGTCGGGGCGGTCCTGCGCGATGCGCTCGGGCGGGAGGACCGGGATGCGCGTGCCGGGGGTGAACCGGCCGTGCTTGTAGGGGTTGCGGTCGACGGTGTACGCGAGCAGGTCGGGCCGGATGCCGCAGTAGTTCAGTAGCGTGTTGCCCTTGCCCGGCGCCCCGTAGCCCACCACCTTCTTCCCGGCCCGGCGCGCCTCGATGAGGAACGCCACCAGGTCGTCGCGCACCCGCGAGACCGCCTCGGCGAAGCCGTCGTGGCCCTCGGCGGTGTGCAGCCCGGCCGCGGCCTCGGCGGCCAGGACCTCGCGCACCCGTGCCGAGGGCTCCCCCGCGATCTCCGAGGGCCGGGCCCACATCCGGATCGACCCGCCGTGGGTGTCGAGCAGCTCGACGTCGACGAGGGTCAGGCCGCCGGACGCGAGCGCCCGCATACCGGTGAGCAGCGTGTAGTACTGGAAATGCTCGTGGTACACGGTGTCGAACTTTGTGCGCTCCACCAGCGTCAGCAGGTGCTGCACCTCGATCGACACCCAGCCGTCGTCGGCCACGAGCGTCCTGAGGCCCTGCGTGAAACCGACGACGTCGGGAATGTGGGCGTAGACATTGTTGGCCACGACGAGGTCCGCGGGACCGTGCGAGGCCCGGACCTCCGCGGCGGTCTCCGGGGTGAGGAACACCGTGAGCGTCGGCACCCCCTTCTCCCGCGCCGCCTCGCCGACGTTGACCGACGGTTCGATGCCCAGGCAGCGGATCCACCGGCGAACGAAGTCCTGCAGCAGGTAGCCGTCGTTGCTCGCGACCTCGATGACGAAGCCGTCGGTAGGCAGGCCGACACGGTCCAGCGCAGCGGCGACGAACCTGCGCGCGTGCTCCACCCACGAGGTGGAGAACGACGAGAAGTAGGCGTACTCGGTGAAGGTCTCCTCCGGCGTGATCAGCGGCGGGAGCTGCGCGAGCAGGCACCGGTCGCAGACGCGCACGTGCAGGGGGAACGTGGTCTCGGGCGCCTCGGCGGCCTCGGCCGTGAGGAACAGCTCGCACGGGGGCGTGGCCCCGAGGTCGAGGAAGCTCCGCAGCTCGCCCGAGCCGCAGAGCCGGCAGGTGAGACCTGGGCGAGCAGCCACATCGCTGACGCTGGTGGCCGATTCGGTCGTCATCGCGGTACCCCCGTCCGAGCGCGAGCAGGACCCCATCCGACGGCACGTGCCGTGTCCGTGCCCCGGATGGGGCAACGCTCGTACGGTGACTCGCTCGCCGGGCCCGGAATGTGACGGTCCGAGGCCCAGGTCTCACCGCGCCGACGTCACTCGAAGACGAGGTCCCCCGTGCGGGTGCGCTTCAGCTCGAAGAAGTACGGGTAGGACGCGAGCAGCCGGCTGCCGTCGAACACGGTGCCGGCGTCCTCACCCTTCGGGATCCGGGTGAGCACGGGGCCGAAGAACGCCACGCCGTCGATGTGGATGGTCGGGGTGCCGACGTCCATGCCTACCGGGTCCATGCCGCGGTGGTGGCTGGCCTTCAGCTCCTCGTCGTAGTCGGTGCTGGTGGCGGCGTCGGCCAGGGACTCGGGGAGCCCGATCTCGGCCAGCGACTCCTTGATCACGACGTCGAAGT
>NZ_JAOPWR010000150.1 GCF_025965585.1 Pseudonocardia sp.
GTGTCGTAGACGTGGTGGATCTGGTCGTTGCTCTGCGCCGGATAGAAGTCACCCCCCGAGAGCTGGGCGACCTGGGCCAGCGAGGCGTCGTCGACCGGTACCGGGACGGGCTTGTCGTCGAGGGTGATGGTGCCGTCGATGGTGCCGAAGGAGATGGTGCTGATCGGTATGTGCAGCTTCCCGGCCTGGGTGGAGACGGCGAACTCGTCTTGGCCGACAGTCTGTTTCCCGTCGCTCATCAGGACGATCCGGGCCGGGGGCGGTCCACCCCCGCCGCCGGGGATACGGGCGTTGAAGTCCTCGATCGCGGTCAAGGCGGCGGCGAGGGCGTCTCCGGTGGCAGTGGCCTCGGCCAGCTTCAAGGTCCTGATGGCGTCGACACCTGCCTCGTGGTCGAGTGTCGGGGAGACGAGGACCGCGGCGCTGCCGGCGAAGGATTCGACGCCGAGGTTGATGCCGGGGGTGAGGTCGTGTGCGAAGCGGGTTGCGGCGTCGGTGGCCGCAGCGATCCGGGTCGGCGTCACATCGGTCGCCTGCATGGACAGCGACACGTCGATGACCAGCATCACCGTCGCACGGTCGCGCGGTACCCGCACTTCCGCGGTGGGCCCGGCCAGGCCGACCACGAGCAGGACGAGCGCCACGACGAGGAGTGCGGCAGGGATGTGCCGGGGCCATCCCGGTCGACGCGGTGCGATCCGATCGAGCAGCGTGATCTGAGTGAACCGCATGGTGTAGCGCAGCCGCGTGCGCTGCACCCACACGTATCCCGCGAGGACGGCGCCGACCGCGACCAGGAGCGCGAGCCAGCCGGGATCGGAGAACCCGTCGATCGGCATCCTCCCAGTACAGCGCGACGTGCATGCGGCGGAGGTGAATGCCGTCCCGGAACGGCAGGCGGCTCGTCCGGTACCCGCCGTCGGCGGAGACGGTCGAGGCGGTTCTGCCGATCTACACCTTGTCGCGGGCCGGTGGCTGCGGCGGGGCCTGAGCCGCGCGGGGGCCGAGAGCCAGCGCGATCAGCACTGCCGTCATCGCGAGCAACCACGTGGTCTCGAACCACGTGGGCGCGGACACCGCGAGAAGACCCGAGGTAATCGTCGCTAACCGCAGGTGCTCGCGTTCAGGGTGCGGGTCCTCCAGCACGCACCCAGTCTCCCACCAAGCCGGGCGCCGTGGACAGCACACCGTGGACAGCGCGCTGCGAGTGGAAGCCTCGGATGCCGAGGCATGGTGCCGGGCAGCGCCGTAGCCGTCGTGTCACTACGGCGGTGTCGCGGCGGGGCCGTGCGGGGTTGCGGAGGTGCAGGAATCCGCGAGCGGGACCACCGCCGTCGTGGTGCCTGCGGTGGTCCCGCCTGCCGAGGGCGTCGCCTGCGGTGTCGCGGTGCTGGTCGGCTGCGGCGGGTTGCTGGTCAGCGGGGTGCCGGTGAGGGCCGACGCGACGATCTGCCGGATGTAGCCGAAGTCGGGGTGGGACGGGTCGAACCACCCGTCGGGCTGGTGAGGGTCGGGCAGCGACGGGTCGAAGGCGACGCTGTCCAGATGCAGGTTCTGGACATCACCGGCCAGTGCGGCGAGGGAGGGCAGGAAGGACTGGGGGATGTTGGTGGAGACGCTGTTCGCGGTGGCGGCGGCGACGGCCTGGAAATGGGTGAGCAGGTCGGTGGCGCTCTTCTGCTCGAGCACGGTGTGGATCAGACACCGCTGGCGGCTCATCCGGCTGTAGTCGTCGGAGTCGCGTCGCGAGCGGGCGTACCAGAGCGCCTGGTTGCCGTCGAGGTGCTGAACCCCGGCGGGCACGTACCCGCTGGGGGCCACGTGGGTGCCGTCGGGCAGCACCCCGCCGATCGGCAGCGGTACCGGCCCGACGTCGATCGTCACGCCGCCGACCGCGTCGATGATCGCGGCGAACCCAGCCATGTCGATCTTGGTGTAGTAGTTGATCGGGAGGCCCAGCATCTCCCCGACCGAGGACATGAGCAGGTTGAGCCCCGGGTCGGTGGTGGGCCCGGCCGGGGCCAGCTCGGGATGGTCGGTGCCGTAGGTGTACTCGGCGTTGAGCAGGTAATCGCCCGAGAGCGGGGCACTTGGATCGAAGAACCCGTCCGGGAACTTCGCCGCCATGGCGGAGCCGGGCGGGAACGGTGCCTGCTCGATGTTGCGGGGCAGCCCGAACACGACCGCTCGCGACGTGATCGTGTCGACGCTCGCAACCATCATCGAGTCGCTGCGGGTGCCGGTGCGATCCGATCCGGCGTCGCTGCCGAACAGCAGGATGTTGATGCGCGGCGGCAACGGCACATCCGTGCCCGCGGTACCGCCCGGCCCGGTGGTCGCTCCGGTGGGAAACAACGTGTTCACCATGGTGCGCTGCGACTCGGCGAGATCGGCGGCGAATCCCAACGGGGCTGCGACGATCACGCACAGCATCGCCACCGAGACGGCGCCCAGTACGCGACGGCCCGTCCCGACGGGGCGCGGACGGGCGATCAGATAGGTGCGCACGATGACCGCGATCCACAGCAGGCCGACGGCCACGCACCCGATGGTGATCCCGAGCAGTACCCGTGTGCTCAGTGCCAGTGCGAGCAGACGGCTGCGCCCGACGGTCAGGGCCACGGCCACTGCCGCGCCGACGAGGAGCAGGAACGCCGCGACGATGAGAGAGCCGGTGCGGCGTCGGTGCAGCAGCAGGTGCCCGGAACCGGGCAGCACCGTAGCCGCCGCAGTGGTCAGCAGGGCGCGACCGAGGCCGTGCCCTCGTGCCGGCGGGGCCGCACCGGTTCGGCGCCCACTCCCGTCCTGGGTGCCCGCGGGCGGGACTGCGGTTGCGGGGATCTCGACCGTGGCCGATTCGGCCGGCATCGAGGGCTGCCCCCGGTCGGCTTGTGCCGGCCTGCGGCCTGGCGCCGGGTCCGGGCTCAGGTGGCGGTCGGCCGTGTCCGGCCCCCATGGCTCGGCCTCGGTCGGGGCACGGTGCCGTCCGCCCCGCGGCGCCGGGCCGTCTTCTCGCGGCACCCGGCGGTGCTGCCGGTCGTCGAACTCCATCGCGTCGTCCGTCCGTTCCAGGGTGGACTCGGGATCCCCTCCGCGCCGTCCTCTTTCGACCGACCTCGTCGATATCGTGCCCGGTCATCGGTGGTGGCGGATCGGGTGAGCGTAGTGCGACTCCCCATAGCGCAGCCACCCGGATGCCAGTTCTGTCACGCGGAGTAGGCGAAACACCCCCGTGACACGGCCGGACAGGTGATCGAGATCAGCAGCAATCCTCCTTGACGCCTTTCCGGCAGCCGGGTTGGTGTTGTCCGGTCGTGCCTGTGGCGCAGCAGGGCCGGCACCTGAGCAGGGAGTTCCCGTGCTCGGTCAGTGCACACCCGGGATGGCCGAACCGATCAACCGGCGCCCACGACCCGGAAAGGGGTGAGAGTGGCATCGCGGACAGAAGGAACAACCCTCCACCGGTGTTCCCCATTTCTGCGCGGAGGGGCTGAATGACCGTTTCGCTTTTGGGGAGAGTTAACCCGACACGGTTGTGGGAGCTGATCATCGGCGAGGGTGGGCATCGAGAATCAGGTGGTGTCGACCCCGCGCCCCGCCCGCTCGGCCACCTCCGGTGCTGCCCCCCTGCGAGTACGGATCGGGCGAGGGGTGATCTCACTTCGAGGATCGGCGGCCGCGTGGCTGGCTCGGCCGTTGGCGTCGTTGCACCTGCTGCTGGCGGTGTTCGCGTTGCTGACGACGTTCGGGCTGGTGATGGTGCTGTCGGCGTCGAACGTGGAGTCCGTCGCGCAGGGTGGATCGTCGTACTCGGTGTTCGTGCGTCAGGCCGCGTTCTGTCTGTGCGGGCTGGTCCTGTTCTGGGTCGGGCTGCGCGTTCCGTTGCGGCGGTTGCGTGCTGTGGGCCCGGTCCTGCTCCTGGTCATGCTGGTGCTGCTGGTGGCGGTGCTGATCCCCGGTGTGGGCACGTCGGTCGCGGGCGCCCGGAAGTGGTTCGTGATCCTCGGTCTCTCGTTCCAGCCGGCCGAGCCGGCGAAGGTGGCGCTGGCGATCTGGGGTGCCCATGTGCTGGCGATGCGGCGGCGGGTGCTGCACCTGTGGCGCCACGCGGTCTCGCCGGTGTTGCCCGTCGCGATCGTCATGCTTGCGCTGGTGGTGCTGCAGCCCGATCTCGGTACCGCGGTGTCGATCGGCATCGTGGTCGTCTCGCTGCTGTACTTCGCGGACGTCCCCGGCCGTCTGATGACCGCGCTGATCACCGGAGGACTGCTCGGAGTGGTCATCCTGGGCTTGAGCGCGGCGTACCGCAGCAGCCGGATCACCTCGTTCCTCTCGCCCGACGCGGACCCGCTGGGCGCGGCCTACCAGTCCACCGAGGCGCTGTACTCGCTGGCCGACGGCGGAGTGTTCGGAGTCGGGCTGGGTCAGAGCACCGCCAAGTGGAGCTACCTGCCCAACGCCCACAACGACTTCATCTTCGCCATCATCGGCGAGGAGCTCGGCCTCCTCGGCGCCGTCGCGGTGATCGCTCTGTTCGCGACGCTGGCCTATGTCGGGTTGCGCATCGCGGCCCGCAACATCGACCCGTGGGCGAAGATCCTGACCGCGACGCTGACCACATGGCTCGTCGCCCAAGCGGTGATCAACATCAGCTACGTCGTGGGGCTGCTGCCGGTCACGGGCATCCCGCTGCCGCTGATCTCCTCGGGCGGAACGTCTCTGGTCGTGACCATGTTCGTGTTCGGGATCCTCGCGAACGCCGCGCGTCACGAACCCGAGGCCGCCGCCACGCTGCGGCGCAACCCCGGCCGCCTGACCCGCGTGCTGGGCCTGCGCCCCCCTTCGGCCCGGATCTGACCACCGCTCACGGCGCGTGAGGGTGGGTTCTCGACGGGATCGGGGG
>NZ_JAOPWR010000181.1 GCF_025965585.1 Pseudonocardia sp.
CAGGTCCCCGCCTACGCCGGCGCGCCCGGCCCCGAACCGGCCGGCGGCGCAGCCGGTGCGCGCGCCACCAGCGCGCCGGCACCCGGTCACCCGGGCGCTTCCTACCCGGGACTGCCACCCGACGACCACCCCCCGCGCGGCCCGCTGCCACCGGCCGGTGGGGAACGGCCTCGCCGGCACCGCACGATGACCGGCATCGTCGCCGCTGCGATAGTCGCCGGCGTGGTCGGCGGAGCCGGCGGCTTCAGCGGGGCCTATGCCCTGCTCGACGGACACAGCGCGTCCTCCGTGCTGACCACCGCCCCCGCTGCCACCGCTGCGACCGCACCCACCGTCCCCGGTACCGTCACCGCCGCGGCTGCGGCCGCGATGCCCAGCACCGTGGACATCCAGGTCCCGCAGAGCCAGGGCAGCGACGAGGGTGCCGGCATCATCCTGACCGCCGACGGCGACGTGCTCACCAACAACCACGTCATCTCCGGCGCCACCGGCCCCATCACCGTCACCCTCTCCGACGGCAGCCAGCACACCGCCACCGTCGTCGGCACCTCACCCAGCTACGACCTCGCCGTCCTCAAGATCCAGGGCGTCTCCGGCCTCACCCCGGCCACCCTGGCCAACAGCGCGAACCTGGAGGTCGGCCAGACGGTCGTCGCCATCGGCTCGCCCGAAGGCCTCACCGGGACCGTCACCTCCGGCATCGTCAGTGCCCTCGACCGCACCGTGACCGTCCAGACCGACAACGGCACCGCCGTCGTCTACAACGGCCTGCAGACCGACGCACCGATCAACCCCGGCAACTCGGGAGGCCCACTGGTCAACCTCCAAGGCCAGGTGGTCGGCATCGACTCCGCCATCGCGTCGGCCGGAAGCCAGGGCAGCGGCCAGACCGGCCAGGCCGGCAGCATCGGCCTCGGCTTCGCCATCCCCGTCGACCAGGCCCAACGGGTTGCGCAGGAGCTGATGGCCACCGGCACCGCCACCAAACCCGTGCTCGGCGTCCAGGGCAACGCCGCCGCCACCACCACTGCCGGCGCTCAGATCGCGGCCGTCACGCCAGGATCGCCGGCCGCCCAGGCCGGGCTGGCCGCAGGCGACGTCATCACCAAGGTCGGCAACGACACGGTCCAGGACTTCGCCGACCTGATCGCCCGCATCGGTGCCGCCGCTCCGGGCAGCCGGGTGGCCCTGACCGTCACCAACGGGGGCGCCACCCGCACCGTGCAGGTCACGCTCGGCAGCACCCCCGATCAGGCCGCCACCACCAGCAACGGTGGGCAGAGCACGAGTCCGTTCAGCGGCCAGGGCGCCAGCCCGTTCGGGGGCGGCAACTAGACAGCCGCGGTCGGCGCCTTGCGAGGAACCACCTGGATGCCGCGATCAACCCGGCAACGTTCGTGGCCACCGCACTAGCGGCTCCGCGACCGGTACCTACCCGGCGTCACCCCGACCCGTTTCTTGAACTCGCGGGTCATGTGGCTCTGATCGGCGAAGCCGCAGGCGCAGGCTATGTCGAGGAGCGGTGTGTTCGAGCGTTCGAGCATCATCCGGGCCCTGTCGACCCGCTCCCGGATGACGAACTCGTGGGGTGGCGTGCCCGTGGTCGCCCGGAACCTGCGCGCGAAGTGGAAGCGGCTCAGGCCCACCTCGGTCGCCAGGTCCGCGAGGGAGATGCTCTCGCCGAGGTGCTGGTGGATGTAGTCGCGCACGGCACGGTCCTGCTGGAACGTGAGGCCGTCGGTCCCACCGCGCTCGCGGAAGAGCACGTGGGCATGCCGCCGCAGGATGTGCACGGAGAGCTGGCAGGACAGCGACTCCACCATCAGCCTGCTGCCCGCAGCGCCTTGCGCCGCCTCATGGGCGATCTGCATGGCGGTCCGGTGGATGGCCGGGTCGTTGGCCTTCACGGTGTCGTGGAGCTCGACCTCCTGGACGTCGCGTTCGTACATCTGACGGCAGGTGGCCGCGAGCTCGTCCTGGGTGAGGTAGACGTGGACGACCTCGATGTCCTCCGGCCACACCCAGTGCGATTCGGCAGCGCGGGTCAGTAACGAGACGTCGCCGGGTCCGAGCGTCTCGTTGATCCATTCGCCGTCGATGCGCCTGCGCATCGACGTCTCCCCCCGCCGGTAGGCGACGACCATGTAGTCGCGCAGCGGTGGCACCTCGACATCGGATCCGGCGTAGCGATACCCGCGCACCGACACCCCGTCCCAACCCGCCGGGCTGTGCACGGTGAGTTGTCCCGGTACCCAACGCGTGAGCTGGTCGGGGGCGATGAACTCCTCCGCCATGTGAACCTCCGCGTCAGCGACGACGCCACTCGTCCCGCTCCACAGAGTAGGGGCCGTGGCCAGGGTCACAGAGGTTTCGCGCAAGATCCTTCTACAGCCGCGCTGATTCTCCTGTCGAGCAAGTTCGTTCAACGCCGGCGGCCGGGGGTTCAAGCCTCGAAGGGGGCGGTGCGGGATGGTGCGCATCACACTTCCCCGCGCATCAAAGGGAGACACGTCTGATGACAGTCAGCGACGACACCCGCGCCGGTACCGTCGACGCCGTTGTGATCGGGGCCGGGTTCTCCGGCCTCTACATGCTGCACAAGCTGCGCGACCGGATGGGCATGGCGGTCCGGGTCATCGAGGCCGGAGGCGGGGTCGGAGGGACCTGGTACTGGAACCGCTACCCCGGCGCTCGGTCGGACTCCGACAGCTACGTCTACGGCTTCACCTTCGACGAGGAGCTGTGGCGGGAGTGGCAGTGGAGCGAGCGCTACCCCGAGCAGCACGAGATCCGCGCCTATCTGGAGCACGTGGCGGACCGGTTCGACCTCAATAGGGACATCACCCTCGACACCCGCGTCACCGGCGCCACCTTCGACGAGGCGGACGACAGCTGGACGGTCACGACCGACAA
>NZ_JAOPWR010000192.1 GCF_025965585.1 Pseudonocardia sp.
ACCATCCGCGTCGCGCTGGAGCCGACCACCACCGTCGTGAGCATGTCGACCTCCGTCGGGTCGAACTCCGACAGCGGCCGCGTCCACACCCGCTGGCCCGGTCGCCCGGCCTGCCGCACGGCGCCGACGGGGGTGTCGGCGGGGCGGTGCGCCCGGAACGCGTCGAGGGCCGCGCCGAGCTGCCAGTGCCGGTCACGGCTGCGCGGGTTGTAGAAGCAGGTCAC
The DNA here is from genome assembly GCF_025965585.1 of Pseudonocardia sp. GTDB lineage: Bacteria > Actinomycetota > Actinomycetes > Mycobacteriales > Pseudonocardiaceae > Pseudonocardia. Next base: position 225 of record NZ_JAOPWR010000192.1, read on the forward strand.
GAAGTTCGCCGCGGCGGCCGCGGCCACCCGCTGCTCGATCACCGGCCACGGGGTGTGCAGGTCCGACAGCGAGATCAGCACGTGGTCGTGGCCCAGCGGCGCCCCGAGCAGCGCGGCCGCCGACAGCGCCGCGGTCACGCCGGGGACACCCACCACCTCGATGCCGACACCGATCGTCTCAGGGCCCGCGCCCTGCAGGGCCGGGCTCGCCATCGCGTAGACGCCCGCATCACCGGAGCCGATCAGCGCGACGGCGTGCCCCTTCGCCGCGAGCGCGACGGCGTCGGCGGCGCGCTGCTCCTCGTCGCCGAGGCCGCTGGCGTGCACCTCGGTGCCGGGACGGAGCAGGTGGGCGATCTGGTCGACGTACTGGTCGAGCCCCACCACGATCGAGGCCCGGCGCAGCTCGGCGTCCGCGCGCGGCACCCGCAGGTCGGCCGCGCCGGGCCCGAGACCGACCACCGCGAGCCGTCCGCGGGGCCGGATCCGGGCCGCGGCCACGGTCACGTTGTCGCCCTTGATCTTGGGGACGGCCAGCTCGACCGGCGCTCCCCCGGCCAGCTCCGCCGCCGCGTGCAGGGCGGCCGCCTCGGCGACGCTGGCCGTGCCGACCTCCGCCCGGACCACCTCGCTGGGATGGGGCACCTCGATCGCGGCCAGCACCTCGGCCGGGTAGGTGCGCAGCTCGGCGGGGGCGACGGCGGCGAGGATGCCGGCCTCGTCGGCCTTGAGGTCGAGGCTCGCCCACGCGCGGACGGCGCGCAGGTCGAGCCCGTGCTCGGTCCCCAGGCGGCGCAGCGTGTCGGTGACGGCCTGCCCGGGCACGCCCCGGGCGCTCCCGATCCCGACGACGAGGGTGGGCGGCACGAGCCGAGTGCGCGCGAGCCGGGGCGCCGCGGCGCGCGAGTCGGACTCAGCGTCCGCGCTCGACACATCCGCCGGCGCGCGCGAGCCGGGGGCTGCGGGCGCGGGTGTCGGGTCGTCGAGGCGGTCGGTGATCGTGATCGTGTGCCGCGGCTCCCCCGTCAGCGGCGGGAGCGGGGGCAGCGGGAAGCCGAGCGGGTTCTCGACGCGCGCGGCCCCGTCGAGAAGGGCGGTGCCGGCGGCCGCCGCGTCCCCGTCGACGGTGGCACCGAGCAGTGCCACCAGCTCGTCGACGCCCGCGCTGCCCGCCGCGTCGGACGCCGTGGTGATCACCGGTTCGGCTCCGAGCACGGCCGCGACACGCGACGCGAGGACGTTGGCACCCCCCTCGTGACCACCCGCGAGGGCCACGGCGAAGCGGCGCGCCTCGTCCACGCAGACGACGCCGGGGTCGGTGCGCTTGTCGGCGAGCAGCGGCGCGATCAGCCGGACCGTGGCGCCCGTGGCCAGGAAGAACACGGCCCCGTCGAGAGCGGGCCAGAGCGCGGGCAGCTCGTCGAGCGGGTGGGTCGTGGCGCCGAGCGCGGCCCCCACCTCGGCGGCTGCGCGACGGCCGGCATCGGTGACGGCGAACAGGGCGATGGTCACGGACGAACTCCCCAGAGGACGGTGATCGGGTTGGTGGCTGCCAGGCGGACGGCTCCGTCGGGCAGCGGGCTGAGGCGGGACGCGGCGATCTGCACGCCGTCGACGGCGTGGCCGGCGGCGAGCAGGGCGGCGCGGGTCGGGGCGATGCGGTCGAGGGCGGCGAGGGCGACGACCACCCGGTCGGCCCCCGCGACGGCGGCGACCACCTCGGGGCCCCCGCCTCCGACGAACACGGCATCGGGATGCGGCAGCCCCGCGAGCGCAGCGGGCGCCTCGCCGTCGACCAGGCGCACGTCGACGGCGTGGGCGGCGGCGTTCTCGGCGATCCGCGCGAGGTCGTCCGGGCGTCGCTCGACCGCCAGCGCCGCCGCCCCGAGCCGGGCGCACTCGACGGCGACCGACCCGGACCCCGCACCGACGTCCCACATGAGCGTCCCGGGCCGGGGCGCCAACCGGGCGAGCACCACCGCGCGCACCTCGGCCTTGGTGACCATGCCGGCGCGGTGGGCGAACGCGTCGTCGGGCAGCGCCCAGCCACCGGGCGGCGGCACGGGCTCGCCACCGGCGTACCAGCCACGCGCGGGGACGGCGCCGGCGTCGCGCAGGCACAGGACGACGCTGAGCGGATGCCAGTCGCGACCGGCTGCCTCCGTGGCGGGCAGCGTCGTCAAGCGCTCGGAAGGCCCGCCCAGGTCCTCGGCGACGACGAGGGTGCGCGGCCAGCCGTCGAGCGCCGCGCCGATCTCGGCGGGCCCGGCGCCCGGCGCCGTCAGCACGGCCGTGGCGGCTGCGGCCCGGCAGACGTTGACGGCCGGGCCGAGCGCGCGGCCGTGGGCGCTGACCACGGCGACGTCGTCCCACGAGCGCCCGAGCCGCGCGAACAGCGCCTGCACGCTGGACGGTGCGGGCAGCACCACCGGCGTGTGGCCGCGCTCGCGCAGCACGCGGACGATGCCGAAGAACCCCGGGTCGCCGCTGGCCAGCAGCACCGCGCGGCGGCCGGCGAGCTTCTCCAGGGCGGGCTCGAGCGGGCCGAGCTCCACCCGCTCGGCGGCGTCCGGGAGCGGGACGGCGGCGAGGTGGCGGCGTCCGCCCGCGACGATCTCGGCGGCGGCGAGGGCCTCGATGCCTCCCGCAGGGAGCGGCCCGCCGTCCATCCCGATGACGGTCAGGCCCACGCGGCCCGCCGCCGATCCGTGCCGACCCGCGCGCCGATCCGTGCCGACCCGCAGACCAGTTCGCGTCGACTCGCGGGCTGGGTCACGGGGCCGGGCGGCCGGCGGCGCGGGCGGCCCGGAGTGCCGCTCGCGCCTCACGCTCGGGCTTGCGGAACGTGTGGAAGTGGCCGGGGTGGTAGAGGTGGCTGCGCGTGCCGGTGGCCCCGAGCGCGGCGCCGACCAGGAACAGCGTCTGGCGCCAGAGCTTGCGCTCCTTGCACACCGCCTCGACCTCGTCGAGCCGGCAGCGCACCGTGATCTCGTCGGGCCAGCTCGTGCGGTAGGCGACGACGACGGGGGTGTCGGCCGGGTAGCCGCCCGCGGTCAGCTCCTCCACCATCTGCGACGTCCGCGCCGCCGACAGGAAGATCGCCATCGTGGTGCCGTGGCGGGCGAACTCGCGCAGCTTCTCCCTCGTCGGCATCGGTGTCTTGCCGCCCTCGAGCCGGGTGAGCACCACCGACTGTGCGACCTCGGGGATGGTCAGCTCGCGTCCGGCGACGGCCGCGGCCGCCCCGAACGCGGAGACGCCGGGCACGATCTCGACCTCGAGGTCCATCGCCTCGGCCGCGTCGTACTGCTCCTGTACCGCGCCCCACAGCGACGGGTCGCCGGAGTGCACGCGGGCCACCTTCAGCCCCTCGTCGGCGGCGCGGCGGTAGAGCGCGAGGACGTCCTCGTGGGCGATCTTCGACGAGTCGACGAGCTCGGCGTCGGCGCGGGCGTGCTCGGTGACGCACTCCTCCATCACCAGGCTGGCGGCCCAGATCACCACGTCGGCCTCGGCGATGCGCCGCGCCCCGCGCAGCGTGATCAGATCGGCCGCGCCCGGCCCGGCCCCCACGAACGACACTCTCCCGCGATCCACGCCGGACAGTCTGTAATGCGGCGGTCGGCCGAGTCCAACCCGCGGGCCGGACTGCGACGCTCGGCACGGTCAGCGCCACCCGCATCGAGGCCACGCTCGCGCTCCCGCCCCACGCTCGCGATGCGACGCGCGCGCCGATGACGGAACGCGCGCGGCGGTCGCGGTTGCCCCGGCGACGCCGCCCGGCACACTGGTGCCGACGACGAGGTCCGCCTCCCCAGCGGATCCGCGTCATCGCGCCCCCGACCTCAGGGGTTACCCGTAGCGCGGCGGGGCGCGGGCTGGGAGGGGCCGCGCGACGGTGCGGTCAGACGCGCGCCGACCGGGCCGCGACGACGAACCTCGCCACAGCGCCGGGGTCCCCCGCCGGGTGGGTGTGGAGGAACGACGCATGCACGCCGCCCTGGACGAACCCCTCGGGCTCCCCACGCCGCCACCCCCACGCCGCCTGCGCGCCCGCGCGGGGCGTCACGGCGCAGTGGTGGAACTCGTGGCCCGGCACCCGCGTGCCGGCGGCGAACACCGAGGAGTCGGCCAGTGCGACGGCCTCGCGGTAGCCCAGCGTCAGCCGCCCGGTCATCGCGGCCTCGGCGGGCAGCACTCCGCACATCGGCGCGCCGTCCAGCGACGCGCACAGGTAGAGCAGCCCGCCGCACTCGGCGTGCACCGGGGCCCCCGACGCGGCGAGCGCGGCGACGTCGGCGCGCAGGGTCGCGTTCACCCCGAGCGCGGCGACGTGCTCCTCGGGGAAGCCGCCGGGCAGCACCAGCGCGGCGGTGTCCGGGGGAAGCCCACCGTCGCGCAGCGGGTCGACGACCACCACCTCTGCTCCGGCCGCCTCCAGCAGCTCGACGTGCTCGGCGTAGCCGAAGGTGAACGCGGCGCCCCCGAACACCGCGATGCGACCGGGTTCGGCACGACCGGGCGCCGTCCCGGCGGGCCCGGCGTCGACGACCTCGGCCGGTGACCAGACTGGGCCGGACGGCAGCGGCTCCGCCAGGGCCGTCACCGCATCGAGGTCGACGTGCGCGGCCACCAGCTCGGCCTTCGCGTCCTCCGCCGCGACG
>NZ_JAOPWR010000245.1 GCF_025965585.1 Pseudonocardia sp.
CAGGGGGGCCCTCGCCGAGCTCGGGCCGCTCGGCCCAGGCCCTGGTGAGGCCGTCGGTGGTGTGCTCGGCCGGTGCGGCCACGGGGGCTCCTCGCTGGTGGTCCACGAACTGACCACCCAGTAGACCGAATCGCGCGGGGCCCTGCGGTGCCGGGGCCAGCCTCCGGCGTCCAGGCGCACATCACCGCTACCTCGTTGCGGGCCGTCGAGGGTGGGTGGTCGTGGAAGTTCGACCCCGGGTGTTCGGCGGATCGGGCTGCGGCCGGGGGAGCTGTCCACCGTCGAGTGCCGGGTGGCGCTCTTCCGCGCACTCGACGCCGTTGACCGGCGGACCCACGGCCGCGGCGGCCCGCTGAGCGCGATCCGGGACTATCGTGCCCACTGGTCGAACCTGTGATCAGCTGAGGGAGCCGACGATGGCCCACTACAGGCGAGCCGGTGACGTCCCGCCGAAGCGGCACACACAGCACCGCGCCCCCGACGGCGGCCTCTACTCCGAGGAGCTGATGGGGGAGGAGGGCTTCTCGTCGGACTCCTCGCTGCTCTATCACCGCGGGGTGCCGTCGGCCATCGTGGACGCGACGGTGTGGGAGCCGGGTGACACCACCACCAGCCCGAACGCCCCGCTGATCCCGCGGCACCTGAAGCCGCACGAGCTGTTCGGCGACGGCTGGAAGGCCCTCGACGCGGTCACCGGGCGCCGGCTGGTGCTGGGCAACGCCGACGTGCGGATCTCCTACGTGGTGGCGGGCGAGGCGAGCCCGCTCTACCGCAACGCGCTGGGCGACGAGTGCGTGTACGTCGAGTCGGGCACCGCGGTGGTGGAGACCGTGTTCGGTGCGCTGGACGCGCGGCAGGGCGACTACGTGCTGCTGCCGCGGTCGACCACGCACCGCTGGGTACCGACGGGGAGCGAGCCGCTGCGGCTGTACGCGATCGAGGCGAACTCGCACATCGCCCCGCCGATGCGCTACCTCTCGCGCTACGGGCAGCTGCTCGAGCACGCGCCGTACTGCGAGCGGGACCTGCACGGGCCAGGCGAGCCGCTGCTCGTGGACGGGGCGGACGTGGAGGTGCTGGTGAAGCACCGGGGTCCGGGCGGCGTGGCGGGCACGCGGTACGTGTACCCGACGCACCCGTTCGACGTCGTCGGCTGGGACGGCTGCCTGTACCCGTACACGTTCAACGTGGCCGACTTCGAGCCGATCACAGGACGGGTGCACCAGCCGCCGCCGGTGCACCAGGTGTTCGAGGGGCAGAACTTCGTGATCTGCAACTTCGTGCCGCGGAAGGTGGACTACCACCCTCTGTCGATCCCCGTACCGTACTACCACTCCAATGTGGACTCCGACGAGGTGATGTTCTACTGCGGCGGGGACTACGAGGCGCGCAAGGGGTCGGGCATCGGGCAGGGCTCGATCTCGCTGCACCCGGGCGGGCACTCCCACGGCCCGCAGCCGGGGGCGGTGGAGCGGTCGATCGGGGCGGAGGCCTTCGACGAGCTGGCGGTCATGGTGGACACGTTCCGTCCGCTGGAGCTCGGCGAGGGGGGCCGCGCGACCGACGACGGCCGGTACGCCTGGAGCTGGTCCGGCCGCGGTCCCGCTTCGTGACGAGCTGGTTGGACCTGCCGGAAGACACCCTCTTCGGGCTGCACAACCTGCCCTACGGCGTGGTCGACACCGGGGACGGGCGGTGCTGGGTCGGGGTGGCCGTCGGCGACCACGTCCTCGACGCCGGGGCGGCGGCCTCCGCGGTCGGCGCCCCGTTCGCGCACCTGCTCGCGGGGCCGCTGCTGGACCCGCTGCTGGCCGCCGGACGCCCGGTGTGGCGGCAGGTGCGCACCGCGCTCACCGAGTGGCTCACCGACCCGGCGTTCGAGGGGCGGGTGCGGCCGCACCTGCACCCCCGTGCTGCCGTCACCCCGCACCTGCCGTTCACGGTCTGCGACTACGTGGACTTCTACGCCAGCGAGCAGCACGCCACGAACGTCGGCCGCATCCTCCGGCCGGACTCCGCCCCGCTGACCCCGAACTGGAAGCACCTGCCCATCGGCTACCACGGGCGGTCCCGCTCGGTGGTCGTCTCGGGCACGGACGTCGTCCGGCCGTGCGGGCAGCGCAAGGGCCCCGCCGACCCGGCCCCGGTCTTCGGGCCGTCGGTGCGTCTCGACATCGAGGCCGAGGTGGGCTTCGTCGTCGGCGTCGGCTCGCCGATGGGCTCCTCGATCGCCGTGGCGGACTTCGCCGAGCACGTGTTCGGGGCGTTCCTGCTCAATGACTGGTCGGCCCGCGACCTGCAGGCCTGGGAGTACGTGCCGCTGGGCCCGTTCCTCGGCAAGTCGTTCGCCACGTCCGTCTCGCCGTGGGTCGTGCCGCTCGACGCCCTGGACGCGGCGCGCGTCGACCCGCCCGCGCGCGATCCGGAACCGCTGCCCTACCTGCGCGACGCCGAGCCGTGGGGCCTCGACCTGGCGCTCGAGGTCCGGCTCGACGGCCACACGATCGCTCGGCCCCCGTTCTCCACGATGTACTGGACGCCGGCCCAGATGCTCGCGCACACCACCGTGAACGGCGCCCCCACCGGCACCGGCGACATGTACGGCTCGGGCACCGTCAGCGGACCGGACCGCGACCAGCGCGGCTCGCTGCTGGAGCTGTCGTGGGGCGGCACCGAGCCGATCGCGCTGCCCGACGGCACCACGCGCACGTTCCTCGAGGACGGCGACACCGTCACCCTCACGGCCACCGCTCCCGGGCCCGCCGGCACCCGGATCGGGTTCGGGGAAGTCACCGGCACGGTCCGGCCGGCCGCTGGAGGATGAGCGGCGCTCCGATGGCGGCGGCCATCTCGTGCTCCTCGTGGGGCTCGCGCCGGTGGGCCGTGAACGATGGGCCCCATGCAGATCGGTATCGACAGCTTCGTCTCCGCCGTCACCGACCCGGGCACGGGCGAGGTCGTGAGCCCCGCGGACCGGGTGGCGCACCTGCTGGAGGAGGTGACGCGCGCCGACGAGGTCGGGCTCGACTCCTTCGGCATCGGCGAGCACCACCGCAGCGAGTACTACGACTCGGCACCCGCGGTGCTGCTGGCCGCCGCGGCCGCGCGGACCTCCGACATCCGGCTCAACAGCGCCGTGAAGGTGCTGAGCGCCGACGACCCGGTGCGGGTGTTCCAGGACTTCGCGACGCTCGACCTCGTCTCGCGGGGCCGGATGGACCTGGTGGTCGGGCGCGGCTCGTTCACCGAGGCGTTCCCGCTGTTCGGGCTGTCACTGCGCGACTACGACTCCCTGTTCGAGGAGAAGCTGGGGCTCCTCCTGAAGATTCGCGACGAGCCGGCCGTCACCTGGTCCGGCACCCACCGCCCGGCCCTGGACGCCCAGACCGTGTACCCCCGTCCGCTGCAGGACCCGCTGCCGATCTGGGTGGGTGTGGGCGGGACCCCGGAGTCGTTCATCCGCGCGGGGGTGCTCGGGCTGCCACTCATGGTGGCGATCATCGGTGGCCAGCCGCACCGCTTCCGCCCGCTCGTCGACGCCTACCGGGAGGCGGGACGCCGGGCGGGCCACCCCGCCGAGCAGCTGCGCGTCGGGCTGCACTGCTTCGGCTTCGTCGGCGACTCCGACCAGCACGCGGCCGACGACTTCTACCCCGGCTGGGCCGAGATGTTCACGAAGATGGCGCGGGAGCGGGGCGGCCGGCCGCCCAGCCGCGCGGCCTACGACGCGACCCGCGGGCCAAGCGGCGCCTACATCATCGGCGACCCGGAGACTGTCGCCACGAAGATGCTGGCCGTGTCGGAGTCCCTCGGCGGCGTCTCCCGCATCTCGCTGCAGATGACCAATGTGCGGCTGGCCCACGAGAACCTGCTGCACGGAATCGAGCTGCTGGGCACCCGCGTCGCGCCGATCGTGCGGGCCGCCACCGGCCATCCGTCCGCGGCCGGGTGAGGCTCAGGCCGCCGGTGCGGCCCGCAGCGCCTCGTGCAGCCCCGGGAGGACCGTGCGCGCCACGGTCTCGACGATCCGCTGCGCCACCTCGGGCCGGTGGTCGAACGGGAGCACGACGACGAGCTCCTCCGCGGCCTGCAGGGCGGCGTCGGCGGTGAGGGCAGCGACGATCTCGTCCGGGTCGCCCGCGTGCACGCGTCCGAAGTGGAGCGGGGGAGCGCCGGGGGCGCCGTTGTCGCGCTGGCGCTGCGCGTCGCGGTCGAGGAGGAAGGCGTAGTCCTCGCGGTCGGACGGGCGCAGGATCGGCAGGATCATCCGCCCGATGGTGACGCTGCCGTCGACCCCGTCCACGGCCCGGCGCGCCTCGCGGTAGGCCGCGATCTGGCGGGCCTGGTAGTCCTCGAAGCTCAGCTCGGTGATCTCGCTGTTGAGGGTCGAGAGCTGCAGGCCGATGCCGAGCGAGCCGGTGCGGGCCGCGGTGGCCAGCCGGCCCGCGCCGTAGGAGATGCGGTCGGGGAGCGTGGGTGACAGCGGCTGGGCGGTCAGCGGGGTGCCCTCGGCCGCGTGCGGGTGGCGCGCGTCGGCCACGCCGAGCGGGGTGCCGCGCACGGCGTCGAGGAACCGGCGCAGCCGCTGCTCGACCTCCTCGTCGAAGGGCAGCTCCGTGCGCCCGAAGACCGGCCCGAACAACCCCTCGGCGAAGGAGTAGCCGGCCGAGAGCCCCAGCTGCAGCCGCCCGCCGGTGAGCAGGTCGGTGGTGGCGGCCTCCTCGGCCAGCCGGGCGGGGTTCTCGTACCGGATCGGCACGACCCCGGTGCCCAGCAGCAGCCGTTCGGTGCGCTGGCCGACGGCGGCGAGGAACGGCAGCGGCGCGGACAGGTACGGCTCCAGGTGCCGGACGCGGACCCACCCGGTGTCGTAGCCCAGCTCCTCGGCCGCGGCGAAGAGCCGGAAGCCGTCCGTCAGCCCGGCCGATCGGGCGGTGTGCGCGTCGACGCCGGTGTGCTCGACGAACGCCAGGAATCCGGTGCGCAGGGCCATCCGGCCATCACAGCACGATCAGGTCCGCAGGTGTCGGAGCCGTCCGGGACGGGTACCACGCACTCATGACCGATCCGAGCAGCATCAGCTACACCGTCCCCGGCATGGAGGCAAAGGAGGCGGGGGTCGTGATCGACATCCTGCAGCAGCGCCTCCATGCCCTGAACGATCTCGCCCTCACGCTCAAGCACGTGCACTGGAACGTGGTGGGCCCGAACTTCATCGCGGTGCACACCATGCTCGACCCGCAGGTCGAAGGCGTCCGCGCGATGGTCGACGACGTCGCCGAGCGCATCGCCACCCTCGGCGGGTCACCCGCCGGCACGCCCGGGACGCTCGTGAAGGAGCGCACCTGGGACGACTACTCGGTGGGCCGCGCCGACGCCATCGCGCACCTCGGTGCGCTCGACATCGTCTACACCGGCGTCATCGGCGACCACC
>NZ_JAOPWR010000253.1 GCF_025965585.1 Pseudonocardia sp.
GTGGCCGTCGACCGGATCTCCGGCGGCCACTCGAACCTCACCTACCGGATCACCGACGCCGCGGGCACGGCATGGGCGCTGCGCCGGCCGCCGACGGGGATGGTGCTGGCCACCGCGCACGACATGAGCCGGGAGTGGCGTTTCATCTCCGCCCTCGCGCTCACCCCGGTGCCGGTGGCGCGGCCCGTCGGGTACTGCGCCGACGCTGGCGTGATCGGCGCGGAGTTCTACGTCATGGGTTTCGTCGACGGCGAGGTGCTCGGTGACGAGGACTCCGGCCACCGCCTCGACCCCGGTGACGTGCGGCGCACCGCGGCCCTCGACACCGTCGACGTGCTGGCCGACCTCCATGCGGTCGAACCCGACGCCGTGGGCCTCGGCGACCTGCGCCGGTCGGGCGGCTACCTGGAGCGACAGCTCAGGCGCTGGCACCGGCAGGTGCACGAGTCGGCGGTGCCCGGCCTCGCCGTCGTCGACGCAGCCCACGAGCGGCTCGTCGCACGGGCTGCCACGCTCCCGCCGTCCGACGTCCGGATCGCGCACGGCGACTACCGGCCCGGCAATCTGTCCTTCGGCCCCGACGGGCGGGTGCGGGCGATCTTCGACTGGGAGCTCGCCACCCTCGGCGATCCCCTGGCCGACCTCGGCTGGCTGCTCGCCTCGTGGGGACGGCCCGGTGACACCGCGCCGCCGACCATCGCGGGGCCCAACCGCGTGGGCGGCTACCCCGACGGCGACGAGCTGGTGGCCCGGTACGCCGAGCGCTCCGGCCGCGACGTCTCCGAGCTGGACTTCTACGTGGCTTTCGCGCGCTGGCGGTCGGCCTGCATCGGCGCGGGCGTCTACAGCCGCTACGCGGGTGGGGTGATGGGCGCGGACGAGCCCGACCGGGGAGCGGCCCGCCTGAAGTCCCTGCACGACCAGGCCGAGGCGGCCCTGGAAGCCCTGACCTGAGACCCTTCCCGGCCCGCCCGACGGCGCTGATCAAGGCGCCGAGCACCGTCCACTGCTCCTGCAGGGCTTCCGCACGCTGGTCGACGCCCTGCACACCGAGCTCGCCCGCGAGGGGCATCCCGACGCGCGCCGTCACGGCTGAGGGCGGGTTCCGCCTGGACGTGCCCGGCTGGTTCGGCGGCGGGAGCCAGGGGGGATCATTGAACGCGTGAGCAATCCCCTCCTGCAGATCATCGTCGGCAGCACCCGCCCCGGCCGCGCCGGCCTGTCCATCGCCCACTGGATCGAGAAGGCCGCCGTCGAGCACGGCGCGTTCGACGTCGAGCTGGTGGACCTGGCCGAGGTCGGCCTGCCGCTGCTCGACGAGCCGAACCACCCGCGGCTGCGCCAGTACACGAAGGACCACACGAAGGCGTGGAGCGCGACCGTCGACCGTGCCGACGCGTTCGTCGTCGTGATGCCCGAGTACAACCACAGCTTCAACGGCGCGCTCAAGAACGCCATCGACTTCCTGTTCCACGAGTGGGCGCACAAGCCCGTCGGGACCGTCAGCTACGGCGGGGTGGCGGGCGGGATCCGCGCGGTGCAGCAGCTCAAGCCGGTGCTGGCCGCGCTGTCGATGGTGCCGATGGTGGCCGCGGTGCCGATCCCGTTCTTCGCCCAGCACCTGTCCGGCGAGGGCGACGAGCGCACGTTCACCCCGAACGACGAGGTGGCGGCCGGCGCCACGGCGATGCTCGACGCCCTGGCGGGCTGGATCCCGGCGAGCCGGACCCTGCGCGCGGGCTGAGCTGTCGGACCCTGCGCGCGGGCTGAGCTGTCGGGCTCAGTCCGGCGTGATCGCAATGCCCGCGCTGGAGGCGGTGCCGCGCCGCAGTGCGCTGAGGGTGGTGAGCAGCTTGCCCGTCGCCCCGTACTTGACGCGGACGGCGGCGCGCACGCGGGCGGCGCCGTCCGCGTCAAGCAGGCGGGCCGTCCCGTGCACCGCGGGTCCCGTGGCGCGGCCGCGCCGGTCGCACACGGCGAGGGTCACGGTGTCGTCGCGGCGGATCCGCGTGACCTTGCCGGTCGCGGCTCCGGTCCAGACCCCGAGGCCGTCGGGCACCGCCGCGACCCACACCGGTGTCGACACCCCGCTCCCGTCCTTGCGGAACGTGGTGAGTGCGACGAACCGCGCGTCGGCGATCTGCTCGGGGGCCGAGAGGGTCATGATCCGACGATAGCGCCGGCGCCACCCGGCCGACGGTCAGGCGCTGATGGTGGCGGGGGACAGGCGGACCGGCATCGCGTCGTACCCGCGCAGCACGCGCGTCGGGCGACGGTGCGGCGGGCCGGCGGGCGCGAGGTCGGGGAAGCGGTCGAACAGCGCGCGCAGCCCGACCTCGCCCTCCATCTTCGCCAGGCCGGCGCCGAGGCAGTAGTGGATGCCGCTGGAGAACGCGATGTGGTCGCCGGCGTTCTTCCGCGCGACGTCGAAGCGCTCGGGGTCGGTGAACACGTCCGGGTCGCGGTTGGCGCCGCCGAGCATCACGACGACGGCCTGCCCGGCCTTGACGGGCTCGCCCGCGGCCACCGTGTGGCGCCGGGCCATGCGGCCGGTGCGCTGGACGGGGGAGTCGAGGCGCAGGATCTCGTCGACCGCGTTCGGCCACAGCGACGGGTCCTCCCGCAGCACCGCGAGCTGGTCGGGGTGGGAGGTGAGCAGCGCCGCACCGTTGCCGATGAGGTTGACGGTGGTCTCGAACCCGGCTGCGAGCAGCAGCATCGCGATGCTGGTCAGCTCGTCCTCGGTGAGCTTGCCGTCCTCGCTGTGGGCATGCACCAGCGCGGAGAGGATGTTGTCGCCGGGGTGGCGGCGGATGTGCTCGAAGTGGCCTGTCATCCAGTCCTGAAGCGCCTGGATGTCGCGCTCGGAGCGGGAGAAGTCCTTCCACGACAGCCCGGCGTCGAGCGACAGCGCGGCGCCCGCACCCCACTCGAGGAACTGGCGGCGCATGTCGAGCGGCGCGCCCAGCATCTCGGCGATGACCGTGGCCGGCAGCAGGCTGGCATAGTCCTCGATGAGGTCGGCGCGGCCACCCGCGGCGGCCAGCCCGTCGAGCAGCTCGGCGGCGATGCCCTCGGTGCGGGTGCGCAGCCCGGCGACGGCCTTCGCGCTGAACGCACGGGTGACGAGCTTGCGGTAGCGGGTGTGGTCGGGGGCGTCGGTGGAGAGCATCGACGGCGGCTCGGCCGGGCCCAGCGGCCCGCGGCCGCCGGCCTTCACCGCGTACCGGAACGCGGCGGGAGCGCGCCCACTGGGGCCGCCGACCACGCCGAAGTCGCCGCCGCGCAGCACCGCGAGCGCGACGTCGTGATGCGCCGTGTTGAGCACGACGCCGTTGTCCACCAGCCGGCCGCGGGCGCGCAGGTCGTCGTAGTGCGGGAAGGGGTCGGCGTTGATCGCGGGGTCGATCATCAGCGCGGCCGTCGGCTCGCCGGCCTTCATCCGCTGCCCCATGGCCCGCTTGACGAGCCCGTGCCGCAGGCCCCACCGGATACCGCGCCGCACGTCCGCCAGTCCCGCCATCGTCGGCCTCCCGCTCTACTTACCACTGGTAACCCACAGTCAAGCTACCGCCGGTAGCCTCGTTCGGCCACCCCGTTCCGCGCGCGGCCGTGGGGCATCGGGTACCACTGGTCCGTGACCTCCCCGCGGCTGCTGGCCGTCAGCGACCTGCACGTGCGCTACCCCGAGAACCGGGCGATCGTCGACGCGCTGAGCCCCACCTCCGACGGCGACTGGCTGATCGTCGCGGGCGACGTGGCGGAGCGGACCGAGGACGTGGCCGAGGTCCTCGGCTCGCTGCGGCGGCGCTTCGCCCGGGTGATCTGGGTGCCGGGCAACCACGAGCTGTGGACGCGCACGAAGGACCCCGTGTCGTTGCGCGGGGAGTTCCGCTACCGGCACCTCGTCGAGAGCTGCCGGGCGATGAACGTGCTGACGCCCGAGGACGAGTTCCCGGTCTGGGAGGGGCAGGACGGACCGGTCGTCGTCGCGCCGCTGTTCCTGCTCTACGACTACTCGTTCCTGCCCCAGGGCACGACGACGTCGGAGGAGGGCCTCGCGGCCGCGTACAAGGCGGGGGTGGTGTGCACCGACGAGCACCTGCTCTTCCCCGAGCCCTACGCGACGCGCACCGAGTGGTGCCACGCGCGGGTGGAGGAGAGCAGGCGCAGGCTCGACGCGATCGACCCCGCGCTGCCGACGGTGCTGGTGAACCACTGGCCACTCACGCGCCTGCCCACGCGCGTGCTGCGCCATCCGGAGTTCGCGCTGTGGTGCGGCACGGAGGCCACGGCCGACTGGCACGTCCGCTACCGCGCCACGGCGGTCGTGTACGGGCACCTGCACATCCCGCGCGTGATCCACGAGGACGGCGTGCGCTTCGTCGAGGCGTCGCTGGGCTACCCCCGGGAGTGGAAGAACCGCGAGGAGCGCTTCCGGCGGGTCAACGATCTCCTCCCGCGCCGAGTTCTCCCCGTACCGGGCGGCTGACGGCCTCTCGCCGCCCGGTACGGCACCGCGACCGAACCGCGAACCACACCATCCACACGCCCGGCCCGCTGCCCAGCAGGATCGCGGTGGCCAGCCAGCCGTGCCGGTAGAGGACGCCGGCCACCACCCAGCCGGCCAGCCAGATCACCATCAGCACGAGCCGGACGCGCATCATCCGGCGGTGCACCACGATCAACGGCTCGCGCATGTCGGTGACGACGACGGGCGGGCTGCGGCGTGGGCGCACGCGCGGGACGTTACGCCAGGTCAGCGCCCCGCGCGGGCTCCGTAACGGCGGCGGAACTTCTCCACCTGGCCCGCGGCGTCGAGCACACGGGTGTTGCCGGTCCAGAACGGGTGCGAGAACGCGGTGACGTCGACCTTGATCACCGGGTAGGTGTTGCCGTCCTCCCACTCGATCGTCTCGCGGGAGGTGGCCGTCGAGCGCGTCAGGAAGGCGTCGCCGGTGGCGCGGTCCTGGTACACGACGGGCTCGTACGTGGGGTGGATGGCGGGTCGCATGAGGTCTCCCTGAGGTCGTCCCGGGCTGTTACCGTTCTCCCTAACGATAACGGTTTTCGTTTCATTCCGGAGGTGGACATGCAGGAGGATGCGGGTTTCACGGCGGTGGTGTGCACCGCGCCGGGCTGCGGGGTGGGTGATCCGGCGACGGTCGCCGGGCACCTCGTCGACGTCGTGAGGGACGCCGTCGGGTCGAGCCGTCACGGCGTGATGGTCGCGACGGGGTGCCTCCTCGGGGCACTTGCCTGCCGGTTCAGGCCGGCGGCGCCCCTGCTGCTCGTCCAGCCCTGCGACACCGCCCGCAGGCCGACGGCGCCCGTGCTGCGGATCGGGCCGTTGCGCACCACCGTCGACGTCGACGCCGTGGGCGGCTGGTTGTGCACGGATCGCCTCGATCCCCGCCTGCTGCCCGCCCACCTGCTGACCCTGCACCGCCGGGCCGCGGCCGCTCCACCCCATTGAGGCGCATCCTCGACGCAGATCCCTCGTTTGCATGATCGACGACGGGGAGGGCAACGATGCGCAGGTCGGTCATGGTCGGGGTGTTCACGGCGGTCGCGGCGCTGGCGGGAGCGGTCGTGGCCACGCCGGCACTCGCCGACACCGGACCAGGCCTGAGGGTTCCGCAGGCCGCGCTGGACGCGAGCCTGACCTGCTCGCACCCCGCCGACCCGCAGGGCACGCCCGTGCTCCTCGTCCCGGGCACCGCCCTGACGCCCGCGCCCAACTTCGACTGGAACTACGAGCGCGCCTTCGACACCGAGTCCCGGCCGTGGTGCGCGGTGGAGCTGCCCGGCAGCGGCCTGGGCGACATCCAGGTCTCCGCCGAGTACGTCGTCAACGGGATCCGGACGATGCACGACGACTCCGACGGCCAGATCGCCGTGGTCGGCTACAGCCAGGGCGGGATGCTGCCGCGCTGGGCGCTGAAGTACTGGCCCGACACCCGCGGCATGGTGAAGGACGTCATCGGCATCGCCCCGTCCAACCACGGTACGGTCGACGCCGACGCGCTGTGCGCGACCGTCTGCGCGCCGTCCATCCGCCAGCAGACGCCCGCGTCGAACTTCCTGACCACCCTCAACGACGGCCCGGAGACGTTCGCGGGGCTGGACTACACGGTGGCCTACTCGTTCACCGACGAGGTCGTCGTGCCCAACGCGCCGCTCCCGTACCCGAACTTCGGCCCGTCCACCAGCTCGCCGCTGCGCGGGGGCGCCGGCGCGGTGGCGAACATCGCGGTGCAGGACATCTGCCCCGGGCACGTCGCCGACCATCTCGCGATGGGCACGTTCGACCCGGTGGCCTACGCGATCGTCGCCGACGCGCTCGACCACGACGGCACGGCCGACCCGGCCCGGATCGACCGTTCGGTGTGCACGACGGCGTTCATGCCGGGCGTCGACCCGGTCACGTTCGCCGGCGAGTTCGCGCGGTTCACCGCCGCGATCGGCACGGCTCTGGCGACCTCGCCGAAGACCGCCACCGAGCCTCCGACGGCCGCCTACACCTCCTGACCCGGCGACGGAGCGTAGGCTCCTGAGAGACCCACCTCACACTCTGTAGGCATCTCTGCAGGTCGGTTCTTCCTTCACAGCGTGCCCACAGTTGCGTTGAGGAGAGTCGGAGCCATGACCTTGATCGCGGCTGACACGCACTTGAGCCCCTCTCCCGAAGGGCCGTCCCCGACCTCGGCCCCGGTGTGGGTCGGTCAGCTCGACGTCCGCCGTCCGATCGAGGCCGTCGAGGTCGCCCGCACCTTCGGCTCCGCGCTCCTGCTGGTCACCGTCGACGGCGTGCCGTCGGGCCAGATCAGCGTCCCGCTCGCGGACGGCCACGCCTCCGCCGACACCATCCGCGCCACCGTGCTCGAGGAGATCGGCGAGGCCCTCGATCACACGCCGCTCCCGCTCGCCCCGGTGCGCTACGCCCTCACGGTGGTCGTGGCCACGCGCAACCGGCCCGACAGCGTCGCCCGGTGCGTCCGCAGCCTGCTGCGCAGCACCCACCAGCAGCTGACGGTGCTCGTGGTCGACAACGACCCCGACGACGACCTCACCGCGGGCGTCGTGCGCGACATGGACGACCACCGCGTCGAGTACGTGCGCGAGGACCGCCGCGGCACCTCGGCCGGACGCAACCGCGGCCTCGTCGAGGCGGTGGCGCGCGGCGCCCGGTTCGTCGCGTTCACCGACGACGACGTCGAGGTCGACCCGGGCTGGGTCGGCCGGATGGCGTCCGCGCTGGCCGAGCCCGACGTCGCCTGCGTCTGCGGGCCCGTCATGGCGGCCCGGCTGGACTCGCCCGCGCAGCGTGACGCCGACGCGGCGCTGGGCTGGCGGAAGGGCTTCGCCCGCCGCCGGTTCTCCCTCGCCGAGCCGCCGGAGGACTCCCCGGTCTTCCCGTTCTCGCCGGGCCTGTTCGGCGTCGGCGCCAACATGGCCGTCAACGTCGCGGTGGCCACCGAGCTCGGCGGGTTCGACCCGGCGCTCGGCCCGGGCACCCCCGCGAAGGCCGGCGAGGACTGCGAGTTCATGGTCCGGCTGGTCCTGGCCGGGCACACGCTGGCCTACGAGCCGTCGGCGTACGTGTGGCACCACCACCGCGCGTCGGGCGACGCGCTCGCCGGCCAGCTCGACGGCTACGCGCTCGGCCTTGGCGGCTACCTCACCAAGATCATGCTGGACCCGGTGGGTCGCGCCGCCGCCCTCCGTCGCATCCCGGCCGCGCTGAACCGGCTGCGCTCGATCGGCGACCGCGAGACCGCGGCCGAGTCCACCGGATCGGCCGGCTCGCACCAGCTCAAGACCCTGGTGACCGGCCCGCTCGCCTATCTGTCGGCCCGCCGCGCCGTGCGCCGCGCCGGTGGCACCGTGCCGCCGCTCGTGGCGTCACACCCCGCCGGCCACTGATCCTCAGGTCTTGATCGCCTGCAGCGTGTAGCTGTGGGGGAGGCGCTCCGGCCGGTCGGCGAGGCGCCACTCCTTCAGCTCGGTCCGCTCCATCCGGCCGGGCAGCGCCTCCCACGGCACGCTGTCGTGCTCGACGAACGCGGTGAGCGTCATGCCCTCGTCGAGCAGCGCGGTGATGATCTCGCCGAGGCCGTGGTTCCAGCTGTGCGACACGGTGTGGGCGAACTCCGTGTCGATCTCCACGTAGGAGCCCTGCTCGTCGAACACCAGCGGCTCGGACGTCTCGACGTAGGGGTGGCCGACCACCAGGTCGTCGGTCTTCGTCTCGTCGATCGCCCACAGCATCGGGTGGCCCTCCCGCAGGAACAGTCGCCCGCCCGGCTTCAGCAGGCCGGCCACCACCCCCGCCCAGCGTCGGACGTCCGGCAGCCAGCACAGCGCGCCGATCCCCGTGAAGACGAGGTCGAACCCGCTCGGCGGCAGCACGTCGAGGGCGCCGTAGACGTCGGACTCGACGAAGTCGACGTCCGCGCCCACATCGGCCGCGAGCCTGCGGCCCTCGGCCACGCCGGCGGGGGAGAAGGCGAGGCCGGTCATGCGCGCACCGAG
Source organism: Pseudonocardia sp. (assembly GCF_025965585.1). Taxonomy (GTDB): domain Bacteria; phylum Actinomycetota; class Actinomycetes; order Mycobacteriales; family Pseudonocardiaceae; genus Pseudonocardia. The sequence goes on from NZ_JAOPWR010000253.1 coordinate 8,536, forward strand.
CCGCGCCAGCGAGATCGTGTCGGTGCCGATGTGGCACTGCAGGTGCACGCCCCGCAACGCCCCGACGTCGCCGAGCCGCGGCACGTCGAAGCGGACGACGTCGCTGAGGAACGTGGGGTCGCTCAGGAACCGGTCGCGGGCGTATCCCGGCGATGCGGCATGTGCAGGGGCCCGCTCGTCCCAGTTGGCGCGGTTGACGGAGAGGTAGTCGGCGTCCACAGGTCGGACCGTAGCGCCGCGGTGGGCGCGGTGCCCTCGGATTGCGGGCCGACGAACCGCCGCTCGAACGTGCGTGCCCGCTGGCTGAGCGTGGCGCGGTGGCGCGGTGCGACCACGAGCGTGCGG